>JBAYZO010000001.1:0-86611 GCA_041672465.1 Eubacteriales bacterium
TAGCGGACAAAGTTAAAAAGGCCAAAAAGGGCGTGGGCTTTGACGCGTTTAACGAAACCTTTGTGGACATGGTAAAGGCGGGAATTATCGACCCGGCTAAAGTCACCCGCTGCGCGCTCCAGAACGCGGCGTCCATCGCGGCCATGATTCTCACCACCGAGGCGATTGTCGCGGACAAGAAAGAAGAAAACCCCGCTCCGAACCCCGGCATGGGCGGAATGGGCGGCGGGATGTATTAATCCCGGCAAAGCAAATATAACCTGTCAAACCAACAAGCGGCCAAAACGGCCGCTTGTTTTTTTAGGGTTTTTTCTTTTAAAAAAGCTCATCACCGCGCCGACAACCGTTTGTGGAAAGATGTTGTATTTTTTATTAACTTATGCTATTATTAGCTTTAAGTCGCGCTTATGTAAAACAGCGTTACAAAAAACAAAAGGTGATTATGTCTATGTCAAAAAAACCGTCCGCCCCCAAGCGAAAGCCAAAGTACGGAAGTGTCTCCTCATTTCGCTGGATAATGGGGCGGATATGGAAAACAAATAAGTTTATCGCCGTCTCCGCCGTTTCGGTAATTCCGCTGGCGATTATTTTATACGCGTTCGGGCTTTATTTTCCCCCCGTTATGCTCGGGCTTTTTGAGGACGGCAGAGATTTTTCCACCATAGTCCTTGTCATCGGGGGACTTCTCGCGTCTCAGCTCGTGTTTCGGCTCGCCAAAAACGTCGTCGACACAAAAAGAGAGGTGATGGAAAGGCTGTCGTCGTTTATACTCAGATACGAGTATACCGAAAAGCTGTTTGACCTCGACCGCTATCTGCTGCTTGACCCGGAGATTCAAAAAAAGCAAAACCGCGCCGGAAACGCAGTGTGGGGGAGCGGCAACAGATACCCGATAATTCTCGCCAATATGTCGGTGGACATACTTTGTTTCTTTTTGTTCGGCACCGTCATAGCGTCGCTTAACGCCTTTATAATTATTCTTCTCATAGCCGGCTCGCTTATAAATTACTTTGTGCAGAGATATAAAAGCCGCCGCGACTATCAGGACGCGGAAAACCGCGACCTCAACGAAAAAAAGCTTGGATATGTGTCGTTTGAAGTGTCCCGCGATATGAAATACGGC
This sequence comes from Eubacteriales bacterium, assembly GCA_041672465.1. Classification (GTDB taxonomy): domain Bacteria; phylum Bacillota; class Clostridia; order Oscillospirales; family CAG-382; genus UBA1206. The sequence continues at coordinate 1,124 of JBAYZO010000001.1, forward strand.
AAGGATATAAGGCTTTTCGGTCTTGCGCCCTTTCTCGCGGCAAAAGTTAAAACGCTTATAAAAGAGCATACATATTACCTGAACAAAACCCAGCTCACCCAAACCGCCGTGACCGTCACCTCAAGCTTCGTGGCGCTTGTCCGCGATGGGGTCGCCTACTTTTTACTTATCAGCAAGGCTTTGGCGGGGGAGCTTTCAATAGCCGAGTTTTCACTGTACTTCGCGGCAATCTCGCAGCTTTCCAACTTTTTTTCGGGGATTCTCGGCGCGTGGACGCTCATGCGGGACGGCGCGCTCCAGATTTCCGACTACCGCGAATTTTTAGACATTGAGGGCAGGCTTTTCCGTGGGGAGGGTGTTTCCGCCCCCGCCGGAAAGCCGCTTTCCATTGAATTTAAAAACGTGTCCTACAAATACCCCGAAGGGGACAAGCAAGCGCTGAAAAACATAAGCTTTAAGATAGAGGCCGGCGAAAAAGCCGCCCTTGTCGGGCTTAACGGCGCGGGGAAAACAACCCTCACCATGCTTTGCTGCGGACTGCTTATCCCCGACGAGGGCGAGGTGCTTATAAACGGCCACAGCGTTTTTGAGTATGACAGGGGGGTGTTGTACTCGCTGTTTTCGCTTGTCCCCCAGAACTATAACCTGATGCCCTCGTCTATCGCCGAAAATATAACCGTCGCGCCCGAGGGCGAGCGGGACATGTCAAGGCTTATGGAATGCGTCGCCGCCGCGGGGCTTGACAAAAAAATAAGCTCCCTTGAAAAGGGGCTTGAAACTCCGCTTAACAAGCGGTTTAACCCCGACGGCATTGAGCTTTCGGGGGGTGAAAAGCAAAAGCTCCTCCTCGCGCGCGCGCTCTACCGCGCCTCGCCGATACTCATTCTTGACGAGCCCACCGCCGCTCTCGACCCCATAGCGGAGGACGAGATGTACCGCAAGTACAGCGAGAACACAAACAACTGTACTTCGGTTTTTATTTCCCACCGGCTTGCCTCCACCCGATTTTGCGATAAAATATATCTTCTCGACGGCATGACGCTCGCCGAGCGCGGAACCCACGGCGAACTCATGGCGCTTGGCGGAAAATACTTTGAGCTGTTTAACGTGCAGAGCGAATATTATAAATAATTTCAGCGGATTGCCGCGTTAAAGCAAAAGCAAAACAAAATTTAAAGGAATTTTCTTTGGAAATGAAAAACAAAAACAAAAAAAGCAAAGAAAAGAAAAACAGCGAGTATATAAAAAACATTAAAATGATAAGCCGCGGGTATAAAATGCTGTTTAAGCTCTCACCGGTAAATATGTTTTGGCGGACGGTAAACTGTATCTCGCAGCAGCTCACGCCGTATCTGACGCTGTTTATGTCGGCGCTTATCATTAACGAAATCTTGGCGGGGGCGGGTAAAAACCGGCTTATCACCCTTGCGCTGATAACTGTCGGCGGGCAATTTCTTATCGCCGCCGCCATTAACTTTATAAACTGGAAAGCGGCGCAGTACGAGAGCGTAATGTGGCAGCACGAGGAGCTTTGCTACATGGAACACCAGAACGCCATGAAGTATGAATTTCTTGAGGATTCGGACGTTACCATGCTGAGAATGGAAATAGCGAACGCCAAACAGCAAAGCGCCATGGGCTTTATGCAGCTCTATTGGGGATACTGGTTTTTGCTGTCTTCAGCGGTTAATATTATCCTTTCGGTTTCCCTCACCGCGTCGATGATATTTAAAACCCCGGCCGTCTCGCCCGGCGGGCTTCTCGGCGCGGCGGCGTCCCCCGCGTCGGCGATAATCCTGCTTTTGCTTATAATCGGCGACGTTATTGTTTCCGTTTTTTCCTCGAATGTCGCCACGCTCAAGACAAGAACGCTTTGGGAGGGGTACCACAAGCGCAACATGCGGCTCGACGGCTATTTCCGCTGTCAGGGCAACGACTCCGCGGTGTTTGATATGCGGCGAATAATTCTCCCCAATTTTAAAAAAGCTGATAACCCCGCCTTTTTTAACGAAATCGGCAATATAAATTTAAAATACGGTACGCTTCAGCAGGTCTGGGCGGCGGTGATGTATTTTATGCTGCTTCTTTTTGTCGGCGCCAAGGCTTATATCGGGGTTTTCGGCATAGGCAGCCTTATTCTCTACCGCGGAACGGTTGAAAGGTTTATCGGCGCCTGTTCCACAATCGGTGCGCGGGTGGGAAGACTGTTCAACAACAACAAATATATGAAAGATATTTTTACCTTCCTCGACCTCCCCCGCGCCGACGCCAAAGGCGGAGTACCGCTTAAAAAGACCGAGCCGCTCGACATTGAGTTTCGGGGAGTGTCTTTTAAATACCCCAAAACAGACGAATACGCCCTTAAAAACATATCGCTGAGGTTTAAAGCCGGTGAAAAAATTGCCATGGTGGGAATGAACGGCAGCGGCAAAACCACTTTAATCAAGCTTATCTGCCGGCTTTACGAACCCACGGAGGGGGAAATTTTGCTTGGCGGGAGGAATATAAACGACTACAAATACCACGATTATATGGCTTATATTTCGGTTGTGTTCCAGGACTTCACCGTGTTTGCCTTCAGCATTGCCGAAAACGTCGCGGGGGCGTTTTCCTATGACAGCCAAAAGGTTTTGGACTGCCTTAAAAAAGCCGGCCTTGGGGAGCGCGTGGCGGAGCTTGAGGACGGGATACAAACCACCGTATACCGCTATTATGAAAACAAAGGGATTGACCTGTCGGGCGGAGAGGCGCAAAAGCTTGCCATCGCGAGATCTCTGTATAAGGATTCGCCGCTTGTGATACTCGACGAGCCCACGGCGTCCCTTGACCCGGTCGCCGAGGCGGAGATATACTCAAGCTTTGACAACATGGTGGCGGGAAAAACGGCGATATATATAAGCCATCGGCTTTCGTCCTGCAAGTTTTGCGACAGCATCGCGGTGTTCCACGAAAGCTCTCTTGTTCAGTTCGGCTCCCATAAAAGCCTTATCGAAAAACCCGACGGCAAATACTATGAGCTGTGGAACGCCCAGTCAAAATATTATGTCAGCGCCGGGAAAACAGATATGCCGTGAGAAAGTATAAAAATACTCATTGTGTACGTTACAGTACTTTTTGATATATTTGTTGTCCATGTATATCGCCGATTGATTTATAGCCACATTTCTCATAGAATTTTTCCGCATTTTTATCCGCGCCAAGTGTTATATATTTGAAATTTAAATCCTTTGCGTTAGTTTCAAAGCGTTGAATAAGTTTTTTTGTTATTCCTCTCATTCGGTAATTTTCATCACAAGCAGTAAAGCCCATTACCAAACTCTCTGTACTTTCAGGCCGCCCTAATACAGCAGCTATAACCTTTTTATCTTGTTGTGCAAATATTAAAACTCGGCTGTAATTTTCTATCCTTTTTTGCCAGTCCCCATATTTGTAATTATCAACTTGTTTTAAGTGTTTCCCTAAAATATCATAACAAAAATCCAAGACTAATTTAAGCTGATCTTCGTTTTCAATATAAGAAATCTGCATAACAGCAACCCCAAATATTAAATTTACTTGTTATCTTTATTATAACCAAAACCTGCCGGAAAAGCAATTTGAACTTTTTCGACAGGTTTTGTATTGGCAGAGTGCTATAAAAAAGTTATTTAAGCAGTTTTGTAGAAGTGTCACCTATCATTTACTCCCCCACAATTTCAAAAGAAACGAATGAAGTCGTGGCTTCATGCGCCGATAGGCGCGATTTGTTGAAAAAAGCGCCAAAAGGCAATGAATAAAAATTAGAAGTAAAACTTCTAACCTATTTACTTTGGGTCTTATTTTTTTATGTTAAATGAAATATTGCTCCGCAATATGAAATAATGGTCTCACGACCATTATGATATTTTCTGCTAAAGCAGAAAGTGAAATAAAATAAATCCACTCACGCCCGCAGGCATTTCATACGCCGGCAGGCGTATTTCATGTGCGATAGCACATTTCACAAATCCGTAAGGATTTATTTAATTGAAAAAAGCGCCAAAAGGCGCTTTTTTCTGGCAGGGATAGCTGGATTTGAACCAGCGAATGCAGGAGTCAAAGTCCTGTGCCTTAACCGGCTTGGCTATATCCCTTTATAAAACCGCGAAGCATAAAGCTCAATGATTATACTTTACAAAACCAATTTTGTCAATCCCAAAAATAACGTTTGGCGGTTATCCGCTTTATATAATCATACCCGCAGGCAATTATAGAGGCGTGGTCGCCTGCTATCTTCCCCGCAACTCCGGCGGTGAAAACCGGGTCGCAGGGGCGGCAGTCGGCGGGCACGCTTTTTTTATACATATACATTATGACTTCATCGCCGCGGCTAAGCTTAATACGTCCGGTTTCTTCTCCGTTTTTCTCTTCCAAAACCTCGCCTTGGATTTTAAACGCCGCCGCCATATCGGCGTCGTCCCCCGCCTTTGGTTGAATATCCTCCGAAAAGGCAACAAACGGAACGGTTATTATCCGTGTTCGGGGATCCCTTTTTGGATTTGAAAACACCGGCAGCTGCTTTAGGCCGCTTACCTTAACGCCGGTCTCCTCAAAAAGTTCGCGGGCTCCGCCCTCCTCGGCCGTCTCGTCCTTTTCAATAAACCCGCCGGGGAGCGCCCACTTCCCCAAAAACGGGTGTCCGCCCCGCTTTATTAAAATAAGGGTTTGTGCTTTTGGGTTATAGGCGAAAACATCAACCGTCACCGAGAGGCGGTCGAATTTTGAGGGGTCATAATTTTTTAAAAATTCTTCCTCGGTAAGTCCCTGTCTGTCAAGCATTCTACAACCTCCCTTCAAAGCGGCTTTTTTATTATCGCGGCATATGCTCTCGGGAAGCCCTTCGGCGTTTGGAAAACCTTTTTAACGCACACCAGCGACCTTGACCTGCCTGTTATGGGGAGTTTATAATAAGTGACGCTCATAACCTCCCCGCCGAGAGTTTTAACGGCGTTTTTCGCGGAATCAATTTCGCTTTGCGCGTCGTCTCCCTTCATCGACACAAAATACCCGCCGGGTTTTACAAAGGGCAGGCAGAGCTCGGACAGCACCCCAAGCTTTGCCACTCCGCGCGCGACAACGGTGTCAAAACTTTCGCGAAACTTTTTGTCAAGCGCCAAAACCTCTGCCCTGCCGCGACTAACTTTAATGTTGCCGATACAGAGCTGTTTTGCCGTAGAACTTAAAAATTCCGCCTTTTTTCGGGAAGCTTCGATACAAGTTACCTCAAGCCCCGACGCGATTGCGATGGGAAACGCGGGGAGCCCGCCCCCGCTGCCGATATCCGCCACCCTGCCGCCAAAGCACGGCAGAGTCAGCAGGTACAAGGAATCAATAAAATGAATTTCCGCCGCCTCTTTTGGGTTTGTAACCGAAGTGAGGTTCATCACCTTATTTTTTTCGGCAAGCGCCGTAAAGAAATCTACCATCAGGTTCAGCATTTCAAGCGTGAGCGGAACGGGGGAGCCGCCGCGGATAATGTCAATCAAGCTTTCTCCCCCTTTGCGAAAGGTAAATAAGCAGCACCGAAATATCCGCCGGAGAAACCCCCGAAATGCGCGAGGCGCGGCCGATTGATTCCGGGCGGACTTTCTCAAGCTTTTGCCTTGCCTCTATCCTAAGGCCTTTTATTTCGCCGTAGCATATATCATGGGGGAGCTTTTTCTCCTCAAGGCTTTTAAAGCGGCGCACCTGAGCCATTTCTTTTTTAATATAGCCCTCGTATTTTATTTCGGTCTCAACCCTTTCGGCTATGTGACGGCTAAGGCCGGGCCTCCCCTCAAGGCGGTAAATATCGCTTATCCCCACCCCCGGGCGCTTTAAAAGCTCGGCTTTTTTTATTCCCGTAACCGCTCTCCCGTAGCCCTTTGAGTTTAACAGCCCGTCGAGTTCCTCCCCCGCCGGCAGGGTTTCGCACTTTAGCCGCTCGATTTCAGCCGAAAGCGCTTCTTCTTCCTTTAAAAACTTTTCATAGCCGGCGCGGGACACCAGCCCTAACTCAAAACCCTTTTTTAAAAGCCTTGTCTTGGCGTTGTCCTGCCTTAGGTAAAGCCGATACTCGCTCCGGCTTGTCATCATTCGGTAGGGCTCGTTTGTGCCTTTTGTCACAAGGTCGTCAATAAGGGTTCCGATATAGCACTCCCCGCGGGTGAGGATAAAGTCACCCTTGCCCATGATTTTCAGCGCGGCGTTTATCCCGGCTATAAGCCCCTGCGCGGCGGCTTCCTCATAGCCCGACGAGCCGTTGAACTGCCCCGCGCCGTAAAGCCCGGAAATATCCCTGAACTCAAGCGTCGGCCTTAGCTGAGTGGGGTCGGCGCAGTCGTATTCGATCGCGTACGCGGTGCGCATTATCTCCGCGCGGGCAAGGCCTTTTACCGAATGAACCACCTCCCGCTGGACTTCCTCCGGCAGGGACGACGACAGGCCCTGCAGATACATCTCGGACGTGTCGGCGCCCATAGGCTCTGCGAAAACCTGATGCCTTTCCTTATCGGCGAACTTCACGATTTTATCTTCTATCGAGGGGCAATACCTCGGCCCCGTGCCCTTAATAACCCCGGCGTACAGCGGCGAGCGGTGAAGGTTTTTTAAAATTATCTCATGAGTTTTTTCGTTTGTGTAGGTGATATAGCAATTTTTTTGGTTTACCCCAAACTCGTTCGCGGTAAACAGCCGCGCCGGCTCGTCGCCCTCCTGAAGCGCCATTTCCCCGTAATCAAGGCTTGCGGCGGCGACCCTCGGCGGGGTGCCGGTTTTAAAGCGGAGCAGCTTGACCCCGCGCCCCGATAAATCTTCCGCCAGCGGCTTTGCCGGGAGGGTGTTGTCGGGCCCCGCCTCATACGACGCCTCACCCACTATTATTCTGCCGCCAAGCGAAGTCCCGGTGGCGATGATTACCGCTTTTGAATAGTAAAGCGCGCCGAAAGAGGTGTAAACCCCCGAAAGGGTTTCTTTTTCAAAATAAAGCCTTGTCACTTCCCCCTGAACGAGCAGCAGGTTCGGGGTTGACTCCAAAGTTTTTTTCATATAATTGCGGTAGGCGACGCGGTCGGTCTGAAGTCTCAGAGATCGCACGGCGGGCCCTTTTGAAAAGTTAAGCGTCCTCGACTGGAGCATTGCTTTATCTGCCGCTCTCCCCATCTCCCCGCCGAGAGCGTCAATCTCAAACACAAGCTGGCCTTTTCCCGTCCCGCCGATAGAGGGGTTGCAGGGCATGTTCCCGACAAGGTCCATGTTTAGGGTAAAAACCGCCGTTTTCATTCCCAACCTCGCGGCGGCGAGCGCGGCCTCTATGCCGGCGTGACCCGCCCCCACCACAATAATATCAAAATTAAGTTCGTTAATGCTCATTTTATAGTCCTAAATGCTAAATTTACCTTTATTTTTATGCAGTAAACAGCTCGTCTCTTGGCGAGATATTTACTGCCGCTGTAAAAAAGCTGTTTACAGTTTTTTTACAGCATTATTTACCAACACAAAAGTTTGAGAAAATTCCATTTACCACGTCTTCCGAAACTTCCCTGCCGTCCGCTTCTCCCAAAAAGCCCAGCGCTTCCTCGATATCCATTCCCGCGATATCCTGAGTGAAAATGTCAAGCGCGCCAATCGCGTTTTTAACGCATTCGTTTGCTTTTTCAAGCGCCCCGTACTGCCGGGCGGAAACGATGATCCCCCCGACGTCGCGGGTTTCGGATTTTCCGCAAAGGCCGCTTATCGCCTTTACAAGGAGATCCTTGCCCTCGCCTGTTTTTGCCGAAAAGACAATCTCGTTTTTAAACACCCCGCCCGGGCTCGCCCCGCCGAGATCACTTTTGTTGTAGAGCGCTATCGTCTTGTCCTCGCTCCCCGCCTCTTTTATAATATTTATAATTTCCCTGTCGTAATCGCTTAGGGTTTTTTCAATCACAAACAAAATAATTTCCGCTTCTTTAAGAGCCGCCTTGGCGTTTTCAATGCCGATTTTTTCAATCATATTAACGCCGCTGCCGTCCCTTATCCCGGCGGTGTCCGAAAGGTCCAGCACAACGTCGCCGAGGGTTATTTTTTCGGTTACGATATCCCGCGTCGTGCCCTCAATATCGGTGACAATTACTCGCTCCTCGCCGATGAGAAGGTTCAGCAGCGAAGACTTGCCCGTGTTCGGCCGCCCCGCGATAACGGTCTTAACCCCCTCGCTTATGGCTTTGCCGTATTTTCGGCTTTGGCAAAGGGCGTGGAGTTCCTCGCTTATACCCCTTAGCGTTTGTTTCATTTCCTCGCAGGTGACGTCTGTCATGTCCTCGTCGGGGTAGTCGATATAAGCGTAGACGGAGGAAGCCAAAAACTTTAATTTTTCATATATTGCGGTTATTTTGCGGCTCAGTGTCCCGCCGAGCTGGGTCAGCGAAACCTCAAGGTGTTTTTCGCTGACGGCGTCGATGATCCCCGCCACCGCCTCGGCCTCCGTGAGGGACAGCTTTCCGTTTATAAAGGCGCGTTTGGTAAACTCGCCGGGCGACGCCCAGTCCGCCCCCGCGGAAATAACCGCCGACAAGAGCTTTCGGGTGACAAGCAGCCCGCCGTGGCAGAAAAGCTCGGCTGTGTCCTCGCCGGTAAAGGATTTCGGCGATTTGTATAAAACCGCCATTCCGTCGTCAAACAAAGAGTCTTTGTCGTAAAACCCGCCGCGGACGGCGGTGTTCGGCGGGTAATCCGTTATCTCCCGCCCGGAAGACGGCTTAAAAACCCGGCGCGCGATTTGAAAAGCCTTTTCTCCGCTCACCCTCACCATTGCCACGCCCCCCCTGCCCCGCGGCGTGGAAACGGCGGCAACCGTTTTTTCCTGCATTTTACGCCGTACCCCCTGTTTGCTTGATTTAAAGTTTCTTTTCGGGGAAATCCCCCGATTTATTAAGCGGCTCAAAGCCCTGTCTTCGGTAAAACTCATATACGGCGACGGCGACCGCGTTTGAAAGGTTAAGCGACCTGACCTCCCCGAACATGGGTATTCTAACACAATCGGGCTTGTTTTTCACAAGAAGCTCCTCGGGTAGCCCTTTGGTCTCTTTGCCGAAAAATAAAAACACATCTTCGGGGTAAGTCGCCTCGGTATAACATTTTTCGGCCTTTGTGGTAAAATATCTGCGCTCCGCGCCGTTGTGAGCGGCGTCAAAATGGCTTAGGCTGTCATAACAGCTAAGGTCAAGATACCGCCAATAGTCAAGGCCAGCGCGTTTTAGGTTTTTATCGGTAAGCTCAAACCCGAAAGGCCTTATTAGGTGGAGCGAAGACCCCGTGGCGACGCATGTCCGCGCTATGTTTCCCGTGTTTTGGGGAATTTCGGGCTCAAGCAGCACAATGTTTAGTTTTGGCATTTTCAGTGAATCTCTCCCGCCCCGCGTCTTGTCTGATAATATCTAAGGGTTCGCGCCCGGCGCTTATGTCCTGATAATAGCATAATTTTTTGCCCTTTTCAATTATTTTTACAAAAAGGGGTGTATTTTTTTTGTCATATATGCTATTATGCTATGATACCATGATACTATTTAAATGAAAGCGAGGGCGTGCCCGTTGTCGTTGATATCAAAAATCATAGGCACATACAGCGAAAGGCAGATTAAAAAAATACTTCCGCTGGTGGATAAAATAGAATCGCTGTCACAAAAATATAAAGATATGAGCGATAAGGAGCTCCACGACCAAACCGCCCTGTTAAAAGATCGGCTTAAGAACGGCGAGACAAAAGACGATATCCTCCCCGACGCGTTCGCTCTGGTCAGGGAGGCCGCCGACCGGGTGCTCGGCACCCGCCACTACCGCGTTCAGCTAATCGGCGGCATTATTATCCATCAGGGCAGGATAGCCGAGATGAAGACGGGCGAGGGCAAAACTCAGGTGGCGACGCTTCCGGCTTATCTCAACGCCCTTGACGGCAGGGGCGTGCATATCGTAACAGTCAACGACTACCTCGTCAAGCGCGACAGCGAATGGATGGGCAAGCTGTATAACTTTTTGGGGCTGTCCGTTGGGCTTGTTGTCAACGGTCTGACCAACGAGCAGCGCAAGGCGGCGTATTCCGCCGACATAACCTACGGCACAAACAGCGAGATGGGCTTTGACTACCTCCGTGACAACATGGCCGTCTACAAAGAGAGAGTTTCCCAGCGTGGTCATGTGTTTGCCATTGTCGACGAAGTTGACTCGATACTTATCGACGAGGCGCGAACCCCGCTTATTATTTCCGGCGCGGGGGATAAATCCGACCCCCTCTATGAAAAGACAAACGATCTCGTAAAGCGCATGAGCTTGTTTCGAATAAAAGAAATGGACGACAAACAGGGGAGCGACGACATCGACGCCGACTTTATCGTCGATGAAAAAGCCAAAACCGCCATTCTCGGCAAAAAGGGCATTGAAAAAGCCGAGCGCTTTTTCGGTATTGAAAACTTGGGCGACGCCGAAAACCAAGAATACATGCACTATATAAACAACGCTATCCGCGCCCGCGGCGTTATGCAAAGGGACGTCGACTATGTGGTCAAGGACGGTCAGGTGCTTATTGTCGATGCTTTCACCGGGCGAATAATGCACGGCAGAAGGTTTTCAAATGGGCTTCACCAAGCGCTTGAGGCAAAAGAAGGGGTTAAAATAGAGCGCGAAAATAAAACTCAGGCGACCATAACGTTCCAGAATTACTTTCGGCTTTATGAAAAGCTTTCCGGCATGACGGGAACGGCGCTCACCGAGGACAACGAGTTCAGGGAAATATACAGCCTTGACGTGGTTGAGATCCCCACCAACCGCCCCATGATAAGAAAAGACCACACCGATATGGTGTTCAGGTCGATAAGGGGAAAATATAACAACATAATAGAGCAGGTCAAGGCCTGCCATGAAAAAGGCCAGCCTGTGCTGGTTGGCACTATCTCGGTTGAAAAGTCCGAAATACTCTCCTCCCTCCTCACAAAGGCAGGAATCAAGCACAATGTGCTTAACGCCAAATATCACGAAAAAGAAGCGGAAATAGTCGCCCAAGCGGGCAAAGTCGGGGGAGTGACGATTTCCACCAACATGGCGGGGCGGGGGACCGACATTAAGCTTGGCGGCAACTCCGAATTTATGGCGAGGACAAAAATGCGCGAGGAGGGCTATGAGGAATGGCAGATAGCCGAGGCGGTGAGCTACTCGCAGACCGAAAACCCCGAAACCCTTGAGCTTAGAAACCGTTTCAGAACCCTTGTGAGAGAATACGAGGAACAAATAGCGCCGGAGGCGGAAAAGGTTAAAAAAGCGGGCGGGCTGTTTATAATTGGCACCGAACGCCACGAGAGCAGGCGGATAGACAACCAGCTCCGCGGGCGCTCGGGACGTCAGGGAGACCCGGGGGAAAGCCGCTTTTACCTCTCCATGGAAGACGACCTTATGAGACTTTTCGGCTCCGACCGGATTATCGGGGTGGTATCCGCGCTGGGTCTTGACGAAAACCAGCCCATTAACGCGAAAATTCTCTCCAACTCGATTGAGTCCGCCCAAAAGCGGCTTGAGGCGACAAACTTTGAGCGCCGCAAGAGGGTGCTTGAGTACGACGACGTTATGAACCAGCAAAGAGAGCTGATTTACGCCCAGCGGGATGTGCTTGAGGGAAAAGATTTAAAAGACACCATTTGGCGTATGATTGAGCGTTTTATAGACGACGCCGTATCTCAGTTCTGCGCCTCCGACGTGCCGGACGAGTGGAACTTTAACGGGCTGAGGAGCTATTTCCTTGGGGTTTTATGCGGAAAAGACGACTTTGTTTACACTCCCGAGCAATTAAACCGGCTGAATATCGAGGAAATCAGAGACATGCTTTCGGACAGGGCGAAAAAGCGTTATGAATTTCAAGAACAAACCTTCACCGCCGAGCGTTTCAGGGAAATCGAGCGGATTGTCATGCTTGAAAACGTCGACCGCCAGTGGGTTGACCATATTGACGCCATGGACGAACTCGAAACAGGCGTCGGGCTTAACGCCTACGCCCAGCGCAACCCGGTTTCCGAATATAAAATTATCGGTTCGCAGATGTTTGAGGAAACGGTGGAGAATATCAGAAGCGAATCAGTAAGAATGCTGCTCACCGTTATCCCGAGGCGCCCCATGGAGCGAAAGCAGGTTCTCACGGCGGCAAGCGATATGTCGCTGGGCGGGGGCGAAAAAAGAATCAAAACCGCCGCCGTCAAAAAGAAAAAAGTCGGCCCCAACGACCTCTGCCCCTGCGGCAGCGGGCTGAAATATAAAAAGTGCTGTATGTCAAAAGATATAAAGGAATAGGCAAATGGGTTTTGGGATTTGTCTTTTGGGTTATTTGCTCGTAATAGTCGACTCTTTCGGCGGTGGGTTAATCGGCTGGCCGCTGCTTGTGTTTGGGTTTTTAAAGCTTTCATATGTCAAGAGCGATTTTAAAACGGCGTCCGTTTTGTCCGCCATAGCGTTTTTTTTATCGTTTGTCAGCATCGCCCCGATTTTTGACTTTATAACCACCGACGGCGCCCTTTATAAGTCCGCTTACGCGGCGTATGTCGCGCTGGGGGCGGCGGTGCACGCGGCTTATCTTATCCCGCTGAGAAAACTGACTTCAGACGCGGGCGCCGAAACGCTTGCGGTAAAAGCGGCGACCACGCTTTATTTTACCGAGCTGTACTACCTCTGGGCGCTGTTGGCGCTGTTTATCCCCCCGCTTGGCGCGGGAGTTTTTGGGGCGGGTCGCTATGTAACAAAATATGTCGCGGGGGGGTTGAACTTCCTTTTCCTTTATAACTGTTTCGCCAAGCTGACGACAAAGCGCCAAAAGCAAAAAGAAGATTTGTTTTTAGAGAGCGAAAAAGAAAAACTCGCGAAAAAACTTCAAAACAGCAAGAAAGGCGGTGACAAAAATAGCCATGACAAACACAGCTAAGAAAGGCTCGCCGAGGATTGCTCTTATTCTCACGGGGTTTTTGTTTCTCGCGAACCCTTATATCGCGCTGTTTGACGCGCTGCCCGACTTTTTCGGCTATTTGCTGATTTATCTTGGGTTTTCCGGCTTTTCGGGAGCGGCGGGGTTCAGCGACCGCTTGGAGCAGTCAATGAAAAAAATCTTTTGGCTGGCCTCCCTCTCTTTTGCGCGGCTAATAGCCTTTGTGCTTTCCGCGGGGTCGGACACAAGCATGATAATGACGCTCGCCTTTACCTTCGGCGCGGCGGAGATAATATTCGCCGTTTCGTTTTTCCTTGACTTTATAGAAGGGCTTGAATATTTGGAAAACCGCTACGGGGTGTTTTCAATCGAAAAGCTTTCGGGACTGAAAACCCTTACCGTCGTGTTTTTCTCGGTTAAGGCCGCGCTGAACTTCCTCCCCGAACTCGCCGCCATTTTAGAGGTGGACGCGATGGTTGAAATTTCCGCTTCCCCCGTTTTGCTGGGGATCGCGGGGCTAAGGCCGTTAGCCCTTATGTTAGGGTTTGTTCTCACGCTTATAATCGGGGTTTGGTGGTACGCCGAGGTTTTCAGCTATTTCCGCAAAATGAAGAAAAGCGGGGAATACATTTCAAATCTTGAGGCGGCTTATGAGAAATCACGGCAAAACAACCGTTCTGATAATTATGACCCCGCCAATAACCTGATGATCTCGTTTATTTATATTTGCGCCGGGCTGTTGTTTTATCTCAACATCACGTCGTCACACTTCCCCGTCGTCCCCGATTTTATCGGCACGTTTTTAATTTTGGCGGGGGTATTTAAAGTCTCGCGGAGCGCCGCGAAAAGTGTTTTGCCGATTGCCCTGTGTACCGCCGGGGCTCAGCTTGCGGCCGCTTTATACCGGGCTGTAGTCAAGGGGGGGCTTTTTGGTTTCGCGGGGGAAGACATCATTGCAAGCGCCGGCGCAAACATAAGCTCGTCCGTTAAAACGCTGCCTGTTTTGCTCACCGTTTTGTTTTTCGCCGTCCTCGCTCTTTACGCCGCGCTCAGCTTTATCTTTATTAAAAAGGTTTTTTCATTTTTAAAGTCGGAATGCAAAAAGCAGGTTTCCCCCGTCCCCGCCGGGGTAAACGCCGCGGTTGCGCTGGGGTGGTTTTATATCGCCGTGTCGGTTTTGCTTGATCTATTCCCGGAATTTTACTCTTCGCTTAACCTTGCGCGGGTTTGTCTTTGCGGGGCGTTTATAATTGTTTCGGCGGGGGTGTTTAAAAACGCATACGGCGACATTGCCGCGGGAGCCGAAAAATCAACCTCCGCGAAGTAATCATAACTTAAAACAATAAGACAAGAGGTAAAAACAATTTTATGTGCGGTTTTATAGGAATGTTTAAACAAAACGGCGAAATAACGGAGGGCGAAAAAAGCGATATTCAAAAAATGACTTATGTCATTTCCCACCGCGGAAAAGATAAAAACTCGGTTTATTTCGGCGAACACATCGGCTTTGGCTTTAACCGCCTTTCCATTATTGATCTCGAGGGCGGCGACCAGCCTTATTTCTCCCCCGACGGCAGATATTCGGCGGTCTATAACGGGGAGGTTTATAACTACCTTGAACTAAGAGAGGAGCTCACCCGCGAGGCCGCCAAAAACGGCCAAAGTTTTAAAACAAGGTCTGAAATTGAAGTGATAGTAAGGCTTTATTCGCTCCACGGCCCATCCTTTATAAACAGGCTCAGGGGAATGTTCGCCTTTTTGATATACGACAAAGAAACAAACACCCTCATGGCGGGGCGGGACCCCTTTGGGATAAAGCCGCTCTACTGCCGCGAAGACGGGGAAAAACTGATCTTTTCCAGTGAGATGAAAGCGTTTTTGGGCGACATGTCATACGGCGGCTTTAAGGTAAACCCGGCCCTCCTCCAGCACTATATGACGTTTCAGTATGTCACCGAACCCGATACCATTACGGGGGACATTAAAATCCTCCCCGCCGGGCATTACGCCCTGTACGGTGAGGAAAAAAAGCTGTTTTGTTATTACAAACCGATTTTTTCGCCAAACAAAAGCCTAAAATACGACCAAAAAAAGCGGGCTTTGAGGGACGCCGTGGAAAAATCGGTAGAATACCATTTGCTGTCCGACGTGCCGGTGGGGGCGTTTCTCTCAAGCGGGGTTGACTCGGCAATCGTCACGGCAATCGCCTCGCGCCACTTGCCGGGGATAAAGGCGTTCAGCGTGGGTTTTGACGTGCCGGGGTTTTCGGAACTTGAGGACGCGGGCCGTATAGCCTCCGGCCTTAACATAGAACACATTAAACTAAAATGCGATATAAACGACTTTGTTGAAAACTATGAAAAAGTCATTTATCACCTTGACTCCCCCGTCGCCGACCCCTCGGTGGTGGCGATTTACCTAATAAGCAGAGAGGCGGCAAAGCATGTCAAAGTCGTGCTGACCGGCGAGGGCTCGGACGAAATTTTCGGCGGCTACCGGGTGTATGACACGGCGAGGACGGGGTACTTCGCCTCAAGGCTGCCTAAAACCGTAAGAGGGGTTTTTCTGTCTCTTGTCTCTTCTATTCCCGACAGCGTAAGGGGAAAAAATTACCTGAAACGCGTTTTCACCCCAATTGAGGAACGCTTTGTGGGGAATTCGTTTGTGTTTGACGAGGGCGAAAAAAAAGGTCTTTTAAAGTCATTTGATAAAAACATTAACTTTACCGACCGGACAAGACAGGTTTATGAAGAAGCGAAAAGCTACAGCCCGCTTTTGAAAATGCAGCACTGCGACCTCCAAACCTGGCTGAAGTCTGATATTTTAGTCAAAGGCGACAGGCTTTCAATGGCGTGCTCGCTTGAGGCGAGAGTGCCTTTTCTTGATAAAGAAGTGTTTGAGGCGGCGAAGCCGCTATGCGACAAAGACAAAATTAAAAGTCACACCACAAAATATATACTCCGCGACACATTTTCTGATTTGCTCGGGCACGAGACTTCCGTACGCCCAAAGTTAGGCTACCCTGTCCCGGTAAAAGTTTGGCTTAAGGACGAACTGTACGACTGGGCGGCGGATATAATAAAAAACAGCGCCGCGGAGGAATATATCGACTCCAGGATGGCGCTTAAACTGCTTGAAACGCATAGAAAAACCAAGGGGAAACCCGAGCTTTACCACCAGGTTTGGACTCTCCTCACGTTTATCACTTGGCACAAGCTTTATATAACGGGCGGGGCGGAACGCTTTTGGTCTAAATAGCCCTGAAGAATAATTTTTGCCGAAAGGGCGTCTATGACGCTCTTTCTTTTTTTGGATTTAAAATCCGTCTCATTCATATAGACATACGCCTGCGCGGTGGTGAGCCGCTCGTCAAAATAAATCGGGTCAATCCCCGTAAGTTGTTTTAATTTCTCGCCGAACCGCCTTGTCCGCCTTGCCCTTGGCCCTTCGGACGAATCCATGTTTTTCGGCAGCCCGATTATAACCTCCGACCCGCCGAGAGAGCTAATTTGAAGGGCGACTTTCGCCGCGGCGTCGCTAATCCCATCTACGCAAAGCGAACAGACGGCGGTAGCGAGAACTCCGTCGCTCTTGGCGATGCCCACTCTTTTATCCCCGAAATCAACCCCGATAAAAACCATTTAATTCCTCATTTGAATAAAATTTTACAAGTATATAAACAAAATAATTTCGTATAATATTATTGTCCCGAAAGGATGAAGGTTATGAAAAGAAGAGGGAAAAAAGAATTTCCCCCTCAGACCGGACTTAATAGATTTTATTATCCGGTTTCCCAAAGGCGTCTGAACGGATTTCCCGCCAACGGTACTATTGACCCGGCTTTTGGAATAGGCGAAGGTTCGCTTTTTGGCGAGAACGACTCTCTCGGAAGTCATACGGGATTAAACCGTAACGGCGATATGCCTGACAACGACGCCGATGAATCCTAAACAACGCCTAGGGCTAAAAACCCGGGTTTTGTTTGACCGAAGCCTCTTTCCAAAGAGAGCCGAAAAGCCGTTGTGTTGGTATGACAGCTTTTTACTCTTGGATAACGGCAAGTAACCTTATTGAAAAAGACCGTTTTTGCGAAATATCTACTAAAACATGTTTCTTGAGATTAAAAGCTTTCGCGCTGATAATCAATGGTGTGGTGTTTTTTAGGTAGCGGATTCGGTCTTTTTTTATCTTTTCTTTTTCTTTTTCTTTTAAAGACAAGGGTTTAAAAATTTATACCCTTGTCTTTTTTTGGTATGACTTAGCTTTTGGCGTTAAAATTATTCGTCCTCGACATCGTCTTCTTCGGCGTCGCCGCAGCAGCACTCGCAGTCGCAGCATTCGTCGTCATCATCATCATCATCTTCATCATAATCGTCATCATCTTCATCTTCATAGTCAAAATCGCGGCCGTCCTCGCCGTAAAAATCGTCTTCTATTTCAGAAAGACTCTCGTCAATTTCGGCGACATAATCGCCCAGTTCGTCGGTGACGTCCTCAAGCTCGGCAACCGACGACGAAAGCTCGTCGAGGAGCTCCACGATGTTTTTAAGAAGTTTTCCCTCATCGGTTTCGGTGTTAAACTTCATTCCCTCCATAAGACCCTTGATATAAGACGCTTTCTTTTCCAAATCCATTTGTTTGCCCTTTCATAAATAAATATGTTTGATATTTTATATTTTTACCTATAACTAAACTCTTTCAAGATATTCCCCGGTGCGGGTGTCTATACGGATTTTATCCCCCTCGTTAATAAACATCGGCACTCTTACCTCCGCCCCCGTCTCCAGCCCGGCGGTCTTAAGGGCGTTGGTGGCGGTGTTTCCCCTCACCCCCGGTTCGGCTTTTGTCACCTCAAGCTCGACAAATGTCGGCGGCTCAACCGAAAACACATTGCCTTTGTAGGAAATAAGCCTGCAGATGTCGCCTTCTTTTACAAACTTAAAGTTGTCCGGAAGCTTGTCGGCGTTAAGGGGAAGCTGGTCAAAGGTGTCGAGATCCATAAAGTAATAGAGCTCGCCGTCCGCGTAGCTGTATTCCATTTCTTTTCTTTCCACCACTGCCAGCGGAAACTTGGCGGAGGGGTTAAAGGTCATTTCCACCACGCTGCCCGCTATGACGTTCCTTAACTTTGTCCTGACAAACGCGGCTCCCTTGCCGGGCTTGACATGCTGGAACTCTATAATCTGCATTACGTTTCCGTCCATTTCAAAAGTTAAACCGTTTCTAAAATCCCCCGCTGTAACCATATGCAAAAAACCTTCCTTTTTATAAATATGCTTTTCCTTAAAGACACTTCCCATATTAATGAGACTATATAATATACTGATATAACAGAATTTTACATTAAAAAGTTTTCGTTGTCAATGCTTTTTAAAACGCGAAAAGTTAAAAATTACCCGTTTAGTCGTGTTTTTATAACGTTTCAGCAAATTTCAATGAGTTCTTTTGGGGATTTCGTAAGGTTTTCCACCCCGCCGGGGGTGATGACAACCATATCTTCTATCCTGACCCCGAACTTGTTTTCAATATATATTCCCGGCTCGACGGTCATAACCGCGCCCGGCGGTATAACGGTTTCTGACTTTGGCGAAAAGTTCGGCCTTTCATGAATCTCAATTCCCAAGGAATGACCAAGCGAGTGGCCGAAATATTTGCCGTACCCGGCTTTGGCTATAACGTCCCTCGCGATACCGTCCGCCTCTCTCCCCGTCATTCCGCCTTTAATCGCGGAAAGCGCCGAAATTTGGGCTTCCAGCACCACTGAATAAACATGCCGCATTTCATCGTCAGCCCTGCCCAGCACAACTGTTCTTGTCATATCAGAACAATACCCCTTGTATTTTGCCCCGAAATCCAGCGTTATAAACGAGTTTTCGCGAATCGCCTTGTCCTGCGGGGTGCCGTGGGGAAAAGCCGAGGAAAGCCCCGACACCGCTATGGTATCAAACGCGACGCCGTCCCCGCCGTTTGTCTTAATAAAAAACTCAATCTCGGCCGCGATACGCTTTTCGGTGACTCCGGGCTTTATAACGTTTAAAATATAACTGAAAGTCTTGTCCGTTATCGCCTGCGCTTTTTTAATTTTTTCAATTTCATCGCTTGTCTTGACCGATCTTAGTTCCCCGCAAATGTTTTCCATTGGGACAAACTCTCGGCCCTTGCAATTTTCTTTTAAAAACTCAAACCTTGAAAGGCTTATAAGCGCCGAGTCAAGGGCGGCTCCCCCCTTTGGGGCATATGAATTCAGCGCCTCAAACACCCCGCCCGCGAGCGGGTAAAGAACCACGTCGCCGTAAAGGCCGCCGTTTGATTTTTCTTTTTCCGCCGCCGCCAAATAGCGGGAATCCAAAAACAACAGCGTGTTTTCTTCCGTCACTATCACAAGCGAGTCGGTGGAATAAAACCCCGTCAGCCAGTACTGCGAAACCTCATCGAAAAACACCCCGATGTTTGCCTTTTCTTTTATTTTGCGGTAAACCTGCCTGCCTTTTGTCATTTGGCTTCCTCCAACAGCTTTAAAATGTCGCCTTTAGTGTAAATATATTTTTTGTCGCAAAACCGGCAACACATTTCGGTTTCGGTCTGCGAGGTTAAAATTGAGTTTAGCTCTTCCCTGCCCAGCGAGACAAGCGCGGAGCTTGTCTTTTCCCGGCTGCATTTGCAGACATACCCGCAATGAATTTCTTCCGTTATAACATATTCCGCCCCATCAAGGTATCTTGAAAGGACATATTCAAGCGTCCCGCCTTTATTGTTTTCGCCCTCTTTCAGCATGGATGTCAGCGGCGGCAAGCCGCTGAGGTTAAACTCAAGCTTTTCCGCAAGCGATTGCCTGTCTCGGCTGCCGCGACTTTCGCCCTCCCCGACCACAGATGGTAAAAGCTGAATAATTACCCCGCCCGCCGCGAGACAGCTCCCCTCACGGGCGACAAGCACCCCCAGCGCGCAGAGCGTGGGCGTCTGTTCGCTTTTTACAAAATACCCGGCGATATCCTCGGCAATCTCCCCGGAAACAATTTCAGAAACCCCGTGGTAGATTTTCCCCTCCCCCGAGTCGCGGCTTACGGAAAGGTTGCCTTTCCCCACCGCGCCGCCTACGTCAAGCTTTCCGTTTGGCTTTAGCGGCAGGTTAAAAGACGGGTTTTCAATATACCCGCGGACGTTGCCCGAAAAATCAGAAGACGCGAAAATCTTCCCCGCGCCTCCGTCTCCGCGGAACGCCAAGGTGAGGAGGTCGTCTTTATTCTTTTGCTGCATAACGCCCATAATCGACGCAGCGGTGAGAACCCTCCCCAGCGCGGCGGAACACACAGAGGTGGTGGAGTGGATACGGATTGCCTCGTTTACAATATCACTTGAATCCTCAATAAAAATCCGCGCCAGCCCGTTTTTCGTGACGGCTTTTAATATCACAGCCATTAAGACAAATAACCTATAACTTTCTGTTTTTAATTAAAACATAATACGCTTTGGGGTCGGTGGGTTTTTGGGGGCTTCTTTGGGTGTCGCCGTAAACCGCCGCTATATCAAACCCCGCTTTTTTGGCGGCGGCAAGCAGCGTTGACGGCGAGTGGTTTTTTTGAGTCTGAACGCTGTCTTCCCGAATATATAACTCTTTTGCCCCCCCGCGAAACGGTTTTTGAAGTTTAAACTTTGTGAGGAAAAAACGGCATACCCGCGTTTTATCGTTATATTCGTTTCTCCAGATTAAAAACGAATTTTTATCCTCATAGGTATAGGTGTTTGCCGAATAAATTTGTCTGTAACTATAGTCCGTGTTTACGTCAAAGACAAAAACCCCGCCTTCCTCCATAAAAAGCCCAACCCTGCCAAAGACTTTTTCAAGATCCTTTTTGCCCGGCAGATAGTTAAGCACGTCAAAAGACGAGACGCACCCCCTTACCGTGCCGAACAGGTCAAGCTCTCTGATATCCTGACATATTGCCCGGATATCAATGTCCCGCGAACCAATCTTGCCCTCTAAAAGCGACAGCATTTCCTCCGAATTATCGACGGCGGAAACGCTGTACCCCATGTCCGCCAGCCGGAGCGAAAGCTCGCCCGTCCCGCAGCCCAAATCAAGCACTTCGGTTATATTTTTGCCGTGTTGGCGGAAAATTTCATCGGCAAAACGCGCGTAGCCGTCATAGTCGGCGGTGTTAAAGGCGTCGTATTTTTCCGCGAGCAGGCTAAAACCGTCCATTTTTTATCAGTTTACCCTCACCACCACAAGAACCGGCTCGCTTTGGGTAAACATGTTTTCGGCGACGACCGAAAAGCTGTCCACGCCTTTAAACCCGCTTGCCGGAGTATAAACAAAACTTCCGTCATAACTCAGCTTAAGCGTGCCGTATTTGGGAGATTCCGACACCGTAACCCTGTACGCGAGGCTTGTTTGAGGGGCCACTTTCCCGGTGTAAACCCCGTTTTCAAACTTATAACCCGAAAGCACCGGATTCCCCGTATCGCCGAGACCATAGCAGTTTTCTTTTGTGAAAAGCCCTTTTGAGTAGAGATAAATCTCATCGTACGCGGAGCGGACAAAGGCGTCGTTTGACTTATACGCGTTATAAATGTCGCCGGGAACCCCGCCCTGATAATACATCTTCACGGCGTGCATATATCCCGTCTCCTCGCCCGCTATGAGGTATTCCTTGATTTTTTTGACAGACGCGTAAGAAGTGCCGTTGCTCTCAAATTCCACGCACATTCCGAATGATTTGGTGTACGCGGCGTTATCGTAAAGGCGGGAGACCGGAACGTCGTTAAAGGCGTAGTTCGGCTGCATACAAGCGGCGTCAAAACCAAAGCTTTCCCATATCTCGTACCCCTGCGCCCTGTACCAAGGAATCCAGAACAGCACATATCCTTTTTCGTGGAGATAATCCGAAGCGTATCTTATAATTTCCCTGTCCTGAGGGTCCGACCCCGCGCTCTCCTCAAACCAGTAAAATCCTTTTAGTTCAAGGTTTTGATATCCGCCGGAATTAAACTTCGCTATTTGCTCGTCAATTATCCATTTTACGGCTTTTTTCCGCCCTGCGACGGTGGCAAAGTCCTCGTTTTTCCCGTCTCCGTCAACGTCGCCGAAATTGTTTTTCACCCCGTCTATCGTCGGGAAGGTGTAAAGAATCGAAAAGAACACCGAAACCTTATAGTCATTCTTGTTCAGTTCCCCCTTGACCTGACCCACCGTTTTGTTCAGCGCGTCTACGTTTCTGTTTTGAGTGAACTGATTGTCGATATAAAAGTTCCAGCCGGCAAGCGTTTTGGCGTAATCCGAATAGTTATACGCCGTGTAGGGAAGGTAGAGAAAACCGTCCATAAAAGTGTCTTTAAGCTTGCCGCTCTTGTCGTAGTACCCCACATAGGGGAGGTATTCGTCAAGTGTGATAAGCCCGGATTCGGTTTTTTGGCCGTTGGCGTCACGCAAACAGTGGTAAGACAGCATCACGTTGTTTACCCCGAGGAAATCCTCCGGCATTAGGTAGCCGTCTTTGTCGCCCAAAACCGCGACGGCGGCTTTCGCGTCTTCGAAATAGTTAATAAAATCAGGCGACGCGGCGGCGGGGTCTATTTTCTTTGTGCCGAACACCTCAATTTCACTGCACCAGACATGGGAGGACACCTGAAGAAAGACAATTACATATCTCGCTTTATATTTTTTGTCAAAATTAAACGATGACTTTATAATTTTCAGCTCGGAGGTTGAGGAAATACTCGTCTCCCCCGCTTTGCCGTAATTAACCCCGTCCTCGGAGACATAAACCGCAACCTTTGACGGCGGGGCTATGCCCGTGGCGGTTTGTTTTAAAAATTCCCCCGAAAAGGACGTGACCGTTGACAGCGCGCCCAAGTCAAACAGTATAAGCCTGCCCTCGGACTGTGTAA
This sequence comes from Eubacteriales bacterium, assembly GCA_041672465.1. Taxonomy (GTDB): domain Bacteria; phylum Bacillota; class Clostridia; order Oscillospirales; family CAG-382; genus UBA1206. Next base: position 23,946 of record JBAYZO010000001.1, read on the forward strand.
AGTGGAAATACGCGGGGTTCTGATAAGTGTTTGAAAGAGTGGCGTAACTGCCGTCGGTAAGCTTTTTTTCCGAAATTTGGGTGTTATAGTAATCGGTTTGATGAGCCGAGCCTATGGGAATAATGGGCTTTATCTGATAAGGCAGCTTTGAGAGCAGATTTTTTGTCACCGAGTAATCTTTGTCGTTCGCGTCCCAATAGGTTTGATTGGTTATTTCCGGCGATAAAAATGTCCCGTAATAACTCACCCCGCCCGTCGCGGGATATTTGAAAAACTCAACCTCGCTTAAAAAGAACCACACAGAGCTGCTTTTGCCGAACGAAAGCCTGACATATCTTGCCGAAACCGTTCCCTGAAGCTTTAGCTCGTAGTAGTAAACCTCGTCAGACCCCGCGTCGGCGGCGGGGTAGGAAGTTGAAACATAGGTGTAATCTGTCCCGTTGTCGGAAATTAAAAGATCCATCGAGGCGGCAAGCCCGACCCCGTAACCCGATTTGCATAGCGAGGTGACCCTGAGATCGGCGAGCCCGTCGGTAACGCTCCCCAAATCAAAGGTTATAACGGCGTTTGCTTGGTTATACAGCCCCGCCCAATGCTCTGTGTCAAAAGTGGTGTAGACATCCCCGTCGGTCAGCTTTGTGTTGCCCGGGTCGGGGTAATCGTCTGACGGGGGGGCTTTATATGTGTAGGACGCTCCGGCAAGGGCGTTAACGGGGGGATTAGTCTTGTCGGCTTTCGGGTTGTACATGGCGTTGATCCTTTCGGCGGTCGGGTTTTCGCCTATTTTTAAAATCCCAAGCAAATGGAGCCTTATTATAATGTAATCGGCGCTGTTTATGACGCCGTTTTCATCGACGTCGGCGGCCGATCTTTCCCCCTCGCTCAGCGCTATCGTGCCGAGCAGCGTAAGGCGGACGATAATATAATCGGTTATGTCGATATATCCGTTTCCGTTTACGTCTCCCTTGGCGCGGGTCTGCGGGGTGTCTCCGGCCGCGCCCGCCAAAGTCAGCCCGGAAAAACCAAACAAGACCGCAACCATAACGGCAATACTTATTACTTTGATATTTCTGCTTCGCATTCGCCATGACCTCCATAACCGTGTTACGCTATTATATACTTTTTTTTTGCTTATCGCAATAACTTTTCATAACAAAACACTAAATTAATGTGTTTGCCCCGAAAAAATTCTCCTCCGCTCATATTAAAAGAGCGGTTTTTTAATATAACGCTCCTTTTATTGACTTTTCGCGTACGGCGTGATATAGTTTAAATCGACAGGTTTCGCATGTTTAAAAAAACCAGCGAAACGCTTTTTACTTAAAATTTCAACACCGAAAGGCTGCTGTATGAATGTTCAGGTCTCCGCGGTAACGGGCGCCATACTCCCGCTGTTTTTAATTCTTCTGCTCGGCGTTTTTATAAGAAAAGCGGGGGTGATAGACTGGCAGACAACCAAAAAGCTGTCATCACTTTTGGTTAACGTGACCCAGCCGTTTTTAATTATAGCGTCTTTCCAAACCAAAATTACCTCCGACAAAGTGCTTATCGCCCTTAACATTGTGGCGGCCAGCGTTATTATGCATGTCGCTTTTTCGTTTTTGGCGGGTTTGATTTTTAAAAAGTCCCACAAGTCGGACAAGGCCACGCTTGAGTTCGGGCTTATCTTCGCCAACTGCGCCTATTTGGGCTATCCGGTGCTGGCGGCCGTTTTTCCGCAGAGCGGACTTTTTTACGGGGCGCTCTTCAGCCTTGTGTTTAATATTTATATCCGTATTTACGGTATATTCCTTTTAAACAAGGGTAAAAAAGAAAAACACGCCATACGAAAGGCGTTTATAAATTCGGGGACGGTGGCGTCCGCCATTGGTATTTTTATGTTCGCCGCGTCAATAAAGCTGCCCGCGGTAATTTTTGACACGCTCACCTCGGTGGGGAGCCTGACTTTCCCTCTGTCGATGATAATCGTGGGGAGTCTGCTGTGCAACCAACCGTTTAAAAACCTGTTCGCGAAAAAGCTTTACACTTTTTCGCTGGCTAAGCTGATTCTTCTGCCGCTGCTGACGCTTACGGTCTGCGCCATATTCCGGGTTGACAAGGGGCTTACATATATCTGCGTTATAATGGCGTCAATGCCCACCGCCGCCAACACCGCCATATTCAGCGAGCTGTATAAAGCGAATTCCCCGCTTGCCGCGTCGCTGGTTAGCGTTTCCTCATTGTTTTCGGTGCTTACCATCCCGGCGATGCTCGCGCTTACGGATTTAGTGACAACACTGTTTGGCAGTTAGCCCTCCGGCAAAAAGCCCGCGAGCCGGTGGAAAGGAGCGGTTATAAAAATGATAAGGCACCCCGCCAAAACCAGAGCAACTCTTGGTTTCGCCGCGCTTTTATTTGTTTTTCTTTTTCTTCTGGCTTGTGTTCTTCTCTCTTCCTGCGACAGCCCTTATATAACTGTTTCGGTAAAAATAACCGTGCCGGACTCCGAGACGGGGTTCAGCGGGATTATTTATGAAAATAAAACCTATTCCCACCGCTTGGGCTCGCCCACGGTAAACGGAGTGCTCGAAGGCCTTGATTCAAACGGAAAAATCAACTATTCCATAGAAGAAAACCTTGCGGCCATTAACGACTTTGGTTTTTTTGATTCCCTTGATAACTCCTACTCAAGAGCATGGGTGGTTACAATCAACGGCGCGCCGGCCGAAAACGGCTTTTTCGCGGGTGTTTCAGAGGGCGATATAATTGAGATCACCTATACGGTGTTTATTCATTAAAAAAAACCCCGGCCTTGGCCGGGATTCCGACTTTAGTCGGGATGATCGACTTTTGTCGGTTAAACCGACAAAAGTCGGTTTTTTTTTATGAGACCATTTCAGAAGTAATCTTAAGTTCCTTTACCCCTTCTTCCGAGGGGAGCTTATACATATGCCCGAGCATAATTTTTTCAATTATATTTCGCAGCCCTCTCGCGCCGGTGTTAAGCGATATCGCTTTGTCGGCGACTTTTTCAAGGGCTTTTTCCTCAAAATCAAGCTTTACGCCGTCCATTTCAAGGAGCTTGGCGTACTGCTTTATAATGGCGTTCTTGGGCTTTGTAAGTATGGCGATAAGCGCCTCCCGATCCAGCGGGTCAAGCGCGCAGACGACGGGTATGCGGCCTACGAGTTCGGGTATAAGCCCAAACTTGACAAGGTCGTGCGGGGTGACTTCGCGGAGCACCCTTGACTTGACTTTTTGCGCCTTTGTGAGCACATTGGAGGAAAAGCCTATCGACTGTCTCCCCAATCTTCCCTCCACAAGCGTTTCAAGCCCGTCAAAAGCGCCGCCGCAAATAAACATAATGTTTGAGGTGTCTATTTGAATAAATTCCTGATTCGGGTGCTTTCGCCCCCCCTGCGGGGGCACGTTTGATATGGTTCCCTCAAGAATTTTAAGGAGCGCCTGCTGAACCCCCTCGCCGGAGACGTCCCGCGTAATAGAGCGGTTTTCGCTTCGGCGGGCGATTTTATCTATTTCATCAATATAAATAATTCCTTTTTCAGCCTTTGAGATATCATAATCGGCGGCTTGAATAAGCTTTAACAAGATATTCTCAACGTCCTCGCCGACATATCCCGCCTCCGTGAGGGTGGTCGCGTCGGCTATGGCAAACGGCACGGAGAGGACTTCCGCCAGCGTTTGGGCGAGAAGCGTCTTCCCCACTCCGCTGGGGCCGAGCAGCAGTATGTTTGATTTTTGAAGTTTTACGTCGTCTTCCTCGGACTTTTTCTTGGTTTTTATAAGCGTGTTTATACGCTTATAGTGATTATAAACCGCCACCGACAGGGCGATTTTGGCGTCGTCCTGACCAACCACATGGTCGTCAAGCTTTGCCTTGATTTCAGCCGGCTTGAGGAGCGGAATGGGCTTTTGCTTTACTCCTTTGCTTGTCTTTTCGGCCATTATATCTTCATACTCATAGGTTATTGCCGTGCATATGGTAATGCAATCTTCGCAAAAGCTCATATCCCGGCCTTCTATTTTAAGCTTGACCGGGTGTTCGGTATATCTGCCGCAAAACGCGCAGTTTTTTCCCGTGGTTTTGTTGTGTTCCATTAATTATTGCCTTTTTTCAAAAACTTTGTCTATAAGTCCGTATTCAAGCGCTTGAGCGGGGTCGAGGAAGTTATCCCTTTCGGTGTCGGCGCAGATTTTTTCGTAGGGCTGGCCTGTCTTTTCGGCAAGTATCCTGTTTAGTTTTTCCTTGATTTTTATAATTCTTTCGGCGTGTATTTTAATATCCGTCGCCTGTCCCTGCATTCCGCCCAGCGGCTGATGAATTAAAATTTCCGAATTCGGGAGGGCTATTCGCTTTCCCTTTGCCCCCGCCGCGAGCAAAAACGCCGCCATTGATGCCGCGATGCCCACGCAGGTCGTGGAGACATCGCACTTGATATAATTCATCGTGTCGTAAATCGCCATTCCGCTTGTTATAGAGCCGCCCGGCGAATTTATATAAAGATAAATATCCTTGTCCGCGTCATCGGCCTCAAGATATATTAACTGGGCTATCGCCAGCGACGCCGTCACATCGTTTATCTCGCCGCTTAAAAAGACAATCCTGTCGTTCAGCAGTCTTGAAAAAATATCATAAGACCGCTCGCCCCTGTTTGTCTGTTCTATGACTATCGGCACCAATGCCATATGCTTGCCCTTCTTTCTTTAATTTTGTTGAATTAATTCAGCTGTTCGCCCGCAGCGCCGTCAGGTACGGCGTTTGACTTAATAAGCTCCACCGCTTTGCGGATCGCGATATCCTTGACTACGCCGCCGAGAGGCACGGTTTCCTTGATTTTTTCCAAATCTATCTTATAGCTCTCCGCCATGGTTTTGTATTCTTCTTCTATTTCATCTTCGCTCGGGGCAATTCCCTCCGCCTTAACGACAGCCTCAAGCGCCAGCCGAGTTCTCACCCGGCGTTCGGATTCGGGGCGGAGCGAATCCCGAAATCTCTTTTCGTCCATCCCGGTATAGTTATAATACATGTCAAGGCTTCCTCCCTGAGAAGTCAGCCGATATTCAAAATCCCTTAAATCGCCGTCGATTTCGGTTTCAATCATCGCGTCGGGGAGGTCTAACTCTGTGTTCGCCAAAAGCTCATCGATAATTTTTTCCTCATACGCCCTGTCTTCGGCTTTTTGTTTCCTATCGGTTATTTTCGCCTTTATATCCGCCTTATATTCATCAACCGTGTTCAGGCTTTCCGACACTTCTTTTACAAACTCGTCGTCAAGAACCGGGATCTCTTCCCTTTTGATTTCTTTAAGCTCAACCTTAAAAACGGCGGGTTTTCCGGCAAGCTCGCTTACGGGGTAATCAGCCGGAAAGGTGACGTTAACCTCAAAGCTCTCGCCCGCCAAACGGCCGATAACCTGATCCTCAAAACCCGGGATAAAAGAACCCGAACCAAGCTTGAGCGCGTGGTCCCCGCCTTTTCCGCCCTCGAACGGAACTCCGTCTATAAAGCCCTCAAAATCAATAACTGCGGTGTCGCCGCCGCGCGAAGCTTCGCCCTCGATGACCAAAAGCCTTGCGTTTCGCTTTCTGTAGCTCATTATCTCGTTGTCAATTTCCTCGTTCGTAACGCTGACAACTTCTTTATTCGCCTTAAGCCCTTTATATTTGCCCACAACCGCCTCCGGCTTTATAAACACCTTGGCGGTGAGGGTCACGCCCTCTTCGTTTATCGAGACTATTTCAATGTCCGGCCTTGATACAACCTCAAGACCCGCCGATTCCACCGCTCTGCCGTAGACGTCGGGGAGGAGCCCGTCGATTGCCTCGTCATGGAAGAACGACGAGCCGTACATTTTTTCTATAATTGATTTCGGGGCTTTTCCCCTGCGGAACCCCGGCACGTTGATCTTCGCCGCGTTTCTTTTATACGCTTTCATCACCGCTTCGTCAAACACCGGTTTTTCAATAAGCAGCGTCAGTTCCTTGTGGTTCTTGCCTATTTCCTTTATGTCTTTTATCTCGTTATTTTCTTTTACTTCATTTGCTTTGGAATCGACCTTTATCTCGTCCGTTCCGCTATTTGTGTTTTCCATCAAAAAATTATCCTCCAATTATCGTATCTATATTATTTTATACTAAAACGGCGGTTTGTCAACAGAATTTTGCAAAATTGAGATTTTTGTAACGAATTTTAAAATTTTCCCCCCTATGCCTTGATAAAGTTGTGTATTTTAAATATAATAACCTTGCCACCGATTTACGGAATTATCCAAAGGAGCCTGCCTTTATGCCCAAGCGCAACGCCGACGCCGAACACGCGGCAAACGATGTTACAAACGTACTTGAAAACGCTGACAAAGCCGAACTTACCCGCAAGTCAAGTCTTGCGGATACAAGCGTCTTTTGCGCGAACATACCCCTGCCCGACAACGGCATACTCACCGGCGGCGAGCTTGAGGAAACCGTGGCGAAGTTTGAGCTGAGCAGCATAAAACCCGTATATAACGGCAAAAAGCCAAAAATTATAACGGGAAAACTTATTGTCAGAATGGCGCTGCTTGCCGCCTGCGCCGGGTTGTTTTTTTACTGCGTGTACGCGATAGCCCAGCGGGTTGCCGACGACATAAGAAACGAAAATATAATGGAAGACTTAATAGAGGCGACCGAGCGGAAATCCGAAGTGGCGCGAACCCCGAGACAAAAAGAGTCCCCGCTGACGCTTACGCTCTTTGACGCTCTCGGCGTTACCGAATACGCCCAAGAATGGAACGATATCGACACCGCCGGCAAATATGACTCTATCCGGTACACATTAACCAAGCTAAAGGCCGCGAACAGCGACATTTTCGGCTGGATACGCTGCGTGGGCGGGATGATAAACATTAATTATCCCATTGTTAAGAGCACGGACAACAGTTTTTACCTAAACAAAAACTTTGAAAAGCGTCCGTCGGTCGCGGGGTCAATTTTTGCCGACTTTAGAAACTCGTTTACTCAGGGCGATAACTACAACACAATTTTTTACGGCCACTGCATGACAAACGGCACAATGTTCAGGGCGGTAAAGGACTGGTACGATTCCCCCTCGCGTTCCGCCGCCGCCGACCAGATAAACATTGAGATTATTACCCCCGACGCGGTGTATGTGTATGAGATTTTTGCCGCTTATCGGTCCTCGGGCTCTGACTTTATAACCGTCTCTTTCGCGAACAACGCCGAATACCTCACGTTTTTAAAGAATCTCCAGAAAAAATCCGTGCTTAAGAAAACCACGAGCTTTGACATAAACACAAGAATTATAACCCTTTCCACCTGCACAAACGTGATTTCAAACCCCGACGAGCGCTATGTCGTCCATGGCAAGCTTGTTAAAATTATAAAGTATAGCTAAAAAACCCTACTGTTATATTGTACGCCATTACATAAACTTTGGCGTTTTTGCCTTTAACCCCAAAGCGTTAAAGCATTAAAAAAAGCCGGCCGCCCGGCTTTTTTTAATGCTGCTTTATGTTATTTTACCTGTGTGCCGGAAAAAACATAAGCGCCGATCTCGGTTGTTTCCGGAACGTCCGCGAAGACAAGATCCGAACACCCCGCGAAAGCGTAGCTGCCAATATATGTTACGGAATCGGGGATAAAAACCGCTTTGAGCGATTCGCACCCGAAAAACGCAAAGGCGGAGACAACCTCAAGAGAGGCGGGAAGGTAAACATATTCCAAAGACACGCAGTCTTCAAAAGCGCGAAGCTCTATCTCGGTAAGCGTATCCGGGAGACGCACGGCTTTTAACGAGGTAAAACCCGAAAACGCGCCGGGTTCGATTTTTGTAACGCCGTCCTCAATATAAATATATTCGATTCCCGAGTTGTTTTCCCAAATAAGCCCCGCCGGTATGACGGATGAGTTGCCGGCTTTTACAGTTATGCCTTTTGCGAACGGCACGTGAATCATTTCGGTAGTTTTAAATTCTTTTGTAAACAGCGACATATCGTAATTTTCGGGCTCTACGGGTTCTTCGGCGGGGGCGTCCGCGATATCCCTCACCTCTATACCGGTGCCTTCAAACGTAATCGTGTCATATGTCACAGTGCCGGGCTTGGCATACACATAGTCCACAAGAACTCCAAAGAAGCTAACAATATTATTCGGCAAAACAAGATATTCAATGTCCGCGCCTCTGAAGCACCCCCTGCCTATCCCCGAGAGAGAGTTCGGCAGGATAAGGTGTTTTAGCGAAGAACACCACATAAAGGAGTCGTGCTCAATAAACGTCAGCGTGTCCGGCAATGATACCACAGACAGCGATTCGCAGTTATAAAACGAATCGAATGGTATGGAAGTCACGGACGGGGGAAGATATATTTTCTCAAGCGAAACGCAGTCATTAAACACCCCGCAGTGGAGCCTGCTCAGCGTGGAGGGCAGGCGGACGACTTTAAGTTCCGAACAGCCCGCGAACGCGTACTCCTCAATTTCCGTAACGCCGTCCTCAATATACAGATATTTAATTTTTTTGTTCCCGCCGAACATTTCTTCCGTGATTTTTGTTATTGTGCCGGACTTGATTATCACCCCTTCGGCGGACTCGGGGAATTCATCCAGCACAAATTCAGAGGTGAAAAGCGACATATCATATGTTTCTTCCGGCATTTGGTATTCATTCGATGGTTCTTCGGACGATGATTCGGATGGTTCTTCGGCTGATGATTCGGGGAGTTCAGAACTTGTCAATGACAATATGCCGGACAAAGCGCTTTCCCCACCTTCGCTGACCCCGCCGCCGCCGGAACAGGAAAAAAGCGACGCAAAAGTCAAAGCGACCAAAACAGCGCAAAGGAAATATGAGAGTATACGAGTTGACATTAAAATGGCCTCCTTTTTTAGCAAAACGCTAAACAATATAAATTAAACTTAATAACTCTGTCGCGTTAACACCACTACATATTGGTTTGAATAAAGAAGTTTTACATATGTATTATCTATAATAAATGTAAAATCATTACTAAGAGAACGTAAAGTATATACAAGTTGTGCGTTTGTATAAGATTGTGGTATGAAAATTTTATTTTCAGTATAGTCTATATAAACGGGAGAGCCTGATTTTGTTTGTATTCCGGGATATGATGCATGATCAAATAGTTCAGTTTCTGAAAATTCTATATAACACTCGTTTACATCAAAAACTTGAGTAACATCAACAAACGGAGCATCTTCAGCATACTGCCAAAAAGACATTGTTGGGCAAAGATTTTTAGCATCTATATAACTCGTATTCCTTGTTGCAAACCATAATTTTAAATCGCCTAAGTTTGCCATGTTGTAACAATTTACTCTGAAGTCGTTATTTAAATACAAACATGGTTCAAACCCTGCTTTCGCAATTGCTGTAGCATATGCTTTAGCAATATTGGTATTTGCTTCTTTTGTTAAAGTTTTATACCTGTCATTATTATTATCTTCCATATCAATGACTAATGGTAATTTAATTTTTGAATACCCGCCTGCAGCAATAACATTAGACAAAAACAAATTTACTTCAGTTTCAACAGATAGCTTGTTTACACTTGATCCTGTGTTTACATTCATTGCGCGGCAAAAATGATAAGCCCCAACCATTATCCCTTTTGATGTAGCCGCATTAACATTATTAATGAAGCATTGCCTCATTGCTCTGTCAGTACTTGAACTATCTGGATAACCCTCAGAAGCTTTAATAAATGCAAATGTTACCCCTTGATTTTTTAACTTTCCCCAAGTACTTGCGCTAACAGAAAAACTTACATCAACACCTAACCTTTGCATAAAAATCCACCTTTCTAAATTTTTTTTATATTAAAATAATAATATAACTGTTTTAATTTTCCTTCTAAAATATACTTATTAAGTTAAATACCAAAAATTAATATGAATTTATTAACTTGTATTAAATTAATATATTTCTACAAAAACTATGATTTTAATCCAAAAACCATGATACATATTTTTCTTGAACGACACTAACCCTGCGTTTTGCAGGGTTTCGCTGAGTGATGGTATAAAAACATTTAGCCCAAACTCGGGCGGAAGATCAAAAAAGATGTTTTAGCGGTTTTGTCGCCGGATTCGGATAGGCTAACCGGATATGTTTGGGTTATTAAAGCCCGAAAGTATATTATATTCTGCTGTTATATTAAGTATAATACTAATTCCACAATATGTCAAGAGGAAAAACGAATAAAGTGGAAAGGAATGAATGAAGTCGCGGCTTAATGCGCCGACAGACATGCTTTGTTGAAAAAACAAATGTAAAAGACAATGAATCAAAATTAAAAGTATATGTTTTAACTTCGTTACTTTAAGTCTTATTTTTTCGTCTTAAATGAAATATTGCTTCGCAATATGAAATAATGGTCTTGCGACCATTATGAAAATTTTCTGCTAAAGCAGAAAGTGAAATAAAATAAATCCACCCATGCCCGCAGGCATTTCATACGCCGCAGGCGTATTTCATGTGCGTTAGCACATTTCACAAATCCGCAAGGATTTATTTCATTGAAAAAAGCGCCAAAAGGCGCTTTTTTCTGGTTGCGGAGGCAGGATTTGAACCTGCGACCTCCGGGTTATGAGCCCGACGAGCTTCCAGCTGCTCTACCCCGCGATATTGAACTTTTGTTATAACTGCAACCCTTAGTGTCCAAAAATTGTGGTGCCGGACACCGGGCTTGAACCGGTACGAGATTTTAATCTCACGGGATTTTAAGTCCCGGGCGTCTGCCAATTCCGCCAGTCCGGCCCGACAGCATTGTGATTGTAGCACATCAGGCCCTTGTTGTCAAGAGCCTGATGTAAAATTTATGATTTTGGCTTTTTAAACTGTTTTTGGGTATTTTGCTTTACTTTTTACCGCCGCGGGTTTTTTTATACCAAAACACCCCGAACGCCGCCGCGGCAAGGGCGGCGGTAGCGGACAAATACACCCAGAGCTTCGGCTTATCGTCTTTTTTCTTCTCAGGCTGAACAAAAGATTCGCCGCCGGAGGCAGGCTGCTCGCCGTCTGTTTCGGTAAAAACAATCAGCGCCTCGCTTGGCGGGCTCGCGAGGGTGGATTCGGTCTCTGCCGCGCGGCGGTAAAAGGTATATTCAGTCCCCGGGTTAAGTCCGGTAAAAATATTCCAACTCTGCCATGAAATGCCGTCCATGCTGTACTCAAAGCCCTCGTCGAACTGCAAAGTGACGCTTTTTTGGGTTTTTTCATGGACGGCAGGCGGGTCTACTACGCCTACAAACTCATTTTTAATGTTTTCGGGAACATATATTTTAAGCGCCTGTGTGTGAAGCTCAGGCTCGTAACTAATGTTTTCGCCGTCTACCTTGCTTAAATTAAACGTCACAAACGAAAACCCCCCCCACCAGTCCTCGGTGATATAAACAAGCCTTTCGTTTGTGTTCGGCTCCCTTTCTGTAGTCGCAAGCCCTCTCTCCGGCCATTTTTCCGCCCGGTACTGATAGCCCGCGTCAAGCGAAATAACGCTGCCGACGGGGATTTCGGCTTTACCGAACTTCTTGCCGGAGGCGATAAAGCGCTTGTTAAGGTCAACATCGGGGGCGGTGTAATAGTTGTAATTCGCCGTGGCGTTCCAGTAAGAAAAAGGTACCGGCCGCCAGTCAAGGGTTGTATATCCCTCCGGGTTAAAGTCATCGGCGGGGTTCACGGCGTAAATCGAGCTTGTCACCTCATAGGGGGAAGAAACCGCCGCCGCAACCGCCTCTTTTACAACGTCAAGGCTTGTTTGGGAGATAAGCCCTGTTTTCGCGTTTGAAATGCTCTCGCCTGTGAGGGCGGCAAACCAGACAAGCCCGGCGGCATAGCAGCCCAGCCGCTGTGACAGGTGATAGCCGTCGCTTGTGAAGTCGGGGTCGGGGATAAAAGAAGTCCTCATGTTTTGAATTGCCGTTCCGGCGGGAATAATAAAGTCAATTTCGCCATGCTTTTCGGCAACGCCGCTTTTCACGGCGTTTATTATCGCGCCGTACATAACGTCTTGGTCATTATTATAACCCGCGAAACCCGCGTGGGCGGAATCTTTGGCGTAAGCCCATGTCATATGCCAAGCGAGCTTTGTGTCCTCGGAAGTTTTGTTTTCGTTTATATAATCAATTAAATTTGTCAGATAGGGCTCATATGAGCTCTCTATCCCGCTGTGAGTGCTGACCTGCTGAAGAACAATAAAATCCCAATCCTCTGAAACCAGCGCGGCGAGAAGCCGAGTTTGGGGGTTGCTGACCCATTTTCCGTCGGTGTTTACGTTATATGTATAGGCGGCGGCGTTTGTCCGGGCGTTTGACCAGTGGGTCTGGAGACTGCACCCGGCGATATAAAGGTTGCCTAATTTAATGTCGTCATAGCCCGCGTCGGTCGCGATTTGATACAAATGCGTAAAGGCGTTCTCGCTGAAACTGTTCCCGACAGCGAGCACTTTAAACGTCTTCTTTTCTCCCGCCGCTCTCGGCGACAGGCTCGGGAAGGTGAGGGCAAGAATGGGGAATACAAATATAAAAGATAAAAACTTTATGGTTTTGCGTGTCATGGGTTGTTCCTTTCAAAACTTTTATTAAATATTAAAACGCGGCGGCTTTTTTGCCCGCCGGGCGGCGGAAAACATTTAAGCGTTTCGGCACAAAACAGTTTAACAAAAAACTTTTTATTAGTCAACAGTTTACTATTAACTGTTAGCTGTTAGCTGTTAGCTGTTAACTGTTAACGCAGGAACGACCTTTCGCAAAACCAAAACAAAGCGGGTTTGGTATGTTATGGCAAGTTTACATAACATTTTCTTGACTTTTTTACTTTATTTAACTATAATGAATACAATACCCATATTTATAATAGAATACTAAGGAGTCGGCTTATGAGAAAAGTTATTTGCTTTACTTTGGCGGCGATGCTTTTTGTTTCCCTCGCTTTGTTTTCAATGGCTTCCTGCGCGGAAGATAAGAAACCCGATGCTGCTTCGTCGGGGCCGGAAATCTCGTCCCCCGGCGGCGAGAGCGGCGGCGGCGAGTCAACCTCGGAAGAACTCATGTACGGCAAGGGCCTTGAGGTTAAAAACCTTGGCGGCAGGGTTATAAACATTCTCTGCCGTGACTGGGGCGGCGGGTCAATACAGGGTTACAACGGCGAAGTTATCCAGCGCGACAATTACGACGAAAAAACCGCCGATTCGGTCGATGTCGCGAAATATGAGATAAGACAAATGATAGAAGAGCGCTACTCCTGCTCGATAAAAGGGGTGCTCGACTCTTCCGCGGCGGGGGATTTCAACAACAGGGTCCGCACCTCGACCATGGGCGGCATAGAGGCGTTTGACGTTGTTTTCGACGCTTACGGCCACGCCAACCCGCTTGTCACCGAAGGGTATTATGTCGACCTGTTCTCTATCCCCACAATTAATTTCTCAAACCCTTGGTGGGATGGGAACGCCGTGGAAGACCTTTCAATTTGCAAAAAGCTGTTTTTCGCCTGCGGCGACATTAACACATACGATAACGACGGCACTTGGGTGCTTTATTTTAATAAAGAACTGCTGGAAAGTTCCCTCCCCGGCGAAAATCTCTACAACCTCGTCTACAACAACGAGTGGACGTTTGATACTTTCGCCGAGATAGTAAAAACCGTCTCGGCCGACACCGACGGCAACGACGGGATGAGCGAGTTTGACACCTGGGGGCTCGGCACCGAAACCTATAACATTTACGTCCATGTGCTTGCCGCCGGGGAAAGGCTTTGCCGGAAAGATTCCGACGGCGTGCCGTTTTTCGATTATCAAAAAGAATCCATGTACTCCGCGCTTGAAAACGTGCTCGACTTATACCTTAACGACTCAAAAGTCATGGTGGCAAACGGGGGAAAATACAACCACTACCCCAATGTCTGGGAAGACACCATTATAAAGGCTTTCCGCGAGGGGCGCGAGCTGTTTTACATGGGCGGGCTTATAAACGCCGTGTCTTACAGGCAGCTTGAGTTTAACTACGGAATTCTTCCGATACCAAAATATTCCTCCGAACAGGATACCTTTTTCCACTCGGTCTCTTTCCACAATATGTCCTGCATGCTTATCCCCATAGGGCAGTCGGACGAAGATTACTATGACTTGGGGCTTGTCATTGAGGCTTTGGGGGCGGAATCGAAAAACTACCTCACCCCCGTCTACTACGACAAGGCGCTTAAGGCTAAAAACGCGGAGACCATCGACGACGAAAACATGCTTGATATTATTTTCGACTCAAGATGCTTTGACCTCGGCGCGGCGTTCAACTGGGGCGGTCTTGTGTATGAATTTATGAAAATGGATAAAAACTTTATCGCCCGCTTTGACACGATAGCAGATAAGGCGCAGGGCGAAATGGAAGACACAATCGAAATGCTCCAAAAGAACAACTGACACTTACAAAAGCTAACTGTTAACTAAGGACTGATTTTTTTGACAATACCGGAGGGCATAGCGTACGGGCTGTTGCAGGGGATTACGGAATTTCTCCCCGTTTCTTCTTCAGGGCATCTCGCACTGGCGCAAAACTTTTTCGGGGGGAACGCCGGGGGGGACGGCTATTTCACCTTTATGGTTTTTCTCCACCTCGGTACCCTTGCCGCGGTAATCGCCGCGTATTATAAAGATGTGTTCGGCATAGTTAAAGCTTTCTTTACCCTTTCGGCAAAGCTTTTTAGGGGAAAACTAAAGGAAGGCCTTGATAAGAGCGAAAAACTGTTTTTGCTCCTCGCGGCCGCCACCCTCCCGCTTTTCGCCGCCACCGTGTTCGCGGACAAAATAGAAAATCTTATAAATTTAAGCCGGGTTATCGGCGGGCTCCTTATTATAAACGGGATTATGCTGTTTTTGGCCGATAAAATTAAAAGACCGCCGGTTTCCTTGGGGGAAGAACAAAACGGAAAACACGCCAAGCCATCCCACGCGCTGATTATAGGTTTTTTCCAGCTCCTTGGGGTTTTGCCGGGGATATCCCGCTCGGGCTCGACTATCACGGGCGGGCTCGCGGTGGGGCTTGATCGAACCGACGCCG
Source organism: Eubacteriales bacterium (assembly GCA_041672465.1). Classification (GTDB taxonomy): domain Bacteria; phylum Bacillota; class Clostridia; order Oscillospirales; family CAG-382; genus UBA1206. Next base: position 39,006 of record JBAYZO010000001.1, read on the forward strand.
TAAAATTTTCGTTTTTAATGTCTATACCCGCGATAGCGGGGGCGAATATACTTGAGCTTTTTAAAATCAAATCCCACCCGCTCCCCGCCGGTAGCTCTCCCGCCGTTATCATCGGCGTGCTTACCGCTGCCGCGGCGGGGATGGGAGCGATAAAACTCCTCCAGTACATGGCGAAAAATAAAAAGCTTACATATTTTTCGGTTTACTGTATTATAGCGGGAGCGGCCGCCATAATAGCGGAGCTGTTTATCTGACTTATCGGATATAAATATTTATTTTTAAGGTGTTGTAAATGGCAGGAAGTAAAAACTCGTCTCCCTCGGAGGGGTCAAAGTCAAAATCAAAAACAACAACAGCAACAAACAATAAAAAATCGGCGGGAAGAGCTTTTGATATAACGCCGTATGTTTTGGGCTTTGCCGCCCTGCTTTTGGCGGCTCTCTTCACAATGGAGAGCGCGGGGTTTTTAGGGGACTTTCTCACCCCCGTTTTCAAGGGGCTGTTTGGGTTCGGCGTGTTCGCCATCCCTTTTTACCTCATTATTTTAGCCTTGTTTTGGAAGTCAGACAAAAAAAACGGCACGGCGTCAAGGGTTTTTTTATGTATCGCCAATTTTGTTTTTCTTCTGCTGCTGTTTCAGCTCCACACCGCCTCACCCGAAGAACGGCAATTTTCCGGTCAGGGGATTTCATTCCTTAAAGTTTTTTATCAAAACGGGGTAAAGGGAATCGGCGCGGGGGCGCTCGGCGGGAGCGTCGGCAGCGGAATTGAGTTTCTTGTCGGCACAGCGCTGTCTTATGTCGTCGGTTATCTGATAACGGCGGCGACTTTTGTGTTTATCGTGGGGCTTACCCCCGGCAAAATCTTTGCCTGCGCCGCGTCGGCGGTTAAAAATACTCTCGCGGCGCGACAAAACAGAAAAGTTAAAAAAGTTAAAGCGAAAACTCCTGTTAAAGAAAAACCCGAACCGCCCGTTCAGGACCCTTACACCGGGTTTTATAACGGAAAAACTGCCGCCGACGAGGTTCAAGCCCCCCCTTACAGCTCTATTTTTGACGAAGAACCGGAAGACAGTTTTCTTGAGGAAACCTCCGGCACGCCCGCTTCTCTCCCCCCCGTTATAACCGAGACAAGCGTTGCGAACGCCGAAACAAAAGAGACGGCCGCGGGAGTCGCTACCCTGATTGACGAAGAAAAAGAAGACGAGAGCGTTTATGAAACCTCCGAGATAGAGGCGGAAACTTCTTCTCCGGTATATGTGTTCCCGCCGATTTCGCTGCTCTCCGAAGGGACAAGCGATTTTTTACGAAATTCTTCGCAAAACATCGCCCTCACCGGGCAAAGGCTTATTTCCGTGCTTAAAACATACGGGGTAAAGGCGTCCATGGTGTCCACAAGCCGGGGCCCCGCCGTCACCCGCTATGAGGTGCTCCCCGACGAAGGCATACGGGTGAGCAGAATAGAGGGGCTTGCCGACGACATAAGAATGAGGCTTGCCGCTTCAAGCGTGCGGATTGAGAGCAATATCCCAGGAAAAGCCGCCATAGGCATTGAGATACCGAACGAAACCGCCTCTATTGTCAAGCTAAGGGATTTGATTGACAACGACTTGTTTAGGAACAACCCCTCAAAGCTGTTTGTCTGTCTTGGCGTTGACGTGGGGGGAAACCCGATTTACTTTGATATCCCCGACATGCCTCACCTTCTCATAGCGGGCGCCACGGGAATGGGAAAATCCGTCTGCCTTAACTCGATAATCGTCTCTCTCCTTTACCGGGCAACCCCGGACGAGGTTAAATTTATCCTCATAGACCCCAAAAAGATTGAGCTTTCCTCCTTTAACGGAATACCCCATCTCCTTGTCCCGGTGGTCAACGAGCCGAGAACGGCGGCGGGTTCGCTAAACTGGGCGGTCAACGAAATGGAACGCCGCTACACGCTGCTCGAACAGCTCGGCAACGCCCGCAATCTTGAGGAATACAACGAAATGGTAGAGGGCGACCCGGAACGCGAACGGCTCCCCTATATTGTCATTATCATCGACGAGCTTGCCGACCTTATCATGTCGGCGAAAGACGCGGTGGAAAACTCAATTTGCAGGCTGGCGCAAAAGGCGAGAGCGGCGGGGATTCACCTTGTCGTAGGCACTCAGCGCCCGTCCACGGACGTAATAACCGGGCTTATCAAGGCAAACATACCCTCAAGGATCGCCTTTACCGTCTCCCAGTCGGTGGATTCGCGGATAATCCTTGACGAAAACGGCGCCGAGGCGCTGCTCGGCAAGGGAGACATGATTTACGCGCCCGTCAAGATGATGAAAAAGCTCCGGGTGCAGGGGGCGTATGTGGACGGCAAAACCGAAGTGACCGCTGTCTGCCAGTTTATTAAAAACGCCGCCAAAGCCGAGTACAGCAAAGACGTTATGAAAATGATAGAAGACGAAGCCAAGCTCTGCGGGGAAAAACCCGGCAGGCGGAGGTTCGACGACGGCTCGGGCGAGGAAGAAAAAGAAGACGTGCTGTTTTACGACGCCATAGGCGTGGGGTTTGAGTTTGAGACAATGTCAACCTCGCTCCTCCAGAGAAAGCTTTCCATCGGCTACGCCCGCGCCCAAAAAATTATTGATATGCTTGAGGAAAGGGCGTATGTCGGGAAGTTCGACCCCGCCACAAAAAAGCGCAAGATACTTATTTCAAGGGAGGAGTATGACGAGCTCAGGCTTAATAAGGAAAGCAAAAGCGGAGATTAAGCTTTAAAGCTTTTTCGGCGTTTTCTTTTATATTTTATATTCCATGCGCGGCTTTTTAAGTTTTAATAATTTTAGCTTTATATAAAATTCCCCCCGGCTAAAGACGGGGGATTTTTTATTATTCCATTCTAACGGCTTATACCGCCGACAGCGCGTTGTCCGCTATCTTTAATTTTCCGGTATCCATTTTTTTGTAAAGCCTTTTTTTGATAATGATATAAAAGATTAACTGAACAATCAAAGTCGCGCTCCAAGAAACGGGATAAGAAACATAAAGGCTGCCGGGCGAGTGATACGCCGGGTTTTTAAACACCGTGTATATCCAAGTCAGCCGCACCCCGCACACTCCGATTACAGCGATAAACATCGGGGCGAGCGACGAGCCCATTCCCCGTATCGCGCCCGTCATGACGTCCATCATGCCGCACAAAAAGTAAACGGCGCAGATATATGTCATCCTTGTAAGGCCGTAGCTTATCGCCTCGGAAGAGCCGGATATATAAATCGAAAGCAGCGGTTTCGCGAAGATAAACGCGCCGACACCCATCGCGAGCCCGGTGGCGGCGACAAGCGAAAGGCTCCCCGCGAGCACCTTGCCTACCCGGTCTTTCTTGCCCGCGCCGACGTTTTGCCCGATAAAGTTCATGGCGGTCTGGTAAAACGCGTTCATGGAGACATAGACGAACCCCTCAATATTGGCTGCGGCGGCGTTCCCGGCGATGGCGATATCCCCAAAAGAATTCACCCCGCTTTGAATAATAACGTTTGAGGCCGAAAAAATTGTTCCCTGCATTCCCGCCGGGAGCCCGATTTTCATAATTCGGATTGCCTCCGACCTGTGGAACTTCATCTCTTTAATAAACAGCCGGCAGACGTCGCTCCGCCTAACAAGCGCCCTTACGACAAGAAACGCCGCGAGCGCTTGGGTTAAAATGGTTGCGAGCGCCACCCCGTCTACGTCCATTCTAAAGAAAATCACAAAAATAAGGTTGAGCGCGACGTTAAGCGCGCCGGCGAGGGTGAGATATAAAAATGGGCTTTTTGTGTCCCCTGCCGCCCTGAGTATGGCGGCGCCGAAGTTAAAAATAAGTATGGGGATAATCCCCGAAAAGAAAATTCGCATATATACCGCAGCGAGTTCAAGCACTTCCGGCGGCGTCCCCATAAGGGTTAAAAAATACTTTGCCCCGAATATCCCCACAAAAGTAAGCACCGCCCCGCCGGCGGCCGCAAGCGGGAACGCCGTGTGAACCGCGTTGCGGACGGTGTCCTTGTCGCCCGCGCCGATCCCTTGGGCGACGACGACGCTTACCCCGACCGAAAGCCCCATAAATAAGTTGACGATAAGATTTATAAGCGAACCGGTAGACCCCATCGCGGCAAAGGGAAGACCGCCGCAGTACTGACCTATGACAATAAGGTCGGCGGCGTTAAACAGCAAATGGAGCAGCCCCGTAAAAATAATGGGGAGGGTGTAGACCAGCATGTTTTTAAAAAGCGGCCCGTTTACCATGTCCACCGATTTAGTTTTTAAACGCATATTGTTTTGATCCCCCAAAGGCTTTTCGCGCAATCAACCTTATTATACAGCAATAAAAACTTAAAACAATATGCAAAAGGAATAGAAAAAACCGTCAAGCTTCGCGTTTTTTCTTTAATATGACCACAATCCGGTTTACGGCGCGAAAACAAATCAAACCATAACCTCTTTTTACCGACGGGGGCGCAGCACGCCTTGCGGGTATAAAAAAAATAAACAGGCAAAGCAGCAAATTTTTAATAAATATTTAATACAAATACATTTTATTTGAAAATATGAAAATAATAGTACCAAGTCAATGAAAGGGGAGAATAAAATGTCTCAACTTAATCTAATGGAACTCCAAACCCTTCGCCATCTCATCGGCGCCCACGACACGGCGGTTCAGAAAATGCAATCGTATATCGGGCAGGCAACCGACCCGCAGGTCAAGGCGTTTTTTGAAAAATCTTCGCAGAGCGCCGTGAGTACAAAACAAAAACTAATGGCCTTTTTGGGATAAGGAGTTTAAAATGTTACAAGAAAAAGCAATGGTAAACGATACTTTAGCCGGCATTAAAAGCGAACTGACGCTTTACGCCACGGCGATCGCGGAATGCGCCAACCAAAACCTCCGCCAGACTATCCAGCAGATAAGGAACAGCTGCGAAACTTCGCAGTACGAACTTTTTCAGATAGCCAGCTCCAAGGGTTATTACAAACCCGCCGCGAAAGCAAGCGATTCCGAAATTCAGGAAGTAAAACAGCAGCTCCAATAAACGGTTTTGGCGTTATGCAACTTAAAAACGGGCTTACCGCCCGTTTTTTTTGTTTCTTAAAAACTCTTTAATCCTCTCGTAACTCTCCTCGCTTAAGTAATGCTCTATTTTACAGGCGTCGGCGTAGGCGGTCTCCTCGCCCGTTCCGAGAATCATAAAAAACTTAGCGATATTGCAATGCCTTTCGTAAACCGCCTCGGCGATTTTCCTCCCCGATTTTGTAAGGGTGATGTTCCCCGCCGGAGAAATATCAAGATACCCCGCCTGCGCCAGCTCTCTCAGCGCCACGCTGACGGTGGGTCGGGAATGCCCCATCGCCGCGCAGATATCCGCCTGCCTCACGTTCTCTTTTTCGCCGCTTATTATAAGTACCCGTTCGAGATAATTTTCAGCCGCTTCATGTATGTTCACTCCGTTCACCTCCGATGGGTTGTTCTTATCTCCGCAACTATATATTTATATATCATAATTAACAATAAAAAGCAATTAATCAATTAAAAATTTTATATATTCGTACTTGACAAAAAAAATCGAAGGTGGTAATATATATGTGTTAGGATATACTAACAAGAAGGAAAAAAAGCTATGAAAACACTTACTCTAAAGGATATAAGCCCCGGTCAGACGGTGAAGATCGGCAAGGTGACGGGGGAGGGCGCGATACGCCGCCGCATAATGGATATGGGGATAACAAAAGGCGTTAGCGTCACGGTGCGGAAAACCGCCCCGCTCGGCGACCCTATTGAGATAACCGTCCGCGGATACGAGCTGTCGCTCCGCAAAGCCGACGCCGAAATGATATTACTTGAAAGCTGACACAAAATTTTTGTGGTCTTTGTCATATGAAAAACATAATAAAAATCGCGCTTGCCGGCAACCCGAACTCGGGAAAGACAACACTTTTTAATATACTTACCGGCTCCAATCAATCGGTGGGTAACTGGCCCGGCGTAACCGTTGAAAAAAAAGAAGGAATGCTGAAGGGCAATAAGGGCGTAATTATAACCGACCTGCCCGGTATCTACTCGCTCTCCCCCTACTCGCTTGAGGAAGTGGTGGCGAGAAACTATCTTGTCAACGAACGCCCGGACGCGATACTTAACGTTATCGACGGCACAAGCCTTGAGCGGAGCCTTTATCTCACAACCCAGCTTGTCGAGCTTGGCATCCCTGTCGTTATTGCCGTTAATATGTCAGATGTTATCAAGAAAAACGGCGATACAATAGATATTCCCGGGCTTGAGAGCGAACTGGGGGTTAAAATAGCCGAAATTTCCGCCCTTAAGGAAACGGGAATTGAAGACGCCGCGGAAAAAGCCATATCCGCCGCGAACGGCAAGAATTCTATCCCGCGCCACAGCTTCCGCGGGAGCGTGGAACACGCGCTGGCGCATATAGAAGAGGCCGCGCTCCACGATATGCCGCTTGAAAGACAGCGCTGGTACGCGATAAAACTGTTCGAGCGCGACACGCGGGTGTCCGATTTGCTAAACATCCCGCGAGATAAGCTGAGCCATATTGAAAGCGACATTTCCCGCTGTGAAAAAGAACTTGACGACGACGCCGAATCGATAATCATAAACGAGCGTTATTCCTATATCGAGTCCCTCCTCGAAAAATATTACATAAAAGCCAAAAAGGGCCCTTCAATTTCTGAAAAAATCGACCGCGTGGTGACAAACCGTTTCCTCGCGCTCCCGATTTTCGCGCTGGTCATGTTTATCGTTTACTATGTGTCGGTGACTACCGTCGGCACGCTTCTCACCGATTTCACAAGCGAAACGGTTTTCGGCGAATGGATTTCCCCGTTTTTGGAAAAAAGCCTGACTTCCGCCGGGGTTTCAAACTTTTTGGTGCTGCTCATCGTCGACGGGATTATCGGCGGCGTGGGCGCGGTGCTCAGCTTTGTGCCGCAGATGATGATTTTGTTTATGTTCCTCGCCTTTCTTGAATCCTGCGGATATATGTCAAGAATCGCGTTTATAATGGACAGAATATTCCGCCGGTTCGGGCTGTCGGGCAAGTCGTTTATCCCCATGCTGGTGGGTACCGGCTGCACGGTTCCGGGGATTATGGCGACAAGAACGATAGAAAACCTCCGCGACAGGCGAATGACTATCATGACCACTCCGTTTATGCCCTGCGGCGCGAAACTTCCCGTTATCGCGCTTATCGCCGGCGCCATGTTCGGCGGCGCGTGGTGGCTCGCCCCCTCCGCTTATTTTTTGGGGTTGTTAATTGTTGGGATTTCGGGTATAATATTAAAAAAGACAAAAATGTTTGAGGGTGAGCCCGCGGCGTTTGTGCTTGAGCTCCCCGATTACCGCTTGCCCTCGGTCTCAAATATCCTGCGGTCTATGTGGGAGAGAAGTTTTTCTTTCATAAAAAAAGCGGGCTCGGTTATACTTATCGCCTCGGTCGGGATATGGTTTTTATCACAGTTCGGCTTTGAGAAAGGGACTTTCGGGCTTGTGTCAATGGAAGACTCGCTTCTCGCCTCGCTCGGCGGCGGACTGGCGAAGGTCTTTGCCCCGCTCGGTTGGGGTGATTGGAAAGCCTCGGTCGCCACTCTCAACGGACTTGTGGCAAAAGAAAATATCGTCTCAACCTTCGGGGTGCTGTACGGCGAGGATTACAAAACCGCACTTATCGCGGCATACACGCCGCTTTCGGCCTTTTCGTTTTTGGTGTTTAACCTGCTTTGCGCCCCCTGCGTGGCGGCAATCGGCGCCACAAGGCGGGAGATGAGCGATTGGAAATGGACGCTGTTCGCCGTCTCGTATCAGACCGCGATCGCGTACTCGGTTTCGCTTTTAGTCTATCAATACGGTATGTTTTTCGCCGGGGAAACAAACAAATACGGCTTTATCGCCGCCGTTGTTCTGAGCGTTATATTTTTGTATATGCTGCTCCGCCCCGGCAAGAGAAAGGTGGTATTATAATGTTACCTACGATAATAGTTTCGGTCGCTGTTGCCGGCGTGGTCGGCGCGTCCGCTTATTTCACTTTTCGGGGCCGCAAGGGCGGCTGTTCTTCCTGCGGGAACTGCCCTTACGCCGGGAAATGCGATAAATAATTTTTATCTTTAAAAAAACTTGGCATTCTCGCGGGCGGCGGCTCTAAAAGGCCGTCTTTTCGCGTTGCCGAGCGCAAAGTATTTTTTTAGTATATTCATTAACAAAACCTAATACAAAAGGAGGAAGAGGAGTGTTTTGTAAAGGAGATAACGTCGTTTACGGCTCAAGCGGTATCTGCACCGTGATAGACGTTTGCCCTTCCCCGTTTGGCAAGGGGGATTTAAGGGACTACTACGCCCTGCGCCCGCACAGCGACAATGAGGCTGTCATCTATACTCCCGCCAAAGGCGGAAGAGTTCCGCTGCGGGCGATTTCCAGCCGGGAAGAAGTTGAAAGATTTATAGACGGTATAAATAAACTGCCTAATATTGTCGTCCCCGGTGAAAAGCGGAGGCGCGACGCCTATAAGGAAGTCATGTCAAAAGCGTCGCTCGAGGGCTACGCGAGGATAATTAAAACGGTGGCCCAGCGGCGCAAGGTCGCCAAAGACGCCAGACGGCAGCTCGCTCTCACCGATACCGAATACGAGCGTTCCGCGAAAAGCTGTCTGTACAATGAGATTTCAATGGTGCTTGATATCCCCTTTGACAAAGTCGAGTGTTATATCAAGCAAAATTCCTGCGGAGCGAAAGCGGGGCAAAATTAAAAACTAAAAAATTTAATTGCGCCGTTCTACGGCAGGGTTATTGATTTACGAATAGCGGTGATATTTTCTTTTATTTTTAAACTATCGCCCCCCCCGGCAAAGACAAAGCTCCCCGCCACGATTACGTCCGCGCCGGCAAGAGCTACCTCACGGGAAGTGAGGGGGTTTATGCCGCCGTCGACAGAGAGCAGCGCGGACGGATTTGTTTTTTTTATGTGTTCGCTTATTGCTTTGATTTTACCTAACATTTCCGGCATAAAGCTTTGCCCGCCAAACCCCGGCTCGACGGTCATTACGAGAATTAAATCGCAAAGCGGGACAAGCTCAAGAATTTCCTCGGCGCTTGTGTCGGGTTTAAGAGAAATCCCCGCGCCCTTTCCCTTTGCCCTTATTTCTCTCAGCAGCCCCGCCGGGCAATTAGCCGCCTCGGCGTGGAAAGTTATGTAATCGCTCCCCGCGCTAATAAAATCGTCTATATACCGCTCGGGGGAATTTATCATCAAATGGGTGTCAAAAATCAATTTTGACGCCTTTCTTATTGACTTTATTACCGGCGCCCCAAAAGTTATGTTAGGCACAAAACAGCCGTCCATAACGTCAAGGTGAAGCCACTCGGCGCCCGCGTTTTCGATTGCCGCGACGTTTTCGCCAAGGCGGGAAAAATCCCCGGACAAAATCGAGGGCGACAAAATAATGGATTTTTCTTTCATAATTGTTTCCTTTCGGCAGGTATTTACATAAACTGTAATAATAAGACGCGCAAAACTTTTGGTTTTTTTGAAAAACCCGCGGAGGGGCGGCGGCGGGAAGTTTAAAAGAACGGATCTAAACATTTTTTCGCCGTTCCTCCGCGTTTATATATTTGCTTTTATAAAAAAGTTTTTACAAGCATATGATATACGTTTCCTGAATTATTGTCAAATAATAATTGCACGCGTCAGAAGATATGCACAAACCCGGCCTTTTCGCCGGCGGCAAGACCTCTGAAAACCGTTTCCAGCCTTTTTTTCGCCGACAAAAACTTGTCGTATGAGCCCGAACAAAAAGCGGCGTCAATATCCGCGACCGCCTCGTTCGCGCTCTCAAGCTCGAACATATGAAGTGAAAATGACAAAAACCCCTGCCATGAATACCATTTGTCAACAAAATTTTGAATGTCTCCCTCATAGCTCTCAAACTCTTCTTTTGTCTCGGGGAGCGCCCTTGTCATATCAATCGCCTCCCTAATGGTTTTTCTGACATAAAAACCGTTGACGCAAACAGCGGCGACGACGGTCGCGAGCAGTAAGACCGCTATAATAAAGTGTTTTATTTGGGTTCACCTTCTTTTTTTATAAGCTTCGCTCTGCCGTTCTCGTCAAAAGTCAGCGCTACGCATTTCTTTTTGGGTATGCCGCCCCGCCTTAGCTCTTTTTCAATATCGCCTTTTGTCTTTTCCGCTTGACTCATAAAGCTTTTTATTTCAACCCCCTCTATGACGACAGGCATGTCAAGGCCGATCTCGCCCACCTTGACCCCCGCGTCCTTGGGGGTGAGCGGGGAGACTTCCGCCTTGGGGAGCACCGAAATTTTACCTGTCTGCTCAAGAATAACATAATAAACGTCGTCGATAGCCTTATACCCCTGCGCCCGGATAACCGACATCACCTCGTCAAACGTGACCCGCGCCTTGTCAAGCCCTTTTTCAATGACCCTGCCTTTCGCGACAAGCACGATAGGCTCTCCGTAAAGGGTTTTTCTAAGCCGGGGGATCTTGCGGCACAAAAACGCCGTTATAACCTCAAGACAGCCCAAAGTAATAACCGCTATAATCCCGTGGAACAGCGGAATATCCCTGTCGGTGATGGGGAGAGCGGCGAGCTCGGACAGCATGACGGCGGCGACGAATTCCGAAAGCTGAATTTCCCCTATCTGCCTTTTTCCCATAAGACGCATTATCGCGGCGAGAACGATATAAAATATTACCGTGCGAAGAAAAATTACCGTCAACCAAAGCACCTCGATTACATATTACATATTATATATTATCTATTGAATTAGATATAATACGCGTTACATACTGATTATATATAATTTGCCCGTAACCGTTAAAAAAATACCCCTATGGCTGAACATCCGAACATGCCAAAGGGGTTTTATTTGCTTTTATTCGGTTATTACGGTGACGGTCCCGTCCTTTACCTCGGCGAACCCGCCCTTGACGGGAAAGCTAAAACTTCCTCCCCCTTTTTCATAAACCACGTCTGACTCGACAATAAGTGCTATGGTATGGAGAGCGCCCGGCAGCACGCCGAAATAGCCGTCGGACGACTTCAGCTTTACCGAACCGACTGTTTCGTCAAGGAGAACGCCCTTGGGGGAAGTCACTATCAAATTCAGCTTATCCACGCTTCCCGCTCCTTTTATAAACGTCGTCTATGGTTCCCGCGAACATAAAATCTTGTTCGGGTATATCGTCGCACTCGCCTCCGATAATTGCCTGAAACCCTTTTATGGTCTCTTCCACGGGGACAAATCTCCCCTCCATGCCGGTAAATGATTCGGCGACATGGAGCGGCTGCGACATAAAGCGCTGCGCTCTTCGCGCCCTGACGACGGTTTCCCTGTCCTCCGGGGAGAGGTCCTCCATTCCGAGTATCGCTATGATATCCTGAAGCTCGTTATAGCGCTGGAGCATATGCTGCACTTTTTTTGCCGTCGCGTAGTGGGATGCCCCCACCGTGTCCTCAGAAAGCATGCGCGAGCTTGACTCAAGCGGCGAAACGGCGGGGTAAATGCCGAGCTCGACTATATTTCGTGACAATACCGTCGTCGCGTCGAGATGCGCGAAAGCCGTCGCCGGCGCGGGGTCGGTGAGGTCGTCGGCCGGGACGTAAATCGCCTGAACAGAGGTTATCGAACCCTTTTTGGTGGATACTATCCGCTCTTGGAGCTTTCCCATTTCCGACGCTAACGTGGGCTGATAGCCGACGGCAGACGGCATTCTGCCGAGCAGAGCCGAAACTTCGCTCCCCGCTTGGGTAAACCTGAATATGTTGTCGATAAACAGCAGCACGTCCTGCCTTGCCGTCTCCCTGAAATACTCCGCCAAAGCAAGCCCCGCCAGCGGCACGCGGAGCCTCGCGCCCGCCTGCTCGTTCATTTGGCCGAACACAAGCGCCGTCTTTGATATGACGCCCGACTGGTTCATCTCCTCCCACAAGTCGTTGCCTTCCCTTGATCTTTCGCCTACCCCGGCGAACACCGAATAGCCGTTGTGCTCAAAAGCCACGTTGCGGATAAGCTCCATTATCAAAATTGTTTTCCCAACCCCGGCGCCGCCGAACAGCCCGATTTTGCCCCCCTTGGCGTACGGGGTCATAAGATCGATAACCTTAATCCCCGTCTCAAGCATTTGGGTGGCGGGCACAATCTCGGTAAACGGGGGGGCCTTGTGGTGGATAGGATACCTCGCCTTGGCGTTAATGGGGCCTTTTCTGTCAATAGGTTCCCCCGTGACGTTTATCATCCGCCCCAAAGTCTCCTCCCCAACGGGGACCGAAATAGGCTCGCCCGTGTCATAGGCGGGGAGCCCGCGCGACATTCCGTCGGTGGGGTGCATGGAAATACACCGTACCGAAGAGTTGCCTATATGCTGGAGGGTTTCAAGCACAAACGTCTCTTTTCCCTTTTTTACCTCAACCGCGTTGAATATGTCCGGCAGATTCGCGCCTTGACGGAAACGCACGTCCACAACGGGGCCCGTTATCCTCATGACGGTTCCTTCCTCGCCCTTAGACATTTATGCCGCCCTCCTTCCGTTTTTAAGTTTTATCGTTATAATTATCATTATCATCGTAATAATCACTGTTTATCTCGTCTTTAGGCTTATTTATAAGCTCGTTTGAGCTTGCTGTTTCAATAACGCCGGACGTCACCTGCCACTGACGGCGCCGGCTGAGCCGCAAGTCAAGCTCAAGCTTTAACTCCCTTGCGGAATCGGACGCGTTCCGCATCGCCATCATGGTGGCTGCCTGCGCTCCCGACGCCCATTCGAGTAAAAACGAATAGGCTTTATTTTTTAAGCAGTTCGCGTAAAGGCTTTTTTCAGCCGTCTCCCTGTCCGGGTAATACACTCCGGCGTCGGGGTTTTTCGCCTTTTCATCGGTCTTTACCGGCAGAAAAACTTCTTTCGACGGGATTTGGCTGAGCAGGTTTTTATATTTTTGAAAGACAAAAATAACCTCGTCCGCGCCGCCGCTCTCGTAAAGCTCGGTGAGATATTCCCCCAAACGCGACCCCTCCGAATATTCGGGAACGTCGGCGAAAATAAACTGCTTTTCAATTTTTATGTGGTGTTTATTTCGGAAGTAGGTTTCCCCCCATCTCCCGCACACCACGATAATCGGGTTTGCCTCGTCTTTTATAACGCCCTCAAAATAAGCGGCAAGGGTTGTGTTATACCCCCCGCACAAGCCCCGGTTCCCGGTGAGGAGAACAAAGCACTTCCGCCCCGCGGGGATTTTTTCGCCGAAAGGGCTTGTCACCGACCCCAACATTTCGTAGCTCTTGCCGGCGTAGACCTCAAACGCCTTGTAAAGCCTTGAAACCCGGTAATATCTCGCGGTGGAGATTGATTTTATGGCGTCGGCAAGCTGCCAAGTGGTCTTTATGCTTTTTATATGGTTTTTCAACTCGCGCATTGACGGCATTTAATACGCCTCCGAAAAAACCTTTAGGGCTTGTCTTATTTTTTCCATATCACCGTCGGTGGGTTTTCGCGGCGAGCCGATAATTTTGAGGAGTTCCGGGTGGTCTTTTTCAAAGTGCTCAAAGAGCAGCGACTCAAACCTCACCATTTCGTCCGGCGGCACTCCCTCGGCGTAGCCCTCGGTGACCGCGCAGATGATAAGCGCCTCTTTGTCGTCTGATATCGGCGCGAACCTCGGCTGATTGAGCGACGCCATAATGCGCGAGCCCGAATCCAGCACCTTTCGGGTGTGCTCGTCTATTTCCGTGCCGAACTGGGCGAAAGCCTCAAGCTCCCTGTACTGGGCGAGGTTCATTCGCAGGGCGGAAACGGTCTTGCGCATAAACGGCCTTTGCACCGCGCCCCCCACACGGGAGACGGAAAGCCCCACGTTTATCGCCGGGCGCTGACCGGCGTTAAACAGTTCGGTTTCCAAAAATATCTGCCCGTCGGTGATTGAGATAACGTTTGTGGGAATGTACGCCGATATATCCCCCGCTTGAGTCTCTATAATCGGGAGCGCGGTCATGCTTCCGCCGCCATTTTCATCGGAAAGCCGCGCGGAGCGCTCGAGAAGTCTTGAGTGGAGGTAGAAAACGTCGCCGGGGTAGGCCTCTCTCCCCGACGGGCGGTGGAGGAGGAGCGAGAGCTCGCGGTACGCCACGGCGTGCTTTGAAAGATCGTCGTAAACTATAAGCACATCTTTGCCCTTATACATAAAATACTCGCCCATCGCCGTTCCGGAAAACGGCGCTATATACTGCATGGACGCCGACGAGTAAGCGTCGGCGCAGACGATTACCGTATACTCCATGGCGCCGTACTTTTTAAGCTTTGATAAAATTTCGGCGACGGTGATTTCTTTCTGCCCCACCGCCACATATATGCAGATTACGCCTTTATCCTTTTGGTTTATTATGGCGTCAATGGCTATAGAGGTTTTACCCGTCTGCCTGTCGCCGATAATAAGCTCTCTCTGCCCCCGCCCGATGGGAACGAGCGCGTCGATAGCCTTTATGCCCGTGTGGAGAGGAACCGTAACCGAGCGGCGGTCGAGGATTGCCGGGGCGCGGAACTCTATCTGGTTAAACTCATTGGCGCGGATAGTTCCAAAGCCGTCTATCGGCGCGCCGAGGGGGTTTACAACCCTGCCGAGAAGATTATCCCCCACGGGGACCGACGCCATATGCCCGGCGCGGCGGACCAAATCCCCCGCCTCTATATGTTCGTATCTCCCGAACACCACGCAGCCGACCCTGTCCGTAGCAATGTCAAGAATCATTCCCAGCTCGCCGGCGGAAATAAACTCGACAACCTCCCCGTACATAATGTCGGCCAGCCCGTTAAGCCAGCAGATACCGTCTGAAATGGAAATAACCCGCCCTAACTGATAGATTCCGATTTCCATTTTTGAATCCTTGACGCTCCGCACCAAAGTGTCGGCAAAGCCCTTGGCGGTAAAGTCCGAAACTGCGGTGCCTTTGCCTATCCTTTTTGTCATTCGGTAGAGGAGATCGGAAATCGTCCCGTCATAAACCGTGTCCCCGACGCTCAGCTTTAGCCCGCCCACGAGCTCAGAATCAGTTTTATAAACAAAATCGCTCTCGCCCCCCGCTTTTTTTGCGCGGGAGCTGACTTCGGAGCGGATTTTTTCCACAATTTCGTCCTCAAGGGCAAAAGTTGAGGTCAAAACAACCTTAAGCGGCTTTTTTTGGGATATATACACCCTGTTGCCGGATGTGACCGAAACGACGGCCAGCAGCGAATCGGCAATTTCCCCCTCTTTTTTTCGGAACAGGCTGACATACGGCGGTTTTGACATAATGCCGAGCGCCATTTCCTTTGCGCGGGTTATGGCGTTTTTCCTCACTGTCTCAAACATATCCGCCCGAAGCCCCAAACAAAGGCTGTCGTTTTCCCGCCTCAGCGTCTCTTTTTCTCTCTCGTTTGACGAATATATTTCGCTTACCTTTTCGGCGGCGTGAAGTGTGTATTCCTCTTTTATGGATCTTATTCTGTCCTCGGCCTCTTTTTCCTCAGACTCCATTATGCGCTCGGTTTTTTCGGCTATGAGAATCGCCTCCGCCGAATCGTCAAGCTCTTTATTTATTTTCTTCCGCCTTTCCCTAAAAGCGCGAAGCAAAAACCCTTTTTCAAACCCCAGCAGTTTTCTCAACAGAAAATAAACGACAGGGATAAGAATAAGCAGGTTTATAACCGAGTACAAAATCTTCATTTCGTAATTTTAACCTCTTAATAATCCTTGGATACAAGGCGGTCGGCAAGCGCCGCGGCAAACTCGTGCAAATAACCCTCAAGGTCGCCTTCCATTTTTTCCCGCTCTTTTTCGAGGGCTTTTTTAATTTGTTCTATCCGAATATCTTCGCCTTCCTCAAAACGCTTTTTATCGGCAAGGATTTCGGCGTCCGCCTTTTCAACGGTCGCCCGGAAAGCGTCGCTCTCGCTTTTGCGCGACAAATCTATCCGCTCTGAAATAAGGCGGTTTTGCTCCTCAAGCTTTTCGGCGGAATTTGTCTTTATCGCTACGCTGCGGTTTATTTTCCGTCGGCGTTCGTGAATGTTTTTAAGCGTCGGCTTAAACAGCAAAAAGTGGAGCACCGCCATAAGAACACAAAAGTTGATTATGGTAAAAACAATTGTGGAAAGTTCAATAGACATGGCTTGCCCCTAAATTTTCGCCATTAGCATAAAAGCTATGAGAAGCCCGTAGATTGTAAGCGCTTCCATAAGCGCGAGCGCTATTATAAGGGTTGTTCTTATATCTTTTCTTATATCGGGCTGACGCGCTATCGCGTCCATTGCGGCCTTGGCGGCAAGCCCCTGCCCTATTGCCGGGCCTAAAGTTGAAAAGGCGATACATATCGCGGCCGCGAAGGCGATTAGTTCTTGGTTCATTTTTTTAGCTCCTTAAAATTATTATGTCTTATGTTTTATGTCTTTAGTTAATCCGTCGCGGTCGCCTCGTCAATATAAATTGCCGAAAGCATTGTAAACACAACCGCCTGTATATAGCAGAACAAAAGGCTGAGCAGCATCATTATTACCGGCACGCCTATGGGGAAGATCTCATAAAGCTGCGAAGTAACCGATTCTTCCCCGTAAATATTGCCGTACAGCCTTAAGGAGAGCGAAACCGGTTTAATTATTTCATCGAGCAAAAGCAGCGGGAGGAGATAAACGGGTTTTACAAATCTTTTTATATAATGCCTGAACCCCAGCCGCGCCGAGTAATACTGCAGCGCGAAAAAAGTACACACGCTAAGCCCGATAGTTACCGAAAGCGAGGAAGTAGGCACATTGAACCCCGGGATAAGATTAGCCCCCGGTAAAAACCCAAGATAGTTTGAAACCATTATAAAAATAAACATTGTGCCGAAGAACGCGAAATATTGTTCGGTCTTTTGCTTGCCGAGAATATCCCTTAAAAAATTTTCAATATATTCGACGCCGCTTTCAAGTATGTTTTGAATTCTTCCCGGACGTTCTTTAAACCTGCGAGTCATTACAAGCGAAAACACGGTAATTACCGCGATAATCGCCCACATCGTGACTATCTCACCCGTTACCGTTATTCCGAAAACGTCAAACAAAAGCCCCGCCTCCCAACCGATTATTTTTATTATTGTTTTTTACGCGTTATTTATTGCTTGTCTTTGGTTTTGAATTTGTATTATATTTGAATCAGCTTTAATCTCCGCCATTTTTTCTCGCCAAAATTATAGTGAAAACCGCCGAGGGTATTGTTATCCCAAACACTGCCCCTAAAACCAGCGGCCATCTTCCGAACGGAAGAGCGGGCGAGACAAAAAACACCGCGAACAGAAAAACCGTGTTTATCGCGAGCCTGAAGATATATGACAAATAATAGGTTTTGGGGCTCGACTTAACAGTTGTCATTTTTTTGGTGACAAAGTTGTCGGCGTAAGAGATAAGCGCGCCTGAAAAAAAGGCCGCCAAAAACCCAAGAATTTTTAAACCCATTATAAAACCTCGTTTTTTATTTACCGCTAAGCTATTATAAGCAGCAATAATTAATTTTCAACACATTTTGACCCGCGTTTGTATAATTTACAAATAAAAATCCGCCTTAAATAAAAATCAAAGCCCTAAACAGGCTTAAAAGCAAAAATATTGAATATTTTACCCTCCCGCCGAAAGCGGGATTTTAAAAACAAAAAACTAAACGCTTATTGTAAAATCCCCGCCCAAAAGCTCTTCGTTCGCCTTTATGACCGGGTAAACGATATCCCTTAAATATTCTTCCGTCTGCTCGCCCGCTCTGCCCGTGAGAGCGTCCGCATCGGCGGCTTTTAAAAGTTCTTCTTCCGTAAGCCCGAAAGTCTTGTCTAAGGCTATCCGCTTTATAAGGTCGTTGTCCTCGCCGTAAAGCTTTATCCGCTCCTTGGCGGCTATCGAATGGAGCCTTATTTTTTCGTGCAGGCTTTGCCTGTCCCCGCCCGACGCGACGGCGCGCATCAGTATGTTTTCGGTAGCCATAAAGGGGAGCTCCTCCCTGAGGTGACGGCTTATGACCTTTGGATAAACCCTTACCCCGCGCGAAACGTTTATATAAAGGGAAAGTATCCCGTCGACGGCCAAAAACGCCTCCGGCACGACAATCCGTTTGTTCGCCGAATCGTCAAGCGTCCGCTCAAACCATTGCGACGCCGCGGTTATGGCGGGGTTAGCCGAAAGGGTCATAACAAACCTTGAAAGCGAGCAGATCCGTTCGCTCCGCATGGGGTTTCGCTTATACGCCATTGCCGACGAGCCGACCTGCCCATCCTCAAAGGGTTCCTCAAATTCCCTCAGATGCGAGAGCAGCCTTATGTCGTTGGCGAACTTTGAGGCGCTCTGGGCTATCATGCTGAGCGCAGATAAAATATTATAATCAATCTTCCTTGAATATGTCTGCCCCGAAACATTATAACAGCCCTCAAAGCCGATCTTTTGGGCAATCAGTTCCTCAAGCCTTTTAACTTTTTCGTGGTCTCCGCCGAAAAGAGCCAAAAAGCTCGCGGAAGTCCCCGTGGTGCCTTTACAGCCGAGAAGTTTAAGGTTCGCAATCTCAAAATCCAGCCGTTCAAGGTCAAAGAGCAAATCCTGTATCCAAAGTGATGCCCTTTTCCCCACCGTCGTGGGCTGGGCGGGCTGAAAGTGAGTGTAGGAAAGCGTTGGCAGGTTCGCGTGGGTTTTGGCGAACTCATACAGCGCGGCGACACAGTTTATAACAAGCTTTCTTATGTGTTTCAGCGCGTCGCGCATTAAAATAATATCGGTGTTGTCCCCGACATAGGCGGAAGTCGCCCCGAGGTGGATAATCCCTTTTGCCTTTGGGCAAACGTCGCCGTAAGCTTTAATATGCGCCATAACATCGTGGCGGAGCCGCGTTTCGTATTCCCCCGCTCTTTTGTAATCAATGTCATCGATATGGCTTTTAAGCTCCGCTATCTGTTCTTCGGTTATATCCAGCCCAAGCTGTCTTTGGCTTTCGGCAAGGGCTGCCCAAAGTTTTCTCCATGTCTTAAACTTATTGTCGGGCGAGAAAATATATTGCATTTCTTTTCCCGAATATCTCGCCGCCAGCGCGTTTTCATATGTTTTATTCATTTGCGTTCCCCTATTAGCGATAAAACAACACCTTATCTCTTCTCTCTTCTCTCTTCTCTCTTATCTCTTCTATCTCTTTCTCGCCGCCATAAATCTTTCAAGCCTCTCGGCCGCTTCCTCAAGGATTTCAACCCTCGGGAGATAAACCAAACGGAAATGGTCGGGTTTATCCCAGTTAAACCCCGTGCCGCTGGTTATAAGTATTTTTTCCTCTCTCAGCAGCTCAAAGGCAAACTTCATGTCGTCGTCTATATTATACATCTCGGTGTCTATTTTCGGGAAGATATAAAAGGCAGCGTCGGGTTTTTCCGCCGAAAGCCCGGGTATGGAATTAATGGCTTTCCAGATAAAATCGCGCTGCTCAAATAGCCGCCCGCCCTCTTTGACAAGCTCATCGCTTGACTGGTACCCCCCCATTGCCGTTTGGATAATGCTCTGCGCCGGCACGTTGGAGCAAAGGCGCATTGAAACCAGAAGATTCAGCCCCTCTATATAATCGGCGGCGTGGGCTTTTTCGCCGGCAAGGCACATCCAGCCGCTCCTGAACCCCGCCACGCGGTGGGATTTTGAAAGCCCGTTAAAACAAACGGTAAGCAGATCCGGCGCCAGCGAGGCTATGGCGGTGTGTTTTTTGCCGTCCATAACAAGCCGGTCGTAAATCTCATCGGCAAAAATAATAAGCTCATGCTCTCTCGCGACGTTTACTATTTCCCCGAGTATTTTATCGGAATAAAGCACGCCCGTGGGGTTGTTGGGGTTTATAACGACAATTCCCTTGGTACGCGGGGTTATTTTTGATCTTATATCGTCTATGTCGGGTTCCCAGTGGTTTTCTTCCACACAGCGGTAGTGGACGGCTTTCCCCCCCGAAAGCACCACCGAGGCGGTCCAGAGCGGGTAGTCGGGCATGGGGATGAGTATCTCGTCCCCGTCGTCAAGCAGCCCCTGCATGGATATGGTTATAAGCTCGCTCTCTCCGTTGCCGGTGAAAACGTCGTCGATTCCGACGTTTGGTATCCCGCGAACCTGACAGTACTGCATTACGGCTTTACGCGCCGAAAACAGCCCTTTGGAGTTTGAGTACCCCTCCGACGAACGCAGGTTATATATCATGTCCACTATAACCTCGTCGGGGGCCCGGAAGTCAAAAGGCGCGGGGTTGCCTATATTAAGTTTTAAAATATCGATTCCGTTTGCTTCCATGCGTATCGCCTCGTCCATGACGGGGCCGCGTATGTCATAGCAAACATGGTCGAGCTTGCGCGATTTTTTAATTTTTTTCATGCCGTATGCTGACCTAACCTTTCAAAAGTGCGAAAACAAAACTCAGCCTTTTTCCGAAGTTCCTTTTTTATAATTGACGGCCGCCCGCACAAGACCCAAAAACAGCGGATGGGGGCGGTTGGGGCGGCTTTTGAATTCGGGGTGGTACTGAACGCCCACATAAAAGGGAATGCTTTTTATCTCAACCGTTTCGACAAGTCTTCCGTCGGGGGAGATCCCGCTGACCTCCATGCCCGCGTCCGAGAAAGATTTTTTATAGGCGTTGTTGAACTCGTAGCGGTGGCGGTGCCTTTCATTGATAAGGTCGCTCTTGTAGCATTCGGCCATAACCGTGCCGGGAAGAACGCGGCAGGGGTAGCTCCCAAGCCTGAGCGTGCCGCCCTTCGCGGTTTGGTCGCTCTGCCCTTCCATGTAATCAATAACCTTATCGGGGGAATTTTCATCAAATTCCCTTGAGTTGGCGCCTGACAGCCCCAGCACGTTTCTCGCGAAATCTATTACCGAAACCTGCATTCCAAGGCAAATGCCCAAGAAGGGGAGAGATTTTTCCCGCGCGTAACCCGCGGCGAGTATTTTTCCCTCGATCCCGCGGTTGCCGAACCCGCCGGGAATAACCATTCCGTCAATGCCGCAGAACAGCTCGCTTATATTGTTTTTGGTGATAATTTCCGAATCCACCCATTCGATATCAATTTCCGAATTCAGCTCAAACCCCGCGTGGTTCAGCGCCTCGGCAACCGAAAGATAAGCGTCGCGGAGCTGGATATATTTCCCCACAAGGGCGATTTTAACGCTTCCCTTGCGGTTTTTAATATGCTTTATAAGCTTTTTCCATTCGGTGAGGTCGGGAGGCGGGGCGTTTATTCTAAGCTCGCGGCAGACAATGTTTGAAAGATTTGATTTTTCAAGCATGAGCGGCGCTTCGTAAAGCACGGGGAGGGTGACGTTTTCAATGACGCAGTCGGGCTTTACGTTGCAAAAGCCGGAAATCTTGCGGAAAATGCTCTCGTCCTCGATATGCTCGTCACTTCGGAGAATAATAATATCGGGGGTTATTCCCATACCCTGAAGTTCCTTGACCGAGTGCTGGGTGGGTTTTGACTTGTGTTCGCCCGAGGCTTTTAAAAACGGAACAAGCGTGACATGGATAAACAAGGCGTTGTCAAATCCCACCTCGTGGCTTATCTGACGGATAGCCTCCAAATAGGGCTGGCTTTCAATATCGCCCGTGGTGCCGCCGATTTCGGTTATTACCACGTCGGCGGAGGTTTTTCTCCCCACGTTATAGACAAAGCGCTTTATCTCGTCGGTTATATGCGGTATATACTGAACCGTGTTGCCTAAGTACTGCCCTTGGCGTTCTTTTGAAATGACGTTTGAAAACACCTTCCCGGTGGTGAGATTGGAATATTTGTTTAAATCCTCGTCTATAAACCTTTCGTAATGACCGAGATCCAGGTCGGTCTCCGCCCCGTCCTCGGTGACGTAAACCTCGCCGTGCTGGTAGGGGCTCATAGTTCCCGGGTCGACGTTGATATACGGGTCAAGCTTTTGCGCGGCGACTTTCAGCCCCCGCGATTTTAAAAGTCTTCCCAGCGACGCCGCCGTAATTCCCTTGCCCAGCCCGGAGACAACCCCGCCCGTAACGAAAATGTACTTTGTCATAGTTTTGCTTTTTCCCTTTCACGCTTTTTTAGGGTATTTTCGGGTAATGAAATTAAATAAACCGCCGGCTGTCCCCCGCTCCGGACAAAAATAAAGCTTTTGCCTTTAATAGTGTTAAGGGCGTCTCAGATTCAATTTCTGTGACGCCCAGCCCACGCTCCGGCGGTCGTTTTAATTTTAAAGTTTTATTTTGCCGCGAGCGTTTACGGTTTGGTTTCGCGCCGCTTTGGCGCCAGAATGGCATTTACGCCCGCCCGCCTTTTAAGTTCGTTAAAATTTTACATCATCGCCGGGGCTTTGTCAATAGAATTTTAAGTTTTTTGTCGGCTTTTAGAGTCTTTGCCCCACTTTGCCCAATATAACGCCGAAATCACGCTTTATTTTTATGAATATTAAAAAATAAAACAATTGACAACAGTAAATACGGTAATATATAATATTATAATAACTTAAACGCACTTTTGGGGAATTTACCCCGCGGCAAACGCCGTTAGCGGTATGAAAAAGGCTTTTTTCGGGGATTTTGACCCCGCCAAAGGCAAAAAAACGAAGAAGGAGTTAAACCATGCTTGATTATAACGAAAAGTTCGGCAGACAGGCCATAACCTATGACGACGTGCTTTTGGTCCCGGCCGAAAGCCATGTCACCCCCGATAAAGTTGACCTTTCCACAAACCTTACCAAAACTCTTCGGCTCGGCATTCCCCTTATGACCGCCGCCATGGACACGGTGACCGAAAGCCGAATGGCAATCGCCATCGCCAGAGAGGGCGGAATCGGCGTAATTCACAAGAACATGTCAATAGAAGACCAGAGCGACAATGTGCTCAGGGTAAAGAGGAGTGAAAGCGGCGTTATAAACGAGCCTTTCTTTTTATCAAGGGAAAACTATGTCTATGAGGCCGACGCGCTTATGGGGAAATACCGCATTTCCGGGGTTCCCATTTGCGACGAGGACAGGCGGCTTGTGGGGATACTCACCAACCGCGATATGCGGTTTTTAACCGATTTCAACATTAAAATAGACGACGTGATGACAAAGGAAAACCTTGTCACCGCCCCGGTCGGGACAACGCTCGCCGAGGCAAAGGAAATACTAAAAAAAAGAAAGCTTGAAAAGCTCCCGCTCATCGACAAAGACGGCAGGCTCGGCGGGCTTATCACCATAAAAGACATTGAAAAAGCGGTAAAATACCCGAACGCCGCCAAAGACAGCCAAGGCAGGCTCCTCTGCGCCGCCGCCGTGGGGGTGACGCGCGATATTTTGGACCGCGCCGCGTCGCTTATCGAGTCCGGCGCTGACGCGCTTGTGCTCGATTCCGCCCACGGCCATTCGGGCGGGATCATCAACGCCGCCAAAAGCGTTAAAAAATCCTTCCCCGAAGTTCAGCTAATAGTTGGGAATATCGCGACTTCGGAGGCGGCGAGGGCTCTCATTGACGCCGGCGCGGATTCGCTTAAAGTGGGGATCGGCCCCGGCTCTATCTGCACCACCCGGGTGGTGGCGGGAATAGGCGTGCCTCAGGTCACCGCCGTCTATGACGTCGCGTCCGTCGCCGCGAAATCGGGGATACCCGTTATCGCCGACGGCGGCGTTAAGTATTCCGGGGATATTGTCAAGGCGATTGCCGCCGGGAGCGACGTGGTTATGGTGGGCTCCATGGTGGCGGGGTGCGCCGAGGCGCCGGGGGAACTTGAAATCTTCCAAGGCAGGCAGTTTAAAACCTACCGGGGAATGGGTTCTCTCTCCGCCATGCAGTTGGGCTCAAAAGACAGATACTTTCAAACAACCTCAAATAAGCTTGTCCCCGAAGGAGTCGAGGGGCGGGTGGCGTACAGGGGCGAGCTTTCCGAAACCGTCTATCAGCTTATGGGCGGGGTTCGCAGCGGAATGGGATACTGCGGCGCGCCAGATATAAAGCACCTAAAAGAAAACGCCCGCTTTGTGTGCATAACCGGCGCGGGGCTCAAAGAATCGCACCCGCACGACGTGTTTATCACAAAAGAAGCCCCCAACTACTCGATTGACCCGAGCAACCTGTAAGCTTAAAATTCGCCGTAACGCCAAGGATGAAAAAATAAATGAACAAATTTTACCTCCCGGAAGGATATAAACCGGTTTTAAACTTATATCAGACCCAATCGGCCATAGGAATTCTAAAAACCGTCTTCGCGAAAAACCTTTGTGATCAGCTTAATCTGAAGCGGGTTTCCGCCCCCTTGTTCGTCGACCCCGCGACAGGCCTCAACGACGACCTCAGCGGCAGGGAACGCCCCGTGACCTTTGATATCCCGGGGGCTTCCATGGACGCGGCGGTTGTGCAATCGCTCGCCAAATGGAAAAGGCTCGCCCTCCACCGCTACGGCTTTTCGCCGGGGGAGGGGCTTTACGCTGATATGAACGCCATACGGCGGGACGATGACCTTGACAACACTCATTCCGTTTATGTCGACCAGTGGGACTGGGAAAAGGTTATTCTCGGCGAAGAGCGGAACATACCTTTTTTAAAAGAAACGGTGGGGAAAATAATGTTCGCCATAACGGACACGCTGTCCTCCCTTAAGGCTTCTTTCCCCGAAATAAAACTTGAGCTTAAAAACAATGTCACCTTTATAACCGCCTCCGAGCTTTACGATATGTACCCCCGCCACACGCCCGAACAGCGAGAATATTTTTTTACAAAAGAACACAAAACGGTGTTTATCACCCAAATCGGCTACCCGCTCCCCGACGGGCTTCCCCACAGCTCGCGCGCGCCCGACTATGACGACTGGAACCTCAACGGAGATTTGATTGTCTGGGACGAAGTCCTCGGCGCTCCGCTCGAACTCTCCTCAATGGGGATAAGGGTTGACGCCGTCTCGATGAAAAACCAACTCAAAGCGGCGTCAGCCGAAGAGAGATCGGGTCTGCTTTTTCACGATAAAGTGCTGAAAAACCTCCTCCCCCCCACGATAGGAGGGGGTATCGGGCAGTCAAGGCTTTCAATGCTGCTGCTTGAAAAAGCCCATATAGGCGAGGTGCAAAGCTCGGTTTGGGACAAAGAAACCCTTACCCAAGCCGAAAAACACGGCGTTGTAATTCTATAGGTATAAAAATCCGGGCTTTCGCCCGGTTTTTTATATCTTAAATTTTATACCCCGACCGCTTACTCGGTTCTGAGCGCCACCACCGGGTCTTTTTTTGACGCCATTTTAGCGGGAATAAGCCCCGCCACAAAGGTTAAGAGCATTGAGACGGCGACAAGCGCCGCGCCCCCCGCCGGCGGCAGGCTGGCGATATTTGAAATATCCGAAAGCGAAAAGATAATAAGATTAAGCGGTATGGTGAGGACAAGGGTAAAGAGTATCCCGAAAACCCCGGCGGCAAAACCGAGGATAAGCGTTTCGGCGTTGAACACCCTTGAAACGTCCCTCTTTGACGCCCCTATCGCCCGCAATATGCCGATTTCTTTGGTGCGCTCAAGCACCGACACATAGGTAATTATGCCGATCATTATTGAAGACACCGCGAGCGAGATGGAAACAAAAGCGATAAGCGCGTAGGACACGAACTGTATAAAAGTTGAAAGCGAGGACATAAACAACCCGACATAGTCGGTGTATTGAATGGCGTTTCCGTCCCCCTCGTGCAATTGGTTGTATTCATTTATAACTCTTATAACCCCGTCTTTATCCCCAAACGTCTTGGCGTAAATGCTTATCGACATGGGTTTGTCAAGGTCAATAACCCCTATTTTTGCGCAAACGGTTTCATAAGTGACCTCCGAGGACAGCGCGCTTTTAAACATCGCCAACACTTGCGCTTCGGGGAGGATTGATATATACGCCATTATGGCTTGTTTTTGCTGTTCGGGGAGGGTGGAAATATAGTCAAGCACGTCTTCCATGGTTATCTCGCCGCTGTTGAACTCAAGCCCCGTCAGCACGTTTATTTTTGGGTTTTCAAACTGCTGAACCGCGATTTCCCCCTCTTTCGCGCTGTCTATTAACTTTTTCGCCAGCGCCGAGGTATACCCGATCGCGCCGGTAATCGAAGTCGCTACCACGTTTTCGGACGGCCTTATTATTCCCACAATCTTAAGGGTAAGGGTTTCCTTTCCCCCCTCGTCCCCGCCGTAAACAAGGCTTTTTACAAAATCATTATCGCCCGACATATCTTTCCAAACCCAAAAATCGCCGTCTTCGCGGGTGATTTTATAGTCTTTCACAAAAAAGTCGGAACTCTTTACAACAACAAAGGTTTTGCTTAAAATTTCCTCATAGCTTATCGGATTTGTTGACTTAGGGAGCTTGTCTTCCCCGTTCTCAAAGGCCTTGTCAAGCTCGGCGGGGTCTTTTATTCCAAGCGCGTACATGGCGATATCGTTTAGCTCGTTGTTCTCATTGACCACAAGCACCACTTCGTCATAGCTCGTTGGGAATTTGCCGGCTATAACGTCGTACTGCTTGCCGAGAAGCTCTTCGTCCTCAATCATTTCCGTCCATACGGAAAACCGTGTTTCTTCCCCGCCGAAAGACTGATGGTTTTCGGCGCCGGGTATCATTTTATCCCTTATTTTTGAAATTATATCGCTGGGGTTGACTTTTAAAAAGGTTTTTTCACCGTTTTCACCGGTGGTTTTCGCGTATATGTTAAGCCCTAAGTCATAGCTGTACTGAATTGTCGACGCGTACGCCGTCATGGGGCTGTCTTCTTCCTCAAGATATTTTTTAAAAAGGCTTAAGTTGTTTTTCTTTGAGGCGCTCGCCATGCTTGAGAGTAACTGGGTTGACATAGGGTTTGGGTAAACGGCGTCAAGGGGGTGATCCTCCTTTGATTTTTGCGATTCCGTAAGGGTTTGCAAAAGCCCCATTAAATCAACCGAGTCTTCGGTAATCCTCAGCGGGTAGGAAGATAGCATATCCTCTTGAACGCGGTCTATGTAAAGCTGAATTCCGTTTGACAACGCCATTATGAGCGCGATACCTATAATGCCTATGCTCCCCGCGAACGACGTTATCGCGGCGCGGCCTTTTTTTGTCATAAGGTTTTGGAGCGACAGCGACAGCGCGGTGAACATTGACATCCGGCGGTGTTTTTTTATGGGGGTCTCATCTTTTACGTCGGGTTTGGTTGTTTCGCCGGCCGGCGGCTTTTTCTCATCCCCCGTGACTTCCCCGTCAAGAAGCGTAATAACGCGGGTGGCGTATTTTTCGGCAAGCGAGGAGTTATGGGTCACCATGATGACAAGCTTTTCCCTTGAAATTTCCTTAAGCGTGTCCATTACGGCGGTGCTCGTCTCGCTGTCAAGCGAACCCGTCGGCTCGTCGGCGAGGATAATATCGGGGTTGTTGACAAGCGCCCTCGCTATGGCGACCCTCTGCATCTGCCCGCCGGAGAGCATATTTGGCTTTTTCTTAAGCTTATCGCCAAGCCCGACTTTGACAAGCGCCTCGGCCGCCCTCTTTTTTGCCTCCGCCCTCGGCACGCCCGACAGCGCCAGCGACAGAGCCACGTTTGAGGTAACGCTCTGGTGGGGGATAAGGTTATACGACTGGAACACAAAGCCCACAAAGCTGTTGCGGTAGGAATCCCAATCGCCGTCTTTAAAGCCTTTTGTCGGCCTGCCGCCGATATAAAGCCCGCCGTCGGTGTATCTGTCAAGCCCGCCTATTATGTTCAGCAGCGTGGTTTTGCCGCAGCCGGAGGGTCCGAGCACGCAGACAAATTCGCTCTTGCCGAACTCAAGGCTCACCCCTTTTAGTGCGTGGACAACCGAATCGCCGGCGGAATAATCTTTTTTAATGTTTTTAAGTAAAAGCATATTAACTATTGTCCTATCATCCTATCATCCTTTTAAAATAGCAAAAACAAGCCTGTTTATAACAGGCTGAACCTTTTAACTTAATTTATTTTCGTTTATTAATAACGGCGGAAACCGCCCTGAAGACAATTAAAACCGCGGTGTAGACGACGGCGTAGAGAAGAGTGGAAATAAATATAAAAATTATAACTTCCCTTGCGCCCCCGCTTATATTAGCCAAAGCCAAAAGCGTACCGAGCGTGGCGGCATACAGTAAAAAAACGTGGAGAATCCGCCTTGCCACCGGTGATAGCTTTATCTCAAACACCAAAAACGAAAAGCCAAAGGCAAGGGCGTAAGCAAATATCACGCAAATATTTTTAAACAGCAAGCCGTAGGTGTCGGCAAGCCCTTTGCTGTCTCCGAGCCCCACCGCCAAAAATCCGGTGTACGCCAAAACGGCAAACGAAAAAAAGCAAAACGCGCGCCTCGCTGCGCTTTTTGCTTTATTCACGGTTTACACCTACTAAAAATCTTTCAAGCCCGGCGGGAAGGGTTTCGGCAAACGCCGACGCCGTCATAAGACAGTTTATATTTCTATCGTCCAGTATTTTTTCTATCCTGAATAAAAATTCGCCGAAAGAAGCCATATCGTTGCCGCATATCTTAAGCACGGAATCGAGAAAAAGGTCGGTAACATCGTAGTTGCCCGCAAGCATGCCGCACACAAAGCCGTAAAATTCGTCGGCGTCGATTATGCTGTACGCCTTGGCGTCGACAAGCCTGATTTGCGTCTTTAACTGATACGACAAGTCCCTGCCGTATTCCACAAACACGACCGAGCCCTTTGAGACCGCGACAGCATTATTTGCCGCCTCTATAAGAGCCTTGGTTTTACCGGTTCCTTTTGCTTCCATAATAAGCTTTATCATAGCGCATCACTCTCCCACTTCATTTTACATTTATTTTGTAAACATTTCAAGTATATTTACAGGGTTTTTATTTTTTCCTCAATTTCTTTTTTCTTTGCCTCAAAGCCCGGTTTCCCGAGCAGCGCGAACATGTTTTGCTTATACTCCTCCACCCCCGGCTGGTCAAAGGGATTTACCCCGAGCATATAGGCGGAAATCCCGCAGGCGAGGAAGAAAAAGAAACACAGCCCCCCAAAAGAAATTTCGTCTTTTTTGTCAAAGCTTATTTCCAGCACGGGAACCCCGCCCGACATATGGGCGAGCGAAGTGCCGTAAAAAGCCGTTTTGTTTATTTCGGCGAGCATTTTCCCCTCAAGGTACCCGAGCCCATCGCTGATTTCGCTGTTTTGGGGCAAGGCAAGGCTTGACTTTGGGTTTCTCTCGGTCACCACGGTTTCAAAAATCATTCTCACGCCGTCCTGAATATACTGCCCAAGCGAGTGGAGGTCGGTGGTGAACACCGCGCCGGCGGGGAAAATCCCCTTGCCGTCTTTCCCCTCGCTCTCCCCGAAGAGCTGTTTCAGCCACTCGCCGAAAAAACTAAGAAATGGGTCGTAGCTCACAAACAGTTCCACCCGCTTGCCCGACGAATAAAAAAGATTTCTATACGCCGCGTAGCGGCAGGCGGGGTGAGAAGTCTTTTGGGTTAAAAACCTCTCTCTCTCCCGTCTTGCCCCTTCAAGAATCGCCGAAGTGTCGCACCCGGCGACCTCAAGCGGGAGAGAGGCGACGGCGGTCATAACCGAAAACCTGCCGCCAATGTCGTCGGGGATGACAAAAGTTTCGTATCCCTTGATCTTGGCGTGGGTGAGCAGCGCCCCGCGGCTCTTGTCCGTCGTTACAAAAACCCTGTCTTTAATACCGTCTTCGCCATACTTCGACAGCATAAAAGTTTCGACAATCCTGAACGCCACGGCTGTCTCCGAGGTGGTCCCCGATTTTGAAATCACGTTTACCGAAACCCGCTTTCCGCCGCAAAGGGAAAGCACCGTTTCAAGCTCCTCGCCCGAAAAGGAATTGCCTAAAAAATAAATATCTGGGGCAGACTTTTTAAGGCTGTTGTAATAAGGGGTTTTTAAAAAATCAAGCCCCGCTTTCGCGCCGAGATACGAGCCGCCTATCCCGATTACAATAAAAACGTCGGATGATTCCCTTATCTTATCCGCCGCCGCTTTTATCTTTTTTGTCTCTTCGCCCGAGTTTGACGGGTAGTCAAACCAGCCCAAGAAATCGCTCCCCGCCCCGCTTTTGCCGACAAGGGTATGGTAAGCGGCGCCAAGGGTTTCCCCCGACGCCGCGCTGTGTTTGTCGGTATAACTTTTGGCAAAGGTATCGTTTAAAACAATCATTTTTTTATAATTCCTTTCACAGAAAAAACCGGGTAATTGAAAGATTTATCTTTCAATATTTAAAAAAACGAAACAAGTGATTTCCACAACTTCCCTAAAAGGTTAAAGAAAGTTATCTCCCTGTCTCCCTCAAGAGCAAAAACAGGAGAGGACGCCGCCTTGACCCCGTCAATATAATACTCCACCGTACCCACAATATCGCCTTTTTTAACCGGCGCTTTTATCGCGTCCATTACAAGCTTCGTGGTAAAAGAAGCGTCTCTCCCTTTTTCGGTAAGGATTGCCGGCGGGTTATAGTCAAGCTTGACATATCCGTTTGCCCCTCTCTCCACGACGGCCCTTGCGAGAAGTTGTTTTTCGGGGACAAACACTTGATAATTCGCAAAGCCGAAATCCAAAAGCTTTTTGGCGGCGGCAAATCTAATATCGCTGCTATCCGCCCCGATTATCACCGAAATAAGCTGCATTCCGTTCCGCTTGGCGGTCCCCGAAAGGCAGTATTTGGCGGTGTCGGTAAACCCCGTCTTCATTCCGTTGGCGCCGCTATAAAAGCGTATGAGCTTATTTGTGTTGGCGAGCCCGAACGCGCCGTCGCGGATTGTGTCCATCCAGATAGTGGAATACTTAAACACAATGTCGTGCTTTAAAAGTTCCCGGGTCATAAGCGCCACGTCGAGCGCCGACGAGTAATGCCCCTCCTCGTTGAGCCCGTGGCAGTTTACAAAGTTTGTGTTGTTCATCCCAAGCTCTTTGGCGCGGCTGTTCATGGTCGTCACAAACGACGCCTCGCTCCCGGCGAGATGCTCCGCAAACGCCACCGTGGCGTCATTGGCGGAAACGACGATCATGGCCTTTAGCATATCCTCAAGGGGAACCTGCTCACCCACCTCAAGGTAGACCTGACTCCCCCCCATTCGCGCCGCCGCTTCCCCCACGGTTATGACCTCGTCAAATTTCAGCTTTCCCGCGTCAAGGGCTTCCACGACAAGCAGTGTTGACATTATTTTTGTTACCGACGCTATGGGGTAACGCTCATTTTCGTTTTGGGCGAACAGCACCGCGCCGGTGTCGGATTCCATTAAAAGCGCCGCGCGGGCGGGCACGGTGTCGGCAAACGCCGCGGTTTTAACATACCAGAACTCCTCAAAAGCAAAGGAAAACGGGTAAATCGCCGCCGTCTCGTCATTTGACATGTTTTCCGCGCGGACGGACAGTAGTGGAAAGACAAACAGCAGAGCGACCAAAAAGCAAAGCGCCCTTTTTGCTGTCAAGCCTTTAATAACATGGTTTTTGTTGTTAATATTGCTGTTGTTAACTGTCATAAAAACATTCCTTTCGGAATATTCTTATGCCGAGACAAACTCTTTTATTACGCCTGCGCGCCGCTCCCACCGACAAGGCCGGCTTTTACGGCGATTAATTTAAACCGCTTTAAAATATCGTTTATCGAATAACTTCGCGGCCCGTTGAAAAACGAGTACACGATGTCGCCGAAGGGCAAATACCACTTCTCGTCCAGCGCCGCCATTCCATACGCCGCCCCGGCTATCGAGCCTGCCGTCGCCGCGGTGCAGTCGTTGTCATGCGCCATGGCAACGCAGTTCGCTATCACCCTGCCAATGTCCTTACCCCCGAGCGCCAGCCCGAACACCGTAAGGCAGGCGTTGTTTATTGTGTGAACCGTATGCATTCCCGGGTATCTTTCGTCCACCAGCCTTGCGGCGTTTTTGTAATCCCCCGCCCCGTCCCAGATTCCGATCGCCCAAGCCAGTCCTTTGTAAAGCTCGCTGTCCGGCGGGATAAAATCAAGCGCCGAAACAAGGCATTTTTTTGTGTCGCTTAGCCTGAAAGCCTCCGCGATCGCGGCGGCAAAATACCGCGACCCGTAAATACCGTTGTTACGATGGGAGATATAAGCGTCAACCCCCGCCATTTCCGCCGCTTTTTCGGGGTCCCCCGGCGATACATACCCATACCCATCGCAGCGTATATCCGCGCCGATAAACTCATCGTAGGGGTTGTTGATTTCCGCCGCTTTTTCGGCCGGAACGCCGTTTTTAAGGTTGTCAAGCGCCACCCATTCGGCCGTGTAACACTCGGTTATATACTTAAGCCAAGCGTTTTTAACGTCATTTAGGGTAAAATCCCTGCCGTTTCCCTCCTCCATGATAAACAGCGAAAGCAGTGTATAGCCGATATCATCGTCGCAGGGAATACCGCGCAGAAAAGGCTTTGTATAGTCTTTGAAAGTCTGATAAATATATCTTTTGTCGTCCGGGTTGGGTATTGCCGGCCAATAGTCGAGGAGCGGATAGCCCACGCCGAGCTCGCCCGCGTAGCTTTCTATTTTGTCAAGCGTCCAGCCCTCGACCGGAGCGCCCAGCGTGCAGCCGGCGGCTCTCCCCAAAAAGGCGGCTCTCAGTCTGTCGCGGTAGGTATTAATGTCAATCATGGCTTTTCACCTTTCGTTTGTCTGTTTTATATGAGGTTTTTAAAAGCAAACTGTCCCGCGGGGAAGTTAAATTAAATTAACAAATCATTATACACATATTACCAACAATATAACCAAAATTGCCGTTCTTTGTATGAACTTTTTGCTAATAATTTTATTTTTTACTTTTTAATTTTTGTCCCGAAAACTAAAAATCTCGCTAACGCGAGTATAAAGCTATTCCAATTTGAGTTTTAATATGATATAATGCCGTAACAGCAGCGGAGGTGTGGATATGTTCAGGGAAACCGAAATTTACAGCCTTAAAAAGTCGCCGTTTGAGCTCTTTGGGAGCGATTGGGCGATCCTCACGGCAAAAAACGCCGGAGGGGAAATTAACGCCATGACGATAAGCTGGGGCGCGATGGGGGTGCTGTGGAACAAAAACGTGTTCTTTTGTTTTGTAAGACCCACCCGCCACACTTTTTCGTTTATTGAGAGCGGCTCCGACGTCTCTCTCTGCTTTTTTGACGGTAAATACAAAGAGGCTCTTGCCTATTGCGGGCGGGTTTCTGGGAGAGATACCGAAAAAATAAAGGCTTCGGGGCTTACCCCCAACGAACATGGCGACGGGGTATACTACTCCGAGTGCTCACTCGCCCTGTTAGGACAAAAAATCTATTCCGAGCCGCTTAAAGAAGGCTCTTTTTGGGGAATCGATCCCTCCGAATGGTATAAAAATGACTTCCACACCATGTATGTCTGCGAGATCAAGCGGGTACTTACGAAAAAATAATAACTGCCGCTTTAATATTTTAATTTAAACAAAAAGGAATGCTAAACATATGAGAGCAACCGAAATCGCGGGGAAAATCAAAAACGGGATTTTTGACGCCGCTTTTGTAAAACTTTACGGGAACCAGCGGCTTGCCCGCGAAAGACAGCGCTACATAAGCCTTTCGGAGGGATTTATCGCCCATTACGGCGACATAGAAGCCGAACTCTTTTCTGTCCCGGGAAGATCAGAAATCTCCGGCAACCACACCGACCACAACAGCGGCAAAGTGATCGCCTCCGCGGTTGACATTGACATTATCGCCATGGCGTCAAAGCAAAGCGGGCGGATTATTAAGGTTAAAAGCGAATTTCACCGCGACTGCGAGGCAAACCTCGACCGCCTTTCGCAGGCGGCGGTTAAAAAAGGCCATTCATCGGCTATTGTCGCCGGAGTTGCCGATTATTTTATAAAAAACGGCTTTAACGTCGGCGGTGCCCTTGTCTACACCAAAAGCGCCGTGTCCGCCGGGAGCGGGATCTCATCCTCGGCGGCTTTTGAGGTTATGGTGGGGAACATCCTCAACCATTTTTATAACGGGGGGAACCTTTCCCCGCTCGACCTCGCCAAAGCGGGGAAATACGCTGAAAACGTCTTCTTCGGCAAGCCCTGCGGGCTGATGGATCAAACCGCCTGCGCCGTGGGCGGGACATGCTATATGGACTTTCTTGATCAAGATAACATTTTTTGCGAAAAGCTTGATTTTGACCCCGATTCGCAGGGGTACAGCCTTTGCATAATCCACACCGGAAGCGACCACGCCAAGCTTACGGATGAGTACGCGTCGCTCCCCGCGGAAATGAAATCTGTCGCCTCGTTTTATAAAAAAGAAAACTTGCGGCAGGTTGATGTCTCTGACTTTTTTAACGATATCCCCGCCCTCCGCAAGATCTGCGGCGACAGAGCTGTGCTCCGCGCCTTTCACTTTTTTAATGAAAACGACCGGGTAGAAAACCAAAGGAGCGCCGTCAAGGCGGGGGATTACGGCAGGTTTTTTAAAAACCTTGCGGAGTCCGGGGATTCCTCATATAAATATCTGCAAAACGTGTTCTCCCCCGGGCAGGTAAAAACCCAAGGGATAGCGCTGGCGCTTGCGCTTTGCGGCAAAACAGGGGT
The DNA here is from genome assembly GCA_041672465.1 of Eubacteriales bacterium. Classification (GTDB taxonomy): domain Bacteria; phylum Bacillota; class Clostridia; order Oscillospirales; family CAG-382; genus UBA1206. The sequence continues at coordinate 73,573 of JBAYZO010000001.1, forward strand.
GACGGCCCGAGTCCACGGCGGGGGGTTCGCCGGCACGGCTCAGGCGTGGGTAAAAGAAGACCAAAAGAAAAATTTTATTTTAACGCTTGAGAGTGTTTTCGGCAAGGGATGTCTTATGTTTGTCAAAATCAGGCGTTTCGGCGCGGTTAAGGTGCGCGAAGACGATATATGCTGAAAAAACAAAACATAATTGATGCGATTTTCATAAAAAATAAAAAGAAACGGCAGTTTTAACATAATGACGGAAAATTTATTTGCGGCCACGCTGTTTTCATCCTCGGGCGGCAACTGCTTGTATATTAAGCACAAGGGCGAAGAGTTTTTAATAGACGCGGGGATATCGGCAAAAGCCATACAAGCCTCGCTGAAAACTCTGGGGAGCGGCCTTGAAAACATAAAGGCTATTTTTATAACCCATGAGCATTCCGACCATATAAAAGGGCTGAACACCATAACAAAGAAGTTTAAAACCCCTGTTTTCGCCCCTTCGCCTTGCAGGGAGGCTATTTTAAAGTCTTCCCCCTCCGCCGAGGATTGCCTTTCCGAAATAGAAAAAGAAACGAGAGTTGATTTTGCCGAAACGTCGTTTTTCGCTTTTGAGACCCCCCACGACTCCGCTTGTTCTTTTGGTTATACGGTAGATTTCGGCCAAAAGGTTTTAGGTTTCTCAACCGATATGGGCTACATAACAAAAACCGCCGCCAAAATCCTTTCAAAATGCGACGCCGTCGCCATCGAGTCAAACCATGACGTAAAAATGCTTAAAGACGGCGCGTACCCGCAAAGCCTTAAGGATCGCATCCTCGGCGATTACGGACATTTGTCAAACCAAGACTGCGCGCAATTTCTTCCCTTTCTTGTAACTTCTGGGGTTAATATTATCGCCCTCGCCCACCTCTCGCGGGAGAACAACACCCCGGAAAAAGCGTTTGAGGAATCCTATAACTCACTTATTAATTTCGGGATAAAGCCCTGCTCCAGCCGCCTGCCGCAAAACGGCGGTTTGGCTTGCGGCGACGTCAGCCTTGAGGTCTGCCCCCGGGCGGGTATTTGCGCGCTTATTGATAAATAACCCCGCGGCAACATATTTTTGCTTTTAAAAACCACCCTGAAAATTCGGGTGGTTTTTATGCATTTATTTAAACTTTATCTTGTCCTTTTTCTTATAATATACCCTAAAAGCGAAACGGCGATAAAACCTAAAATAAGCGCCGCCGCGGCCGCCGCCCCGCGGGGTTTTTCACCCGGCGTAACCCCGCCCGCCGATGACTCCGGCTCGGGCTTGGAGCTTTGCGGAGTTTCTTCGGTGGTTTCGTCCGTCTCGCTTGACTCGTCGGGAACAAGACCCGAGCTTTCCTCGATAGGTTTGTCGGGCTTAAAAACATCAAACACCAGCGTGTAGGAGATCTCCCCGCCGTCGGAATGGCAGGTGATTATAAATATGTTTTCCCCCTCATAGAGAGAATCGGGGCCGTAAATATCAATTATAGTTTCCTCATTGTTTGGTATTGCCGTGATGGCCGGGGCTTTAACGCCAATCTCTTCTGTCTCTATTTCTATTTCCGCGCGGTACTCAAACACATCGGGGTCAAAAACGGGGTAAAACGCGGTTTCCCCGACAAAAAGGCCGGCGAGCCTTGGGGGGAATTTTTCTTTTACCCCCCGCGTCACGGTAAAAATATAATCGCTGAGCTCGCCTTTGGCGTTTAAATATTTCAGCACAAGCTGTCTCGCGCCGTTTCCGTATATCGGGATATTGTTAAAATAAACAAAACAGTCGGCGGGGCAGTCAAAATCAAGAACCAAAAACTCATCGTTTTCGGGTAAAAACACTTCGTAAACAAATATTTCCTCACTAAAGTCAAGTTCCGCGTTAGCGGCCGAAACTTCAAGGGTAGGCGAGGGGTTTGTCTTTACCATAAACCTCTCGGAGTTGTCTCTTGCTTTTATTATTGTTTTTTCGCCCGCCCCGCCGGGGAACGCCGTGTTTTCAAATATAAAAACCGTCTCCCCCGCTTCGGCGGCGTTTTTTATGACAAAATAAAACCGAAACAGCTTTGCCCCCTGCTCCGCCTTGTCAACGCCAAGCGCGCTGTACTCAATACGCCCCTGTTTGTCGGCGGCGTAAAGCTCGCCCGCGAACGACTGGGTTTTAATAAAGCTGAACTTTTCGCTGTCGTAATTCAAAACCCCCGACACCGCGCCCGCGCCGTTAAGCCTGTCGTTTTGAATTGTGATATAAAACAACCCGCCCGTATACCCGAACACAGGCACGTTTATATAAAGCGACGCGTCGCTTTCCAAATCCGAACCAAACGAATGGTTTATTTTGGCGCAGAGCGCCTTAAGGTCAGATGCCGTCACCTTTGCGTTTGAATTCAAGTCGGAAGCGTAAAACACAAAAGTTTTTATCTCATATTTATAAACAAGGTAATTATAAAGCAGTTCGGCGTCGTTTATCGTCACTTCCCCGTCGCCGTCAAGGTCGCCCGTGACCGAAATCTCAAGCGTGTCGGTGACTTTGCCGGAAAAACTTTGCTTTATAAGCCTCATTCCGGTCCCGACAATTCCGTCTTCCACGGGCTTTCCGGCGCTGTCCTCAACCGAAAAATAACTGCCCTCGCTCTCAAAGTATGAGAGGAACACCCCGACGTCCGTTGCCGGCGGCACGCCGTATAAAACGCCGCTTACGCTGTCGATGACATAAGAGGGATTCGTGCAGACCGTGGCTCCGCCCGACACAAAAACCCGCACGCAGGCCGATATATCGGTATTCACAACGCTTGCGCACACCAAACCCTCGCCCTCCGAAAGCCCGGTCACCACCCCCGCCGGGGTGACCGAAACAACCCGGCTCTCGGTTGAAAAGACCACTTCTCCCTCCGAGCCTTCGGGGAAGAGCGCCGCTTTTAGCTTTACCGTCTGACCCACCCCAAGGCTTATATCCCCGTTTGTGATATCCATGCTGACAGGGTCGTATTTTAAAGTAAACGAAACCGTCGTCCTTATCCCCCAAGGCGATACCACCGTCAGCGTGTGAGGGCCGGCTTTTGTCTCGGAATATCCGCTTTCAACCTGCCGCCCGTCCATATAACCCACGCCCTTGTCAAACCAAACCCGCGTCGCGCCGTAGTAGGTCTCGCCGCTCTTTACCCCGGTTATTTCAACCGGCAGCGTGGGGTCGCCGTTCCCAGAAGCAATTATCGTCAGCGACATTTCCCCGAACAGTATCGCCGAAAAATCGGGGAGAATCACGGCGCGGTCGGGGTTGGTCATATAACCCGCGATATACCCTCCGTCGGAAATTGAAAACAGCCCGGTTTCGGTCAGCAACATGTTTCCCCTCGCGTCAAACACGCTCCCCACCACCGAAGAAACATAGCGGAGGGTGACGGCGTCATAAATATAGTTTCCGGCTATAACATAGTTTTCCACCGCGTGCATTTTGCCCCTGTACATCGCCGCGAGGTTGGCGAACGGCTTTAAAGTGGCGGCGTCATAGCCCGTAATATCAAAAATAGTGCTGATATAAAGCCTGCCCCCGTACCCCGCCACGCCGTCGCACTGCGATTCGCCGAAAGGGTATGATATGCTCCCGCTGAGCGTGTTATACTCAAAAATCCTCCCCCCGCACAAGGCGAATATCCTCCCCCCCGCCTCGCAGGCGAAAGAGACTTTCCCGGGGATTTCGCAATACCTGTCAAGCCCCGTGAGGTAAAAACCGTTTGCTTTCTCAAACAGCACCGCTACGCTCTCCCCCACGCTCACCACCGCCGAGGGGGTGTATTTCAGGTAAACGGAGTGCAAAACCCTCCCCGTACTGCCGGAAAGGAAATAAAGATTGTTGTCGTTTTCCCTTATCGCCGCGACAAGCCTTGTCTGCCCGTCAAACGCGGCGCTTTTAATCTCCGCGTCAAAGACAAGCGGAACGCTTGACTCATACGGGCGGGAAGCCAAGACCGCCCCGGTAAGCTCTTTATTTATGGGGAAAGCCCCGTAAAGCTTTTCCGCTTTGACTTTTTCATATCTCCCGCCGGCGTAAATCAAATAGATAAACCCGCCGTCTTCCGCGGCGTTTATCACGTCCCCCGGGTAAGAGCCTATCGGGGTTCCCGTTGAAGTAGAATAAATACAGTTGCCGTAAATAAAAACGCTTTCGTCGCAATAAACAACTTTTCCCTCGCCGGGTTTCTGATATAAAAGCAGGGGCTTTGCAAGGCTGTAAGCCATTCCGCCGATAAACAACACATCCCCCGCCGCCCTTATACTCGTAACCCCCTGATTGTCCGGCGCGGGGCTTAAAGACAGGCTGACCCAGCCGCCGCCGCTAAAGCCAAACGCCGTGTCGGGCGTTATCGGCGAATAGGCGTAAACCCCGCCCGCGCCGCCCGCGAGAGAGCTGCCGGAGTCAAGCCTGCCTATTATGGACTGCGTTCTTTGGGTTATGTCATATGACACAACCTCCCCGCCGCTTTGCAACACCACAACAGCGCCGTCAAACGCCGCGGCTGATTTTATCTTTACCCCCGCCGCGGGGACAAACTCAAAGACAAAGGGGTTTTTATTTGACAAAAGCAGTCCGGGATCATAAACGAAAACGGTTTTTTCGCTGACCGCCACAAGCTTTTTCGAAACGAGATAAACCCCCACAACAGGGCTGAGCGTGGGTATATACCGCTTAACCGAGGAATAATCGCCGCTGTCAAATATCATCACGCCGCTTTCGCCCTCGTCCCAGAACGCTGTCCAGCCGAAGTCTCCGCCGAACACAATCTTCCCTCCGGGGGAAATTCCTTCCTCAACCACTACGGTTTTGGTTATTGTAAAACCGACGGTTTTAAGCTTTGCCCCGGTGGAATCGGTGCAGGTGACGGTGTGTTCCCCCGCCGACGACGCGTACGCTCTCCCAAAAAACGGCTCGCCGTCCAAAAACGAATAGCCATCGCCGACCACGGTTACGGCGACGCGGTTTTCATACACCCCGCCGTCCTCCGCTCCGTACACGGCGGGGGGGTCGGCGTAGATCAGAAAAGTTTCGGTCAGCGTGTTGCCGTAAGGCCCGGTCAGGGTGAAAATATGCTGTCCGAAGCCGTATACCTCGTCCCCCGACAAATAGGGCTGGCCGTCGACGGTCGCCCTCCCGCGGGTAAAGGAAATTGTAGCGAAGTCGCCGTATTTTTTTATTTCATAGCTCAGCTTGACCGTGTCCACCGAAAAAGACAGCGTCACCGTCCCGTACTCGTCGACCACCGTCAGCACATGACTTCCTTGTGAAAATATCTTCTCGCCGGAAAAATAATCCTCGCCGTCAAGGGTTGCCGCGGCGTTTTCAAAAACCGCCGCAACTTCCTCAAAATACACCCCGCCGTCGCTCACCCCGGTGACAAAAGGCTTGGCGAGGTTTATGACAAGCGCTTTAAGGTTAAGGAGCCCGAATCCCGTAAAATTGTTTTTTTCTTCTTCCGACGAGTATTCGAGAAGCTTTCTGAAATACTCCACGCTCATTTGCCTTTTGGGAAGCCCCGCCTTGGCGTTCCCGCGTATAAGCGCGGCCGCGCCCGAAACAAACGCGGCGGAGTAAGAGGTGCCGTTTTCGGTTATAATCCCCGTCGCCCCGCTCTTATGGTCAATAAGCGTAAGGTTTTCCCCCGGGGCGGCGATATCGACAAAGGCGTTGAACTGGGAAAAGACGCTCGAACTGCCGTCTTTCCCCACCGACGCCACGCTTATGACGTTTTCATAAGAGGCGGGGAAAGCGGGTTTCCCCGCGTATTCCATATCCCTGCCCTCGTTGCCGGCGGCCGCCACTAAGATAACATTTTTCCCCGCCGCGTAGTCGACGGCGTCTTTTTCGGCTTTGTTCTCGTCATACCCGCCGAACGACATATTGATAACGTCGGCGCCGAAGTCGGCGGCGAAGTAAATCCCCCCCACAAGGCTTGAGGTTAAAATGCTCTTCCCGCCCGAGGTGATTTTAACCGGCAGTATAGCCGCGTTCTTGGCGACCCCCGAGACCGACGACACGATTATCCCAGCCACCCGGGTTCCGTGGCCGTCGCTGTCGTTAAACTCCCCGGTCTCGCCTGTAATGGCGTTATAGCCCGGGAGGATTAACGCGCTCTCAAGAAAAGCGTGGGTTTTGTCAACCCCGCTGTCAAGGATTGCCACAACGACTCCGTCCCCGCCGTCAGTGGACACCAAATTTGCTTTTATCGCTTCATATTCCCAATAATCGGAAACTCCGCCGGCAAGCAGTGGTTCTTCGTCTTCTTCCCAAAGGGAGTAAATAACCGTGTCCGGAATTATGTACTCGATAATGTTAAAAAATCTTCCCGCGAAGCCCTCCGCGTCGGGGAGGTTTATTAAAAACTTCCGCTGGGCGCTGAACGCGAGAAGGGAAAAATTATATTCCTTGACCGCGTCATATATCTCGGTCATTCCCGCCCCTTTTACAAACGATACGATATAGTTTTTTTCGTCCCCCTCGGGGGAAGGGTTCGGGCGGGTTTTTTTGGTCGCCGCGGCGCCGCCGAGCAGTTCTTTGCGGGTTTTGTCATAGATATAAAAAGGGTTGTCTCCCTCCCCGCCGGAAGCCGGCAAGCTGAAATTCGCGCGGCAAAATATGCCGATAAAAACAACCGGCGTAAGCAAGAGAATTATTAAAAGAAACGCGAAAAGCCTTTTAATGACCAACACCCCGCCTAAAAAAACAACTCCCGGCCATTATGGCAAAACAAATGCCGCTCAATATATAAAAAACAAATTAAAATTAAAACAACGCTTTTACCCCGACGGCTATAAGCAGAACCCCGGCGAAAACCAACCCCTTTTCCCCTAAAACTACCCGTATTTTTGTGCCTAAAAACAAAGATGAGTAACACACGACGGCGGTGACGGACCCCACGATAAGCGAGGGAATAAAAATATGGGCGACCAGCGGGGAAAGGCTGACCCCGAACGCGAACGCGTCCACGCTTGTGCAAACCCCCTGAGTTAAGAGGAGCGAGGGCGACAATATCTTGCAGGAAGCCTTTGCCTTATCGGGCTTGAAAAACGAGTAAAGCGTCCGCAGGCCGATAAAAGTTAGTATTAAAAACACCAAAAGCTTTGCGTACGAGCCGAGGTTAAATCCCGTCAGCTTCATTAAAAAATACCCGAGAGCCGTCATAAACGCCTGAAAAAACCCAAACAGCGCGGGGTTGAGCATAAGAGGGACAACCCCGCCGCGGTGCGAGGCGCAATTTGCCATGGTGACCGCCGCGGCGTCAATCGACAGCGCCAGCGCGATAATAAATATCTCAACTAAATTCATAATAAATTTTTTCCATTTCCGCGCTTTGCGACTTGTGTGTTATGTCGGCGTAAATATAAAGGTTGGGCTCGACTTTCATGCCGTCGCTCCCCCCTTTTTTGCCCTCCGCCAAAACAAGCGACGGCGCTTTGCCGGGGGAGGGCGATACAAATCTCAGCCGTTTTGGCTTTATCCCCGCCCTTTCCATGGCTAAAATCAACTTTGCCGTGTATTCCGGGCGGTAGACCGAGAAAAACCTCCCCCCGTATTTAAGGGCATGTCCGGCGCAGGCGCAAAAGTCAAAGATATCGCCCGTTTGCTCGTGGAACGCGGCGGATTTTAAAGCGTCCCCGCTTTTCTTCCCCGAAAAGGCTTTGTGATAAGGCGGGTTCATCACGGCAAAATCACATTCGCCGCCCTTTATTGTTTTTGCCGCGTCTTTTACGTCTGAAACAACACATCTAAAGCTTTTGGCAAAGCCGTTTTTTTCGGCGTTTAATACCGAAATGTCGGCGTATTCCTTTACTTTTTCAACCCCGAGCATTTTTTTCGCCCTGCCGCTTTCGAGGAGAAGGAGCGAAACCACTCCGCAGCCGCTGCCAATGTCGCAGCCGTAAACCCCTTTTTTGGTGAAATAAGCCAGAAGCAGCGAATCCGTGCCAAAGCGGAATCCGCCTTTTAGCTCGCTTACGCTAAGCCCGAGGTTGATTGTTGTGTTTATTGTTTCCCCGCGGTTGTTTTCACTGCCGACGCTTTGTTCTTCCATAAATCCCTGTAACGCAAAAAGTTTTATCAAGACGCCATAAAACATAAACAGTTAACCATCAACAACAAACAATGCCCATAGGCTGCGAGACATAGCGGGTCAGGCAACTATGGGCGGTTTTAAGACGTTTTACCGGACATTTTTATGTCTGTTTAATTCCTTATGTCTTATGTTTAATGTTATATGTTATGTGTCAAATGTTTTGTTTTTGCCTTTGCCTTATTCTTTAACGGCGTCCACCGGACAAACGGCGGCGCAGGATCCGCAATCAATGCAGGTTTCGGGGTCGATTACATACTTGCCGTCTTCGTCCACCGAAATCGAGCCGACGGGGCATTCCTCCTCGCAGGTGCCGCAGCCGATACAAATATCCTTGTCAATAACAAAAGCCATAAAAAATTCCTCCGATTAATAAATACTTTCTAAAATTATATTGATAAATTTAAAAACCAAAACACTCTTTTGCGCCTAATCAACTTTTTCCAGCGCAAACTCAAAGTCGGCAAGGATATCGTCTATATCTTCTATCCCCACCGATATTCTGACAAGCCCCGGCGAGATCCCGGCGAGAGCCAGCTGCCTGTCGTCAAGCTGTCTGTGGGTTTCTGACGCGGGGTGGAGCACAAGCGTGCGGACGTCCGCCACATGCACCACGTTTTTGGCGAGCCGGAGCGAATCCATAAACTTAACCCCCGCTTCCCTGCCGCCCCCGAACACCACGGAAAGCACCCCCGACTGCCCTTTGGGGAGATATTTTTTGGCGAGGCTATGGTATTTGTTTGACTCAAGCCCGGGGTAGATGACTTCTTGTATTTTACCGCACCTTTCAAAAAACTTCGCGGCCGCGAGGGCGTTTGAGCTGTGCGCCCTCATCCGTATCCCCAGCGTCTGGCTCCCCAAATCGGTTAAAAACGCGGAGAACGCGGGGGGGCAAAGCCCTATATCCCTCACAAGACAAGCGCGGAGCCTTGCCGCGTATGCCAAAGCGCCAAAGGTTTTTGTGTAGACGACCCCGTGATAAGAAGCGTCGGGAGAAGTAAAGCAGTCAAACCCGCCGGATTCCCAGTCAAAACGGCCGGAATCAATCACCGCCCCGCCGACCTGAACGGCGTGTCCGTCAAGGTATTTTGTGGTGGAGTGAACCACGATATCCGCCCCGTAGGAAATGGGGTTGCAGAGCACCGGGGTGGGGAAGGTGTTGTCTACAATAAGCGGCACCTTGTTTTTGTGGGCAATCGCCGCCATTTTTTCAATATCAAGCACCGCGAGCGCGGGGTTTGAGAGCGTTTCGCCGAACACAGCCCTTGTGTTGGGGCGGAAAGCCTTTTGTATTTCTTCCTCGCCGCCGTCAAAGTCCACAAACGTGCAGTCGATCCCCATTCGCTTCATGGTCACCGCAAAAAGATTTGTGGTGCCGCCGTATATTTTGGTTCCCGAAATAAAATGGTCCCCGCAGCTAAGCAGGTTAAACAGCGCTATAAAAACCGCCGACTGCCCGCTCACCGTGCACACGGCCGCGCTTCCGCCCTCCATTTCGGCAAGCTTTTTTTCAAAGCTCTCAACCGTCGGGTTGGATATCCGCGAATACATATGCCCTTCTGCCTTAAGGTCAAACATATCGCCTATTTCCCGGGTGGAGTCAAAACAAAAAGTGGTTGACTGATACACCGGCAGCGCCATCGGCTCTCCGTTTGCCGGTTTATAGCCCGAATGCAGGCATTGGGTTTCTTTTTTCAGTTGTTTTTCAAAAAAGTCTTTTTTATTTTTATTGTTTTTCATGTGTTCGCGCCTCTTTGATCAGCTCTCCGCCGATTTTATTTGCCGGATCCCATTAGGCCAGTCGGCAATCTTCATATCGGGGCTGTTATAGTCGTAGACGGTGGGGTAGGTGATATGAACCCCGCCGTAAGACGAATATGAAAACAAAAGCCCGGCGTATTTCATAACCCCCGCCACCGGAATGTTGCTTCTTACGCTGCCAAACAGCGAGGTGACGGTTTCTATATTATCGGCGAGGAAATCCAGCGAGAACAGCTGCCTGAAAACCGAAACCCCCATTGATTCCTGAAACGCGTAATTCATATCTTCCTCTCGCGAAGAATTAAAAATATAGCCGGCGTTCGATTCGGTAAGCGGGGTTTTTCCCGGCGGCAGGGTTATGTAGTATTCTTCGGGGATATCGTCGGGGTCGATAATCTCAATAAAATCGGGGTCGAGGTATTTCACCTGATACGGCAGGTCTATGGACATGGAGGCGTTTGATTTCTCGGCTATCCCCGCCGCCGCCTTATAGCTGTCGCCGTCCCAAACCATAAAAAAGTCAATATCCCGCCCCACAAGCGGGGATATTTTCTTTAACAGATATTCGTTGTCATTTTTACCGAGAAGCTCGCAAAGCTTTCTCGGCACTCCGTTGTCGTTTATGTAAATATCCACGGGGATCCTGCAGGTGATATATTTCTGCGCTTTTTCAAGGATCTCAACATATATCAGCGAGGCAATATGCCCGCCGGTGTTTTTGGAGGCGAATACAAAAGAGTAAACCTTTCCCTCTTCTTCCGAACTTGTTTCCCCTGAAGTGCCGGGGTCTTCGCTTGGCTGTTCGCTCTCGCCGGACTGCCCGCTTTCCCCGGACTGATCCGACGTGTCATTATTAAAGAAAATCATGCCTTCGATGTCCGGGAGTATTTTCATTGCCGTGTAACCGAAGACGCCGAGCATTATGAGCAGCGTCAATATAAAATTCCTGAACGCGGCGGACATTTCTTCTCTCCTTTGATACAAGATTATTTATTGCATAACTTTAAAAACTAAACATTAATTATGATAATAATTATATATTAACCTTACCGCAAAGTCAAATTAATTTTATGGCGTTATACGGTAAACAAATTATAAACTCGCCATTTCCCGCGCTTATTCACCATCTCCGCGTTTTACCAGCACCCCCGCCAGAGCGAAGTCCGCGTTGGCGAGAATATCCCCGCTTTCCGGAGAACTGTCTATATCCTCAAACAACCCTTCTTCCCGGCATGGGTACCCCGGCAGCGTCAGCGTTATGAGCGCTTTGGTTTTTGAGGGCAGCCTTTTTAAAGAAAGAGCGGCGTTTTGATATTCGCAAATCGCCCGCGCGTATGACAAGAGCAGCGCCGCCTCCCCGTCCGAACCGGAAAAGTCAGATTCTTCCACCCTTTTTTCAAGGTTTTTAACAAGCTCGGGCGACTTGAAGTCGTCAAAACAAAAAGAGGCGATAACACGCTTTTCGCGGTATGAGAGCCTCGCGTCTATCCTGTTGCCCTCGGAGAGCATAAAGCAAAGCGAAATGCAGGTGAAGAGCATATATTCAAGGTCGCGTTTCCCCGCGAACACAAAAGCCCCCTTTGACTCGTCGATACAAAGTATGTCGGCGTTAATGTGGGAAAGGACGGTTTTCGCCCCGCCGCAGACGGACTGAAACATTTTGCCTATGTCGCAGGGTTGGCGGGGAGTGGGGGAAGAGCCGATAACAAGGCTTATGTATTCGCTTATCCTGTACTGAACATAAAGCGCGTGTTTAACCTTGGCGCCCGCGCCGGGTTTTTCAAACACCGAGGGGGAAGAGAGTATACCTAACGTTATAAGCCCTTTTTGCTGGAGCTCGCAAAGGGATTCAAGGCGTTTGTTAAGCTCGGTCGCCATTACGTTTGTCTTGACAAGATAGTTTTTGCCGTCGAAAAACACAATCGCCGGTATGTATCCCAGCCCGCTGAGCGTCACGACGGTGTGCATGCCCGGCAAAAGGCTTGAAAGCGCTGCTTTGTCGGCTTTGTTGAGATATCTGCCTATCCCGCTCCCCCTACGGAAAGGGGAGCATCTCGCTCCGGCCGCCTTGTTTTTGGCGATAATTATTTGTTTTTCATTTAAAATAATGGCCGGGAACTCAAACTTTTCGGCCGATTCGGCGTTATACATGGCGGTCCTCACTCTCTTTTTTATACTTTTAAATGATTTATAATGCTCTTTTAAGCCGTTTTCAAGGCGATTAAACATTAACCACAAGTTCAAAATAGCATATAACCGCCGTAAAAGCAAGAAGTAAATAATGCTTTTGCCCCCGCTTACCCCGTAAAAAAGGCTTAAAAACAAGAAAAACTTGACTTTTTTATTACAAAAGAATACAATATATAGTGTATTTTAGTCAGCGGAAGGGTGGACATTGTGCCGAGCATTCATGACAAGCATAGACAGCGCTTAAAGCAGCGGTACAGGCAGTTCGGGCTTGCCGCGCTTGAGCCGCACGTCGCGCTTGAGCTGCTTTTGGGGTATTCGATTCCCCGGCGGGACACAAACCCCCACGCCCATTCGCTGCTTCAAAAGTTCGGGTCGCTGGGGAGCGTGCTCGGCGCGGGGGTAGAAGAGCTTTTATCGGTCAAAGGTATCACCGAGCACTCTGCCTTGCTTATTAAACTCTGCGGAGACCTTTCTCGCCGCTATTCGATAAAACAGCTTGAGGGAAACGTCTACTTCCGGCGCGAAGACGAGGCGGCGGAGTTTATCTCCCCCATATTTAAAGGTCAGGACGTCGAGTCTGTGTGGCTTTTCTGCCTCGCGGGGAACATGCGGCTTAAGGTTTACAGAAAAATTTACGAGGGCGACGTTAATACGGCGAGGTTTAGGATAAGAGATATCACCGAAACGGCGTTCCGCGCCGATTCCCCAAAGGTCGTCATCGCCCACAACCACCCGGGCGGGTCCTGTCTTCCCTCATCCGCCGACCTTGACACCACATGGCGGATAAGAGACTCGCTCGCCTCGAACGCCATTGAGCTTGTGGAGCATTTTGTGTTCGGCGAAGACAGCTACACCCCGATTATAAACTGCGCCGGGGACGGAAGGGGCAGGGGCAACGGTTTTGGAAAGGGAGTTTAAAATTACGGCTTTAAATAAAAACGGGGATAGTTTAATAGAGCGGGTAGGGGTTTTTGAGAAAGTTTCAAAAGAAA
>JBAYZO010000002.1:0-76786 GCA_041672465.1 Eubacteriales bacterium
AACATCTCTCTTTCTTGGGAGGTACGGTGAATCATTGCAGAATCATTATACCACAAGGGCTGAGGTGTTCTCTGTTTTCATTTAACTTTACAATACGTACTAATATAAAAGGAGAAAATTTTATGGAACTTAAAGGCTCAAAAACCGAAAAAAATCTTCTGGCCGCCTTTGCCGGAGAATCTCAGGCGAGGAATAAGTACACTTATTACGCGAGCAAGGCGAAAAAGGAGGGCTATGTCCAGATAAGCCAGCTTTTTGAGGAAACCGCCAACAACGAGAAAGAACACGCCAAGATTTGGTTTAAGCTCTTAAACGGCGGAGCAATCAAAGACACCGCTTTTAACCTTAACGACGCCGCCGAGGGCGAAAACTATGAGTGGACGGATATGTACCCGGGTTTCGCGAAAACCGCGAGAGAAGAGGGCTTTACTCATATAGCCTATCTTTTTGAGGCGGTCGCCGCCATTGAGAAAGAACATGACGAGAGATACCGCGCGCTGCTGAACCGCCTTAATACCGACACCGTGTTTATAAGCGACGACGTCGTGCTGTGGCAGTGCCAAAATTGCGGGCATATCCACATCGGTCAAAAAGCCCCCGACATTTGCCCCGTTTGCGACCATCCGCGGGCTTATTTCCACAGAAGAGTCATTAATTATTAAGCATTAAGTATTAATTATTAATTGCCAAAGCCCAAAAATACATGCAAACAGAACTCCGGCATGCCGGAGTTTTTGTTTAAGCGTTTAATATTAATATTATTGTCTAAAGAGCCTGTTAAGCAAGTTCGGCATAAGCGTGGCGACAAAGCCGGCTACCGAACCGAGCAAAGCCAAGTACCAGACAGAAGATATGACAAGAATTCCGCCGCCGCCGGCTGTCAGCGCTCCGATAAGGGTAAAGAACAGGCAGAAAATGTATATGCCGTAATAAACAATCCCGCAAATACGTTTCAGATCGGCGGAAGAAACTCCATAGCCTGTTTTATTGATATTGACATAGGAAAAAAACGCGTACCCCAAGAAAACAAAGACATCAATTATTATAAAAACCTTTGCTATCCCCAAGATGGCTGATCCGTTGAAGAGATTTCCCGAAAACAGCGAATAAAGCTCGCTCATCCCGGAAACCCTGAACCAACCGAAAAACGAAAAAATAAACATTGTGAAAGTATAGAACAGCAACGCTCTTTCGGTAAAGCTCGGAAGTGCAAAGGGTTTAGCCGGTTTTCTGGGCGGCGGCGTATAATGCTGAGTTTGTTCAGCCGCCGGACTTTGGGAACCGATAGGGTTTCCGCAGGTGTTGCAAAACCTCGCGGAGTCGGGTAGCTTTGCGCCGCATTTTGGACAAAACATAACATTACCTCCTTAAATTGGTGCTATTTGCGGTGTATATCACTATGATATCATTTATTTATTAAAAAGTAAATAGCAAGTTAACAGTTATGGAATAATTTACATTATTTTATTTCAATTTAAGAAAAAATTTCCCGGGCGTTTATTGACGGAAACAATAATGTATGGTATTATAAATTGTTAAAATGCGCTTTGATTTTTCGGTTTTGGCTTTTGATTTGTAAAACCCGCCGCGCGAGTAAAAAGCCGAAGAGTCGGGCTTTTAACAAAAAAGGAGAGCGACATGCTGATTTTCGGCGTAGACCCGGGTCTTGCCACCGTGGGCGTGGGGGTTATAGAAGCGCGAAAAGGCCGTTATCGGGCGCTGGAATACGGCGCCATAAAGACAAAGCCCCGCCAGCTTTTTGAAGACAGGCTATCACAAATATATGACGGGATTTCAGATATTATATCCCGTCACAAACCCGACTGCATGGCGGTGGAGGAACTGTTTTTCAACACCAACGCGAAAACGGCGCTCGACGTGGCTCAGGCGAGAGGGGTAATCCTGCTGGCGGCGCGGCGTCAGGGGATTGATGTTTACGAATACACCCCGCTTCAGGTAAAACTGTCGGTGGTGGGTTATGGCAGGGCGGAAAAAAGTCAGGTGATTTACATGACAAAGCTTATGCTGAACCTAAAAGAAAGCCCAAAACCCGACGACACCGCCGACGCGCTGGCGATAGCCATATGCCACGGAAACGTAATCATGCACAATTACTCTTAAGGCTGTGAACCGGAAAGGCTTTTTTGTATGTACCATTATATAAAAGGTGTTCTCACAAAGCTGTGCGGCGCCTACGCCGTGCTTGAGAGCTGCGGGGTCGGCTATAAGCTTTATATAACGCTTTCAACCTCTGAAAAACTGTCGGGGTTTTATCAAAAAGAGACGCTTCTCTACGCTTACCTCAATATAAAAGACGACGCGGAAGAACTTTACGGCTTTTATTCCGAGGAAGAACAGCAAACCTTTACAAAGCTCCTCACGGTGTCCGGGGTGGGTCCAAAGGCCGCCATATCGCTGCTTTCCGCTTTTACCCCGGGGCAACTCTCGTTTGCCGTCTCGGCGGGAGACGCCAAGGCGATTACAAAAGCAAACGGCATAGGGCTTAAGACGGCGCAGAAAATTATTATCGAACTAAAAGGAAAACTTGACCTCAGCGGAGAGGCGGGCGAGCCGGACGGAGGCGTTCTCCCGGACGCCATCGGCGCGCTGACTTCTCTCGGGTACACAAAGTCAGAGGCAATCTCGGCGGTGAGCGGGCTTGACCAAAGCCTGCCGCTGGAGGAAATAATAAAAGCCGCCTTTGAAAAACTAAACAGGTTTTAGTCAAATAATAACATATAGCGTAAAAATCATATAAATATCCGAATTAATATATAACCCGCAGGAAAACAAATCACAAAATTAAAGGACTAAAAATGCCCATTAATCAAAACGCCCCGCTTGACGGAAGTGAATATGATTTTGAAACCCGGATAACAGGGGGCGCCCTGATGCCGGAGGATTTTGAGAACGAAAGCTTAAATATAGACGGAAAATCCCTCCGCCCCAAAACTCTTGACGAATATGTTGGGCAGGAAAAAATAAAAGAAAACCTCAGAATTTTTATGGAGGCCTGCAAAACCCGCGGGGACAACCTTGACCACTGCCTGCTCCACGGCCCTCCGGGGCTGGGCAAGACCACGCTTTCCTGCATTATAGCCAACGAGCTTGGGGTAAACCTTAAAATAACCTCCGGCCCCGCCATTGAAAAGCCCGGCGACCTCGCCGCGCTCCTCACAACTCTCGACACCAACGATATTTTGTTTATAGATGAGATTCATCGGCTCTCCAGAGCGGTGGAAGAAGTGCTTTACCCCGCCATGGAGGATTTCGCCCTTGACCTTATGATGGGCAAGGGGCCCGCCGCGAGGTCAATACGCATTCCGCTAAAAAGGTTTACCCTTATCGGCGCCACCACCCGCGCCGGGCAGCTCACCTCTCCGCTCCGCGACAGGTTCGGGATGATGTTCCGGCTTGAGCTTTATGACTTTGAGGAACTTTCAAAAATAGTCACCCGCTCCGCCCGGATACTCGAAACCCCCATGACAGAAGAGGGGGCGTGGGAAATAGCCCTGCGGTCCCGCGGAACGCCGCGGATAGCCAACCGCTTTTTAAAAAGAATACGCGACTTTGCCACCGTGCTGGGCGACGGCACCATAACAAAGGAAATTTCAGACAAAGCGCTGTCGTCCCTTGACGTGGACGAGCTTGGGCTCGACGCCATAGACAGGCGAATGCTTGAGGCTATAATTGTCCACTTCGCGGGCGGGCCGGTGGGTATGGAAACGCTCTCCGCCGTTATCGGCGAGGAATCAGTCACGCTTGAGGATGTTTACGAGCCCTATCTGCTTAGGCTTGGGTTTATCAACCGCACGCCGCGGGGGAGAATGGCGACGGTTTCGGCGTACAGGCATTTGGGTCTTAAACCCCCCGAACACAAAAACCTCCCCCCCGAAAAACAAATTGTGTTTTGACGGCATGGCTATGTTTATTTCGGATAAATGGAAAGACTATGAGCTTATCGACGCTTCGGACGGCAAAAGGCTTGAGCGCTGGGGGGGCTATGTGACAGTCCGCCCCGACCCTCAGGTGATATGGTCTTCGCCGAAGTCAAACCCGCTTTGGGGGAAAGCGGACGGGGTTTACGAGCGAACAACGGGCGGGGGCGGGGCTTGGGTTAAAAATTCTCTGCCCGACGAGTGGACGATAAGCTACCGCGACTTGAAGTTCGTCTTGTCGCCAATGGGCTTTAAGCACACCGGCATCTTCCCCGAACAGGCGGCAAACTGGGATTTTATAAAAACCGTTATTGAAAAAGCTTCTTTTAGGCCGAGGGTGCTTAACCTTTTCGCCTATACGGGCGGCGCGAGCGCCGCCGCCGCCAAAGCCGGCGGTTTTGTCTGCCATGTCGACGCCTCAAAGGGAATGGTGGCGCGGGCAAAGCGAAACGCCGAAATCTCCGGCTGCGGCGGGGAAGATATCAGGTTTATCGTTGACGATTGCTTTAAATTCGTGGAGCGTGAAATAAGGCGAAACAACACCTATGACGCCGTCATTCTCGACCCTCCCTCATACGGCCGCGGCCCGAAGGGTGAAAAGTGGATGCTTGAGGAACATATAGACGGACTTATCGGCAGGATAGCCCTTCTTATCAGCAAAACCCCTTTGTTTGTGATTTTAAATTCCTATACCGCGGGGCTTTCCCCCTCCGCCTGCGGGTATATACTTAACAAAAACATCGCCGCTTGCCTTGGCGGCAGGGTCATAAGCGGGGAGCTTGGGCTTAACGTCACAAGTTCCGGTTTCCCGCTCCCCTCCGGGGCGACTTCAAGATGGGTAGCCGAAAGTCAGTCAGCCGATATGATATATTAATATACTTCATTAATTCCGGGAAAGGGGGCGGAGGCTATCCGCGCAAATACAAACCCGGCCGTACGGGACGGCGACAGGGTTAAAGCCATTGTTTTTACCGTTTCCGGTTCATTATTAACCTTTGCCGCCTCGCTGTTTTATTCTTTCGGCGGAGTTTACATAGCCCTTGTTTGTGTTTTGGCGGCGATTGCCTGCTTAATGCTCGGCGCGGCGTTTTGCGGCGAAAAATCGGAAAAGAAAATACTCCTCGCGTCGTCTTTTGCCCTTTATTTGTTGCTCTTCCTCGCCCTTACCGTGTTCGCGAGGAAGACGGAACTCTTGTTTACCCGGCCGGACGCCAAAGAATGGCTGTTGTCGCATATATACTGGAAACCTTTTCACACAATTTCTCATTACGGCAAGCTGTTGTTTTCAAAATACTTTTTGGCGGCGTTTATGAACCTTTTCGGCAACCTCGCCGCTACGGCGCCAATGGGGTTCTTCCTCCCGCTGTTCTTTAAAAAACAAAAAAGCCGGGCTTGGTTTTTTGTGACAATGCTTTTGATGATTACGTTTATCGAAGTAACCCAACTCTTCCTCTCCTGCGGGGTGTTTGACATAGACGATTACATACTAAACCTTTCCGGGAGCTTTTTGGTTTTCGAGGCTATGAACAACAACAAAGTCAAGGGAGCGGTTTACAGGGCGCTTCGTCTTGAGCCGTAACACCGGAATTCTCGGCGAATAAAAACAAAAAAGGAAAAGGGGCTGACGGCGTTACCGCGCTAAGCTGAAAAAATATGTTTATAAATGCTAAGGGGCTGTGGTTCAGCTATGGCGAATCCCCCCGCCCGGCGATAAAAAATATAGACCTCGGAATAGAAAAAGGCAGCTTCACCGCTATTATCGGCCACAACGGCAGCGGAAAGTCAACGCTGGCAAAGCTGCTCGCGGGGCTGCTTATCCCCACCGAAGGGGTTGTGACCGTCGCGGGGAAAGACACAAAAAACGAAAGCGAGCAGTTTGAGATACGAAAGCTTTGCGGAATGGTGTTTCAAAACCCCGACAACCAGATTGTGGCGTCCGTGGTAGAGGAAGACGTGGCTTTCGCCCCCGAAAACCTCGGCGTCCCCCCCGCGGAGATAAGAAAAAGAGTCGACGACGTGCTTGCGGCGGTTGGTATGGAGGAATACGCCAAACATTCGACATATAAGCTCTCGGGCGGTCAAAAACAGCGGGTGGCGATAGCGGGGATCCTCGCCATGGAGCCGGACTGCATCTTCTTTGACGAGGCGACCTCCATGCTTGACCCGGCGGGACAGCGGGATATAGTCGCCGCCATGAAAAAGTTAAAAGAAGAAAAAGGAATGACAGTTGTGACCATAACCCATCATATGAACGAGGCGGTGGAGGCCGACCGCGTGGTGGTTCTGAATCATGGGGAGATTTACGCCGACGGCACGCCTGTTCAGGTATTTTCAGACGTCCGGAACATTAAAAGGGCAAAGCTGAACGTTCCGCAGGTCACGGAGCTGATGTATGAGCTTGGGAAAAGCGGAAGACAATGCCCTACGGACGTTCTCCACACAATGGAGGCCGCCGACAGAATAGAAAGGCTTTTTAAAACCCATGACAAAGAGTCAAAACAGCGTTATAACCCTTGAAAACGTCACGGTAAAATACGGAGCGGGCACGCCTTTTGAGCGGGTCGCCCTTGACGGGGTAAATATATCCTTCCCCAAAAATAAAATCACCGGGATAATCGGTCACACCGGCAGCGGAAAATCCACTCTCGCCACCCTGCTGAACGGGCTTTTAAAGCCCACGGCCGGGGTAATAAGGCTTGAGGGCGAGGATATCCACCGCGATAAGGAATTTACCAACAAAATAAGGTTTCAGGTTGGGCTGGTGTTTCAATACCCCGAATATCAGCTCTTTGAGGAAACGCTCGAGCGCGATATCGGGTTCGGGCCGCGGAACATGGGGTTATCGGACGATGAAATCGCTCGGCGGGTAGAAAAAGCGGCGGAATTTACCGGGCTTGACGCCTATACTTTAAAATCCTCTCCTTTTGAAATTTCCGGCGGTCAGAAAAGAAGAGCCGCCATAGCGGGGGTCATCGCCATGGAGCCGTCGGTGCTGGTGCTTGACGAACCCGCCGCGGGGCTTGACCCGATGGGGAAAGAAGAAATTTTAGGCGGACTTTGCGATTATAAAAAAAAGACATTGTCCACGCTGCTGCTCATAAGCCATAACATGGAGGACATCGCGAAATACGCGGACTATATACTTGTGCTAAAAGAGGGAAAGGTGTTTAAATTCGGGAGCGTGGCGGAAATTTTCTCCGAAGCCGACGATTTATTTAATTCCTCCCTTGACGTACCGCAGATAACAAAGCTGTTTATAGAGCTTAAAAAGCGAAACGTCATTGACAGAACCGACATATACACCGTGGGTTACGGCGCGAGGGCAATCTTGGCGAAGCTTGGGGAGTCCGGGCTGTAGTTCAAGCCGTAAAACTAAAACCGCTTGCTTTTCGGGACTTTTCTTTACTATAAGGGGATTAACGGATAAATGATAAAAGACATAACCATCGGTCAGTTTTTCCCGGGGGATTCGGTGCTTCACAAGGCGGACCCGCGGTTTAAGATAATAGCGCTGATAATATTTTTAACAATGACCCTTGCCGCCGAGAGCACTGTCGCCTTTTTGGCGGTGCTTTTCCTGACTTTGGCGCTCGCGGCACTTTCCAAAATAAACCCCAAGGTGCTGTTTAAATCGGTAAGACCGCTGTTTTTCATTCTTATTTTCACCGCGGTGATCAACTTGTTTTTTGTAAAGGGCGAAACGCCGCTTTTCAAGTGGTCTTTTATCGCCATATATAAAGAGGGCGTTATAAACGCGGTGGTGATGGCGTTCAGGCTTGTGTGTTTGGTTCTCGGGACTTCGGTGCTTTTGTCTTACACGACCTCCCCGCTCGACATGACCGACGCGCTTGAAAGGCTTCTCTCACCGCTGAAGTATCTCAAGGCCCCCGTGCATGAGTTTTCAATGATGATGACAATAGCGCTGAGGTTTATCCCCACGCTTGTCGAAGAAACCGACAAAATTATTTCGGCGCAGAAAGCCAGAGGAGTGTCGTTTGACACCGGCGGGCTTATAAAGCGGGTAAAGGCGCTTATCCCCATTTTAATTCCCCTGTTTTACTCGGCTATCCGCAGGGCGTACGAGCTTGCGGAGGCGATGGAATGCCGCTTATACCGTGGCGGCGAGGGGAGAACGCGCATGAAGGTGCTGAACGTAAAAGCGGGGGATTTTATAATGATAGGCGTTATGCTGCTTGCCTGCGCGGGGGTTTTTTATCTGAACAACTTTGAGCTTAATATATAAAAAGTTACTAAAAAGCGGCTTGGTTTCCCCCCAAAATGTTTTCCGCGGCCGCGGACACCATAAAAAAAGCGGGGTTATTAATAAAAAATGAAGACAGCCCTTGTGATTTCTTTTAACGGCACGCTATACAGCGGCTGGCAGGTTCAGGCAAACGGCGCGTCGGTTCAAAAAACCCTTCAAAACGCCATAGAGAAAACACTCGGCCGCAGCGTTAAAGTTACCGGGTGCAGCCGGACCGACGCGGGGGTTCACGCCAACGAATATTACTGCCACCTCAACATATGCTCGCCTATCCCGCCCGATCGGTTTCCGCTCGCGCTAAACAGACTTCTCCCCGACGACATATGCGTTTTAAAAGCTTTTGACGCCGAAGACAATTTTCACGCCAGATACAGCGCCAAAGGCAAGGAATACATGTATCTCATCTGGAACTCGCCTTATAAAAACGTCTTTTACAAAAACACCGCCTATATGTATAAAAAACCTCTTGACGTCGATGAAATAAACGCCTGCGGGGCAGGCTTTGCGGGGAAGCGCGACTTTGTCTCTTTTATGGCAAGGGGCAGCGGGGTTAAAAACACCGTCAGGGATGTCCGGTATTTTAAAGCCGAAAGAAAAGGCGATTTTGTTAAAATCTATGTCGCGGCGGACGGGTTTTTATATAACATGGTCAGGATAATGGTGGGAACGGCGCTTGAGATTTGCTCGGGAAAGTTTTGCCTTTCTCCCGAAGAAATTATCGGGGAAAAATCAAGGGTGTTCGCCGGCAAAACCATGCCGGCCCGCGGCTTATATTTAAATAAAGTGTTCTATTAGCCGATTAATGAATAAAAATGTTTTTTTGGGGTAAAAGAATTGGGAGCGTTTTCTATTTTTTCATCAAAAAGGCGAAGGCCTAAATCAAGAGAAGAAAAGGCTTCCGCCCAATATGAATCCTACGCGAAATGGACGGGGTACGCCAAGTACCTGACTCTGTTTTTACTGATATTGTTCATAATTTTCAGCTTTACCTTTTTTAACGAAACCTTATCCATGGACAATTTCCGCTATATGCTGAAATTCCTTTCGGTCAATAACGAAAATACCGCCAAAGACGGCTTGTCAATAAATTTTGATTCCGCCGGCAGGGTTATCGCGGTTATGGCGGGGGGGGATCTCACCGTTGTCGATACCAATGGAGTGCAGATATTTGATATTTCGGGTCAGCGGTTTTTAAAGGACACCGGGTTTTACAGCGACCCCATGTGTCTTGCGGCGGGCAACAACATTGTGGTGAGCGACAGGGGCGGGCTTGTGCTTAATATTTATTCCGTTTACGCCAAGCTCTTTACAAAGACTTTTTCCTACCCCATAAACGACCTTGCCGCTTCCGAAAACGGCAGTTTTGCCGTGCTGACCGCCGCGAAGGGCTACCGTTCGGGTATAGAAGTCTACGACAGCGAATTCAGAATAATTTACTACTACTATTTCGCCGACAGGTACACGTCGGGCATTGGGCTTTCCCCCGACGGCAAAAGAGCCGCTGCCTGCACGCTCACAAACACCCCGGACGGCAGGTTTTTAGGCGGGCTTTATGTCTTTGACGTTACCGACGCGGGGGTAATGATATCTTTTGAATATCCTGACGAGATCCCTTGGAAGGTTTGGTTTTTAAAAGACGGCTCTTTCTTGTTTATGACAAACAAAGCCGTCAGGATCTATGAAAGGCAGGGGGGGGAGACGGGAAAAATCAGCTTTGGAGACCAAATGCCTAAAATGTTCGCGTTTACCGACGACTATATCGCGCTCTCTCTTGCCACCGCGGGGCTCTCCAACGCGTCAACCCTTAAATTTTATAACTCGGCCGGGGAGTTTTTAGGGGAAAAGTCCTACCGCAACGACGTTCCCGCTATGGATATCATAGGCGACTGCGCATATATTTACAGTGTCGGCACACTGTACACAATAAAACTTCCCGATATACTGGTAGTAAAACAAGAAGACGCGGGCCTTACATATATTTCGGCGTTATATGATAAAAGCGGCGGCAGAGTGGTTTTTCTTTACAGCGGCAAAGCCGTCTTTTATAAAAACGAATAAAGCAAAAACATAAAAACACATTTTTTTTACGGCGACAACAAAACGCGGCAATAAAACAAAACCCAAACCGGCCGCCGGCAAAGGCTCGCGGCGTATAGAAAGGAAAGGATAACATAACATGAGCGCGGTTCTTGATATTATTATTGCGATAATTATCGGTCTTTCGGTTTTTTTCGGCGCGAAGAACGGTTTTGTTAAAACCGCCATAAGTATCGGCAGCATTGTTATCGCCATTGTCGTGGTGATGGCGTTCGCGCCGAAACTTCAGTCGGTGTTTTTGAAATGCCCCGCCGCGGATACCGTGAGGAGCGAGGTCAATTCCCGGTTGGCTAAGATGGTTTCGTCTACTGACGACAACTACGACCCCGACGAGGTTAAAAATCAATCCGAATTTACAAAACTTTTAAATATTATAGGCATCGACGGCGATGAATTTGATGCAAAATGGCAGCAGTGGAAACAGGGCAAGACGGAAGACTTAAAAGATGAAATGGTCAATTTTATCTCCGAACCCCTTGTCAAAGCAATCGCTATGATTCTCGCCTTTGTGGTGTTGTTTTTCGGGACGATAATCGCCTTAAAACTCGTGGCTTTCGTCCTCGACAAGGTCTGCGTGCTCCCGGTGCTGAAACAGGCCAACACGCTTTTGGGAATCCTCCTCGGCATTGCGCTGGCGGTGATAAAAGTCAGCATCTTCTGCTATGTAGTCAACTTGCTGCTGCCTTACTTTCAGGCGAAAGACATAGCCCTTGTCTCAAAAATTAACACCTCCTCAACCATTCTTTTTAAATGGTTTTCAAAAATTAATGTTTTTTCTTGGATTTTTTAATATTTGAGAAGTAAAAAAGTAAAGCGGCCGGCCCCGCGTTTTCAGCGCGCTGAAAAAAGCAAAACCGGCCACGAAAGGCAATCTTTAAAATGAGGATTTTTGAAAAAAGACAAATTCCAAACCTGCTCTCAATCCTGAGGCTTTTACTCATACCCTGTTTCGCGGCGGTCTTTTTCAGCTCCTTTGACCATAACCGCGCCATAGCGCTGGCGATTTTCGTGCTCGCCGGCATAACGGATTTTGTCGACGGGTATCTGGCGCGAAGCCATGACTGGGTGACCGAGGCGGGGAAAATAATCGACCCCCTGGCGGATAAGCTTATGCAGGCGACGGCGTTTGTGTGTATCGCGGTAAAAACCAAAATAGGAATAATTTTGGCGGCGATCATTTTTGTCAAGGATCTTCTCCTGCTCGCGGGGGGGATAGTTCTCGCGAAAAAAGGCGCCAAAGAGTTGGTGGTGTCAATGTGGTACGGGAAACTCGCCACCTGCGTTCTCGCGGTGACGCTCGGGCTTCTCATTTTGTTTTACGACAACAGGGCGTTGTCTATTGTCATGGCGGTGATTTCCGCTGCCGCCATGCTCTTTTCCCTTTTGATGTACTTTTTACGGGTATACATAAAATTTATCAAAAAATCCGGCGGGAACTGCCGGGAAAACATCTAAACACCTGATATAATCAGTTAAAACCGCCGTTTAGGCAGGTTATTTAAAGCGCGATGTTCGCGAACATATGAAAGGCATGGTTACAAGCAATGATAAGAAAACTTTGCGATCGCTGTCACCAGCGGGTCGCCGTTATATATGTTACAAGAAAAATAGGCGCGGAGGTTAAAAACGAGGGTTTATGCCTTCAGTGCGCCAAGGAAATCGGCATAAAGCCGGAAAACGAGATACTCAAGAAAATGGGAATTTCCGAAGATGATTTCAACCGCATGGCGGAGGAACTCAACGATATGCTCCCCGAGGTAATCGGCGGCGACGCTTCCCCGGACGGGGAGGGCAGGGCGCCGGCGCTTGACCTTTCGGCTATTTTCGGCAACAAGGAAAACCCGCTTATAAAGCGCGACGAGCCTGAAAACCCGCCCCAGCAGCGGGGGAGGCAGGTTAAGTCCAAATTCCTTGATACATTTTGCATAAACCTCACCCAGCACGCCCGCGAGGGCAAGCTTGACGCCGTTGTGGGGAGGAACACCGAGCTCACCCGCGTCATGCAAATCCTCTGCCGCAGGCAAAAAAACAACCCCTGCCTTATCGGCGAGGCGGGCGTCGGCAAAACCGCGGTGGCGGAGCTCCTCGCCCAGCGAATAGCCGCCGGGAACGTGCCTTACAAGCTTAGGGACAAAGAAGTCTACCTTGTGGATATGACGGCAATCGTCGCGGGGACTCAGTTCCGCGGCCAGTTTGAAAACCGCATGAAGGGGCTTATCGACGACGTTAAAAAGCTTGGCAACATTATTCTCGTCATCGACGAGATTCACTCTATCGTGGGGGCGGGCTCGGCAGAGGGGAGCCTTAACGCCGCCAATATCCTAAAGCCGGCGCTTTCCCGCGGGGAAATTCAGCTTATCGGCGCCACAACTCTTAACGAGTACCGCAAATATATTGAAAACGACGCCGCTCTCGAGCGCCGTTTCCAGCCGGTTATGATAAACGAGCCGTCGGAAGAAGACACGGTTGCGATTTTGCGCGGGATCAAAAAATACTATGAGGATTTCCACGGCATTAAGATCGGCGACTCCATAATCGCCGAGGTCGTCAGGCTTTCCGAACGCTATATCACCGACAGATATCTCCCCGACAAGGCGATAGACCTCCTCGACGAGGCCGCCTCTCACCTTGCGATGAATTCCCCGGTGGTAAACGAAATAGAATCGGTTTCGGCCGAAATCAAAGGGTTAAAAGCGGCGATGGAGGCCGCCGAGAGCAAGGAGACAAAAACCGAGGAAGATTATAAAACCATAGCCGACTATAAAACCCGTCTTCTCAAATGCGGGGAAAGGTTTGATATCTTGTCCTCGCGGCGCGATAAATTATACCTCAGCACTCAGGATTTAGCCAAAGTCATTGAGGTTTGGACGGGTATTCCCGCCACCAGCATAAGCGAAAACGAATTTGAAAAAATAGACAAAATGGAAACCGAAATCAAAAAGCGCATAATTGGCCAAGACGAAGCGGTGAACCGCCTCACCCGGGCTATCAAGCGGAGCCGGGCGGGAATAAGCTATAAAAGAAAACCCGTGTCGTTTATATTCGCGGGGAGCACGGGCGTGGGTAAAACAGAGCTCGTCAAGGTTTTGGCGTCATATCTGTTCGACTCGCCCGAAACTCTTATAAGGCTTGATATGAGCGAATTTATGGAAAAATTTTCGGTGTCTCGGATAATCGGCTCGCCGCCGGGGTATGTCGGCTATGACGAGGCGGGTCAGCTCACCGAAAAAATCCGCCGCAAGCCTTACAGCGTGGTGCTGTTCGATGAAATTGAAAAAGCCCATCCCGACGTGCTTAACATTTTGCTCCAGATCCTTGACGACGGGCGGATCACCGACGCCCACGGAAAAGTGTGCAATTTTGAAAACGCCGTAGTGGTCATGACCACCAACGCGGGGAACAAAGACGTCTCGGCAACGGCGGGGTTTTCGGCGACGTTCCGCTCGAGCGACGAGGACAAAGTTAAAAAAGCCCTCGAGCAGTTTTTGCGCCCGGAATTTATAAACCGAGTGGATGATGTGATAGTCTTCAACAGACTAACCCGTGAAAACTTTACGGATATCACGATGATAATGCTCTCCGACCTTCAAAAAGCGCTTTCGCTAAAAGGCATAAAGCTGAAATACACCCGCAAGGAGGCGGGGCTTCTCGCCGAAAAGGGTTACAGCGAAAAATACGGGGCGCGAAACCTCAGGCGGCTTATTCAGACAGAAATAGAAGACATAGCGGCGGCGGAAATAATAAACAGCTATGAAAACCCCATAGTCGAAATCATACTGACAAAGCCGAAAGACGGAAACTTGGCGGTCGGCTGTACGTTCGTCCGCAAATAGGGAAGTTTTAAATGCCTCAAAACGACGCGGTCCCTTCCGAATACCCAAAGGTCAATACCTTTACCGCCGCTTCGGCGCGGCGGCTTTCGACTGAAAAACTCACCTTCCCGGAAATGTACCCGCATGAGGTTGCCGGGTTTTTCGGCTCTGATATTTCAAAGGGACTAAGCTTAAGGCAGGTCAAGCGCCAAAGGGCGGTTTACGGCGACAACGCCATGACGGAAAACATTCCGGTGGGGTTTTTGGAATCAATAAAACGACAGCTTAAAAACCTTGTGAGTGTTTTTTTGGCGTTTTCTTCGCTTTTGTTCTTCGCGTTCGGCGGCGGCAGGGAGTATCTCTTTATGACGGCGGCGCTGGCGGCAATAACGCTCCTCAACGGGATTTTAGAATCCCGAGCCGGCAAGGTGTTTGACAAATCGCGAAGGGCGTCCTCCCCGACCGCGGCCGTCGTCCGGGACGGCAGGGTTTTTGTCACCACCTCCCGCTCGCTTGTGCCGGGGGATATAATAGCGCTTGAAACCGACGACGTTGTTCCCGCCGACGCGCGGCTTATCGAATGTATGTCCCTCACCGTGCTTGAAACGCCGGTCAGCGGCAGGGCGGCAGCCGCCCCTAAAGACGCGAGATTTCTCGCCGGCTCGGGGGAAGACGCGGTGTATGAAAACATGGTCTACGCGGGGACCGTCGTCACCGGCGGGAGCGCCACGGCTGTGGTCTGCGCTACGGGCAAAAGCTCGCTTATAAGCCGAAAAAATAAAAAAAGCCGGCTGTCAACCCTCCCAAAATACCTCCAAAGCGTTCAGAAATCGGGGCGGATACTTGCTTTCGGCGCGGTAGCGGCGGAGATTATTCTTCTTTTGTCGGGGCTCGCCAGAGGGGTAAAGCTTACCGAAACCTTTATTTTATCCCTTGCCGTCGGGGCGGCGACGCTAACCGACACCACTTTCGCCCTGTCTTCGTTCGCGCTTTCAAAGAGCGTTTCCGACGCCATGAAAAGGGGGAGCATATACAGGAACCTCGACTCTTTTGACCGCATCGCGGAAATCGACACCGTTATGTGCGGCAAATCCACCGCTTTCCCGCCGAGGGACACTATCCTTGAAAGTTTTTATGACTGCGTAAGCATATCGCCTTTTACAAGGCAGAGCAAACAAAGGTCAAAGGATATTATAAGGGCGCTGCTGCTCTGCTCGGCGGTAAAAGAAAAGCTTAAAGACACAATGGCAACGGCAACGGCAAAAGTTAAATCAAAACAAAAAAAGCCAAAGGCAACAACGGGCGAAATTTACGAGGGCAGCGCCTACACGCTGGCGCTTTTAAAAGCCGCCTCACAGGCGGGGTTCAGCTACGACGAGTTTAAAAAAGACTTTTACCGCATTGAGACCGAATATGACAGCTCGGGCGAGATGTGCAGGGTGTTGGGGCTGCTTGACGGCAAAAGCTGCGTTATCCTCCGGGGTTCGCCCGAAAACGTTATCGCGAGGTGCGCGGGTTACAGAAAAGAAGGCAAAAACTACCGCCTTGACGAAAAGTCAAAGGCAAGGCTTTTGGGCGAGGCGCTGGAAATGACAAAGACCCAAATTCCCATCGCCGTGGCTTTGGGCTACACAAGCGCCGACACCCTCCGCGATATCGCCGCCGAGAAAAAACTGGTTTTCTTGGGCTTCGCGGGGTTTTACACCTCCATGAAAATAGACGCCGCCTCCGCCGTGTTTAAGTGCGAACAGGCGGGGATAGAAACTTTGGCGTTTTCGGGCGATTCCTATTACACCGCCCTTAATATGGCGAAAAACACCGGCATAATAGCGGATGAGAGCGAAATCTGCACAAGCGAAATCCTCCGCGAGACCGAGGAAGGCCTGTTTATCGCCAACTGTGACAAATACCGTCTGTTTGTAAACCTCACCGACGACGAGTGGCTTTACATATTAAGGCTGAAAAAGCAAAACAAAAAAAAGATCGCCGTTTCGGTTTCGCAGATAAGTCAGGCAAAGCTTGTAAGAGAGGCGGACGCCGCGTTTGTGGCGTCAAAGGGCGCCATGGACGCGCTTACCTCCGCCTGCGACGTAAAGCTTATCGACGGCGGGTTTGACACCGTCGTGGAATCCATTAAGCAGGCAAAGCTCGCCACAAAGCGGATAAGCGACACGGTGGGGTATATGACGGCGGGGTTTTTCATATTGTTCTTCTGGGCGCTGTTTTCCGTTTTGATCTTCGGCTCTCTCCCTTTCGGGGTTAAAGACGTGCTGCTGTTCGGGATGATAATCAACAGTATATTCGGGTTTTCCCTTGCCTTCGCCCCCGCGTTCTCCCCCGACAACCGAAAAATCCTTGCCGAAAAAGGCTATGAGGTCACGCCCGCGTCGGTTTCCAAAAGCTTTTTAAACTCGCTTCTCTACTCTGTCGCCTCCGCCGCCATTTGCCTTGTCTCGGGGTTTGTGTCGGGGGCGGGAACCCCAAAGGCAAAATCCTCGTCACTTCTGGCTTATTTTATCCTCATAGCGCTGTTCGCGCTAATGGGCGGCGGCGCGGGGGGGCCGAAAAAGAGCGGGCTCGCTCTTTTAAGCAGGTTTTACCGGAACTACAACTTTACCATAGCGCTGTCTTTTTCGGCGGGGATAACGGCGCTCGCGCTGTCAGTCCCAAGGTTTTCCCGTATATTCGGTTACTTTCCCATCTCGCCGGCGGACAGCCTGCCGCCGATTTTAATTTCGGTAACTTTCTTCGCGGTAATTCAATTCGCGATGATGTTTATAAATATAAGACTTAAAACCAAAAAAAAGGAGAAACAATTATGACTTTCACAAAAGAAACTCTTATCGGGGAGGTTTTGGAAGCGGACCCAAGGCTTTCAAAATATTTCCTTGAAATAGGCATGCACTGCCTCGGCTGCCCCGCCTCAAGGTCCGAGACCATTGAGGAAGCCTGCCAGGTTCACGGTACGGATGTCGACGCGCTTCTTAAAAAGTTAAACGCCGGCGTCTGACAAGTCAAAAGGTCAAAGGGGGGTTCTTTCCGAGCCCCCCTAAATTCTAAAGCCGGGGGATATGGTTATTTATGACTACATTGTTTGACGAAAGCCTAAGCGTACGGTCTTCTTTCCGAACGGGCGGCTCCGCCGATATACTATTGATACCCGAGAGCGAAGAAGAGCTTGTCGCGGCGCTTGAAGAATATAAAAATAAACAAAGCGTCGTTGTGCTCGGCAATATCACCAACACGCTTATCACCGACCGCGGGGTGCGGGGGTGCGTTATTCTTACCGCCGGGCTAAAGGGAATAGCGCTCAGCGGAAACATTATAACCGCCCAGTCGGGGGTCGATATGTCGCGGCTTGCGGGATTCGCGCTTGAAAATTCCCTGACAGGCGGTGAGTTTTTATACGGGATCCCCGGCACCGTGGGGGGCGGCGTGGTCATGAACGCGGGCGCCTACGGCGGGGAAATGAAAGATATTGTCGAGAGCGTAAAGCTTTATTCGCCGGAAAAAGGTATTTTCACCCTAAAGCGGGGGGAAATGGGGTTCGGCCACCGAAAAAGCGTGGTCAGCGACAGCAATCTTGTGGTTTTATCTTCTTCTTTTGTCCTTGAAAAGGGCGACAGGAAAGCAATCAAGGCGAAAATGGAAGAATATATGGCGACAAGGCGGGCAAAACAGCCCCTTGAATACCCAAGCTGCGGTTCGGTTTTTAAGCGGCCGGCCGGGTTTTTCGCGGGGAAGTTGATTGAGGACTGCGGGCTTAAGGGGTTTTCCGTGGGCGGGGCGAAAGTGTCGGAAAAACACGCGGGGTTTATAATAAACGCCGCGTCGGCGACCTCGTCGGATATGCTGAAAATTATAAAACATATAAAAGAAACGGTTTTTGCCAAAACAGGTGTGGTTTTGGAAGAAGAAATAAAAATTATAGGAGAATAGTTTTAAGAGCAACTTTTTATCTTTGCAGTCTGAACGACTGCAATTTCGGCAAGCCGAAACCATTAAAAAGATTGCTGTTTCCTGAATTTATAAAGTTTATAAGTGAAAATTCAAATGAGTTTGCGTATTGCTTAAAAGGAATGTTCATAAATGTCTTATTCGGCAAAGCTCAAACAAAGCCTTATGGCTATCCAAAACAAAAACCCCTGCTGCGAGCAGGCGTTTATGGCGGGGCTTAGGCTCGGCGCGCCGGAAAGCAAGTGCGAAAATGACTTCCGCTGCTTTTTAAGGGGGGTTTTTATAACCTCCGGGACAATATGTAACCCGGAAAAACAGTATTATGTGGCTTTTTCAGGCGCGGGCGCCGGCCTTGCCGAAAGCGCGCTTGCCAAGAGCAAAATCCCCTTTTTGCGGGGGACGAGAAAATCAAAACCAATTGTGTATATCCGGGATAGCGAGGCGATTGGCGACTTTTTGGCCGCAGTGGGGGCGGTGAGAGAAGCGCTCGGTCTTATGGAAATAAGCGTGCTAAAGTCAATGAAACGGGACGCGAACCGCAAAAACAACGCCGATTTCGCCAATCTTGACAAGTCCGCCACCGCCTCCGCTCAGTCAAGGGAGGCGATAAGGGAAATCATGCGCCATAAGGATTTTACTAAACTCCCCGAGGAACTGCGGGAAACGGCGAGGCTTCGGCTTGAAAACCCGTCGCTCACCCTTGATGAATTAAGGGCTCTCCACCAAAAACCCATTTCAAAATCGGGTCTTTACCACCGGCTTAAGAAAATCTCGGAGCTTTCGCTTAAATATGTTAACAACAAATAAAATTTATAAAGGGGCTGCGTAAAATAAACTTTGTCCACCTCCATTTACACACGGAATACTCACTGCTCGACGGCGAGTGCCGGGTGGCGGAGCTCCCCGGCAGGGTGGCGGCGCTGGGTCAGAAAGCCGTGGCGTGCACCGACCACGGCGCGCTTTACGGCGCCGTGGATTTTTATAAACACTGTGAAAAGCAGGGGATAAAGCCGATAATCGGCTGCGAAGTCTATGTCGCGCCGCGGAGGGCGGAAGACAAAACCTTCCCCGCCGATATCAACCCCTATCACCTTGTGCTTTTGGTTCAGAACGAGGAGGGCTACCGCAACCTCGTTAAGCTTGTGTCGGATTCGTTTCTCGAGGGGTTTTACCGCAAACCCCGCACCGATATGGAAAAGCTTGCCCAAAGAGCGGGGGGGCTCTTCGCGCTCTCGGGGTGTATGTCGGGGGTGCTGTCAAAAAGAATAGAGTCGGGCGACACGGACGGCGCGAGAGAAACCGCGCTGAAGCTTAAAAAAGCCTTTGGGGATAGATTTTTTATTGAAATCCAGCGCAACGGCGCGGAGGGGCAAAACAAGGTAAACCATGTTTTAATAAAGCTTGCGCGGGAATGCGATATCCCGCTTGTCGCCACAAACGACGTTCATTATATTTCAAAAGAAGACGCCGAAACCCAAGAACTTCTCATGGCGATTTCCACGGGCGGGACATTGGGCGACAAAGAGTTCGCCCTCCCCTCAAACGAGTTTTACCTTAAATCAACCGAAGAAATGATCGAACTGTTTAAGGACATCCCCGACGCCGCCGAAAACACGGTTAAAATCGCCGATATGTGCGGGTTTAAGTTTGATTTTTCGTCGTTCAGGCTCCCGCGGTTTGACCCCCCGAACGCTCTGCCGCCCGCGGGTTATTTAAGGGAGCTTTGCGAGGAGGGGCTTGGACGCAGGCTTGAAGCTTTCGGGAAATCAAAAGACAAAGAGGCGTATGTCAAGCGGCTTGAATACGAGCTGTCGGTGATACACCAAATGGGGTTTGACGACTATTTTCTTGTGGTGCATGACTTTGTCGCCTACGCAAAACGGCAGGGGATCCCCGTCGGCCCCGGCAGGGGTTCGGCGGTGGGAAGCCTTGCCGCTTATACGCTGGGGATTACAGATGTCGACCCCATTAAATATGACCTGCTGTTCGAGCGGTTTTTAAACCCCGAGCGCGCCTCCATGCCCGACATTGACATTGATTTCTGCGACGAGAGGCGGGGGGAAGTCATTGAGTATGTGGCGGGGAGATACGGCGTAGACCATATGGCGCAGATTATAACTTTCGGCACCCTCCAGTGCCGCGGAGCGGTGAGAGACGTGGGGAGGGCGCTGGGCATGAGCTACGCCGACGTCGACATTGTAGCGAAAACAATTCCCCGAACCCTTGGGATAACGCTTGACACGGCGCTTTCCCAAAGCCCGGAACTTAAAAATGCATATTCCTCCGACCCGAAGGTAAAAAGACTTCTCGATTTTGCCAAAAAGCTTGAGGGGCGCCCCCGCAACGCCTCTACGCACGCCACCGGAGTTGTGATAACGGACAAGCCAATAACAAATTATCTCCCCCTTTCGGTAAACGACAACGCCGTCGTCACCCAGTTTGACATGAACGCCGTCGCCGAGCTCGGGCTGTTAAAAATTGACTTTCTCGGCCTCCGGTACCTTACTATTATCCGCGACGCCGAAAAATTGGTGAAGCTTATCGACGGCGATTTTGATATAACAACCGTATCCGAGGACGACATTGAAACTTACGAAATGTTGTCTTCCGGGAAGACGCTGGGGGTTTTTCAGCTTGAAAGCGAGGGCATGAGGTCACTCCTGTCAAAGCTCGCGCCGAAAAATTTCGAGGATATAATTACGGTGATATCCCTCTACCGCCCGGGACCCGCCCAGTTTATTGACGAATATTTAAAAAACCGCGCTTCTGCGGGGGAAATATCCTATTCCACCCCGCTCCTTAAAAAAATACTCGACCCCACCGCCGGATGTATGCTTTACCAAGAGCAGGTCATGGAGGTTTTCAGAACGCTCGCGGGGTATTCATACGGCAGGGCGGACCTTATCCGCCGCGCCATGGCAAGAAAGAAGCACGAGGATATACTAAGGGAAAAAGAGGGTTTTATCGCCGGCAGCGTTAAAAACGGGGTTAAAAAGAAAGCAGCCGAAGAAATTTTCGACTCTATGGCGGCGTTCGCGAGTTACGCTTTTAATAAAAGCCACGCGGCCGCCTACGCCGTGGTTTCCTACCGCACTGCGTATTTAAAATGCCATTATCCCATCGAGTATATGTGCGCGCTCCTTAACTCCGTAATCGGCGACAGCGCGAAAATAAACGAGTATATAGCCGAATGCGGGGAGCTTGGCATTAGGGTGCTCGGCCCCGACGTAAACGAGAGCGGCAGGGCGTTCGCCATTTACGAGGAACATATTCGGTTCGGGCTTGCCGCCATAAAAAATGTGGGCTCAAACTTTGCGGGGCATGTCGAAGCCGAAAGGGAAAATGGGGGAAAATATAAATCTTTCGAGGACTTTATCTGCCGTGTTTTTACCGCCGCCAACACCAAAACGCTTGAATCGCTGGTGCTGGCGGGGGGGTGCGACTGTTTTGGCGTTTACAGAAGCAGGATGTTTTCCACCATAAGCAAGGCGCTGAACGCCGTCTCGGGGATGAGAGAAGAAATGAAGTTCGGGCAGATATCGCTGTTTGAGTCCGTTGAGGAAAATTACTCCCCTCTTAAGCTTGTCTACCCGAACATAAGCGAATACCCGGAAAAAGAAATCCTAAGCTTTGAAAAAGCGCTCACCGGGGTTTATTTTTCGGGGCATCCCCTTAATCATTACAAAAAATTTGCAAAAAGTACTAATTCGGTAACCATTAAAGACTTGTATTACGACCTTAAAAACGATATAATACCGGAAAAGCAAGTCGTTAACTTAAACTGTCAGATAAAACAGCTTAGAAAAAAGGCAACCAAAGCGGGTAAGCTTATGGCCTACCTCACGGCCGAAGACTTAACCGGCGAGGCCGACGTCATTGTCTTCCCCGCGCTGCTTGAAAAATACTCGTCTGTTCTCGCGGAGGGCGGGATTGTGCTTATTACCGGCGAGGCGGCGCTTGAGGAACCCTTCGGCGGAGAGGGCGAGGACGTGCTGAAGATTGTCTTAAGGGCGGTTTACCCCTCAAAGCCGGACGGGGAGATGCCCCCCCAAAACGCCGATCTTTACCTTAAGCTCACCCCCGACAACAAAGACTTTCTCGGTGCGGCGCTCGCGAGGATAAAAGAAAACAAAGGGCGGGGAAAGCTTTATATTTATGACGAGACAAAAAAATCCCTTTCGGTTTCAAAGGATATTTTCTGTAACCCCGCGAAGCGTCTTGTGGACGAGCTTAAAGAAATTCTCGGCGGGGAAAACGTGGCAATAAAGACTAAGGACAAGGAGGATAAGTGAAATGGCTATCTTACATAAGGCAAGAGGGTTTCTCGGGCGGTACGGACGCGCGGTGGCGTTTTTAAAAATTCTCGCGCCGCTGTTCGGAATATTGTTTTATGTGTTTTTGGTGATGTTCGCTCTGTTTGCCGTCGTCGGGCTGATTCTTGTGTTTGTAAGCACCGACGTCAGCAAAATGCTCCTCCCCCCGCATATGAAAGCCCTGCGCGACAGTTTTGGGGAGATTACTTCCTATTCGCTGAAGCTTGGGAACGGGCTTAAGATAGTTTCCCCGGCAAGTGATATCACCCTGTCGCACATTAAGCTTGTGGTTTACGCAAAGCTTTGTTCCTATGGCGTGACGCTTGTTTTTTCGGCGATGGCGCTAAGGCTTACCTCAAAGCTGTTTACAAATGTCGTCAAGGGAAAAGTGCTGAGCGAGGAAAACGCGAAGCATATAAACTATACCGGGGTTTTGGTCATGGTCGGCGGGGTGGTTTATTCGGTGGTCAATAATTTGTTTAACTACATTCAGGTAAAAAGATTCGCCGCCGATCTCAAAGTTAATTATTCATTTGATATAGAATGGTTCGGCATAATAATGGGAATGTTTATAATAGTTATAGGCACAATATACGGGTACGCGTGTTTTATTTCGTCCCAAAGCCATACCGCGATTACCCCGGGCGAGAGCAGTTTGGGAATTGAGGTCAAAAAGAACAAATGATAAACCTTAAAAAGTCAAAAAGCCCCGGCTCGGTTCAAAAAGAAGACGGCGCCAACCCCGGCGAGGGGGTAAAAAGACGGGTTAAAAAGGCGGGAGTGGTGTCGCGGCTTATCGCCAAGTCCGCGATTTGGTACCCCGTTAAAATAACCCTTCTCGTTTTATGGAAAGCCGTTACCTTTTGCCTTAATATTCTGTTTACGTTTTTGATCGTGGGGGTTATAACCGGCGTTGTGGTGAGCTGCGCCTTTTTGCTTTATATCCACTCAAACATAGACGCGACCTATGACGGGCTTACAAACCTTAAGTTCGACTCATCGCTCAACACCACAATGTACTATACCGACGAGGCGGGGAACGAGATTTTGCTTGACGGCGACACGCTCCACGGCTCGGAAAACCGCCTGTGGGCGGACTATAAAGAAATACCCCAGCACTTAATAGACGCCATTATATCAATTGAAGACAAGCGGTTTATCCTTCATAACGGAGTGGATATAAAACGGACGCTCGGCGCGGTGCTTAATTATTTTATCCCCGGCGGGGGGATGTACGGCGGGAGCACCATAACCCAGCAGCTTATTAAAAACGTGTCTCAGGACAACGAGACCACTATCCAGCGCAAGGTTCAGGAAATTTTCAGGGCGCTTTACGTTGAGAAGCATTACTCAAAAGACGATATTTTAGAAATGTACCTAAACGTCATTTCGCTTTCTCAAAACACAAACGGGGTAAAGGCGGCGGCAAGGACATATTTCGGCAAAGAGCTCAAAGACCTCACCCTTGTGGAGTGCGCCGCGATTGCCGCCATACCCAAATACCCCACTTATTACGACCCTATAAGAAACCCCGACAACAACCTCCAACGCCGCAACCTTATTCTTACAAACATGTATGAAAACGGATATATATCCAAAGCCGAATACGATGCGTCCTATAACGTGCCGCTTTACCTTGACACCGGCACGGGGGAGGACACGGGCGGGGAGGTGGTTCACTCTTACTATATCGACGCCGTTATTGACGACGTTACTTCTGCGCTTATGGAGCGGTATAACATTGACATAACCACGGCGAGCCGCAAGCTTTATTCGGGCGGGCTGCAAATCGTGGTGAATATGGACCCTGACATTCAAGCCGTTATGGAGGAGGTTTTCTGCGACGATAACTGCTTCCCCGTCACAACCGGCGTAAAACCTCAGGCGGCGATGGTGGTTATGGACCCCAAAAGCGGGGCTGTTTTAGGGATCGTGGGCGGCAGGGGGGAAAAAACCGTCAGCCGCGGGCTTAACCGCGCTACAATGTCAAGACGGCAGTGCGGCTCTTCAATAAAACCCCTCTCAGCCTACGCGTACGCGCTTGACAGGGGGTTAATCAGTTACGCCACGCCCATTCTTGACCTCCCCACCGAATATAACGAAGACGACAAAAGCTATTGGCCGGGGAACTCCCCGGCGGGTTATGACGGCATTATTTCGCTTGTGCTGGCTATCGAAAAATCAAAAAACACCGCCGCGGTCAGACTTGTAAACCAAATCGGGGTGTATAACAGTTATAACTTTTTGGTGAACGATTTGGGGTTCACCACGCTCATAGAGCGAAAAGATTACGGCGGCGTGATTAAGAGCGATATCGCCGTATCCCCGCTCGCGCTGGGCTCGTTTACCGAGGGCGTGACCACGCTGGAAGTCACCCAAGGCTACACCATGCTCGCCAACGGCGGGGCGGTGGTCAAGGCACGGACTTTTTCGCTTGTTAGGGATTCCAACGGGGAAATAATAATTGACAACCGCGTGAGCGAACAAAAACAGGCGGTGTCCGAGCAAACCGCCTATATTATGACAAAGCTGCTTCAAAGAGTTGTGTCCGCGGCCGACGGCACGGCTTACTATATGTTTAAAGGGTACAGCGATTCCCCGTCCTTTGCGCCGAAGATAGAAGTCGCGGGCAAAACGGGAACCACCAATGACGACAGGGACCGCTATTTTGTGGGTTACACCCCCGATTTCACCGCCTCGGTTTGGGTGGGGTACGACAACAACAAATCGCTTTCCAAAATGACCTATAACCCCGCCACCCGTCTTTGGATCGAAGTTTTCAACAGGGTATATTCGAACCTTGACAAAAAAAGCCGGGTTTATAAAACCGCGTTTGACGAGCCCTACGGCATTATAAAAGCCCAGTACTGCGCCATAAGCGGCAAGCTCCCGACCGACGCCTGCAAGGTTGACCTTCAGCATGTTCTTGACAATAAATATCAAACAATTCTGACGGGGTATTTCACCTATGATTCAGTCCCCACCGGGTATTGCGAAAACCATATAATGTTTATGTGGGACAAAAACAAAAGGGCGCTGTCGCTCGACGGCTGCGACTGCAACCCCGACTCGCTAATCGCTGTGTCACTTCGGCTTATCACCCCGCGGGAATTCAAGACAAACCTTGTGGTGGCCGATTCCCAGTACACCTGCGTGGAGCCGGAGCTTTTGGGAGCCGGCTATGTCTACCCAACCGACAGAACCCGCCCGTACTTCTTTAACATTTACAAGAGCGGCACCTACCCGGGCAAATCTTCTATTTATCAGTCGTTTGAGCCGGTCAACAGAGTGTGTATAGAAGACTACCGCCCCGAGCTTTCCCGCGGGGAGGACGGCGGTGAGCATGACTTCCCCGAATTTGATGCCGGCGATATTTTAACCGGCCGCTGAAACAAAATATTTTCAATCTAAAAAATTGTTATTTAAAAGCTTCCGCCATTGCCCTTGCCGTATATTTTGCCGCGGCAAGGGCTTCTTCAAGCGTGTTGCCGCAAGAGCCTATTTCAAGCAGCATGGCGCCCGGGCTGAATTCTTGGTTAAACGATGAGGAGCGGAGATAAATCGGCCGGGCGAGCGTAGGGTACATTTCATTCAATGAGGCCTGAAGTTTTACCGCCGAAGTAAAATTTTTAAGCCATTTGTAAACC
The DNA here is from genome assembly GCA_041672465.1 of Eubacteriales bacterium. Taxonomy (GTDB): domain Bacteria; phylum Bacillota; class Clostridia; order Oscillospirales; family CAG-382; genus UBA1206. The sequence goes on from JBAYZO010000002.1 coordinate 26,029, forward strand.
CCGCCTCCGGAATCCGTGCCGACGACAATCATCACCTGCGCGGCGCGGTCGCCCTCGATATATGAAATGAGTTTGACCTGCTTATCAGACACCACCACGCTGTCCCGGTGAATGTCAATGACATATCTTATTGAGGGGTATTCTTTAAGCGCGTCTCTCACCGCTTTCGCGCTTTTTGTGTAAGAGTCGCCGTAGCCGTCCTTGTCGTACATGTTCTTGTCGTGGATAACTTTTACGCCAAGCTTTTCAAGCTCTCTCGCGAACTCCTCCCCCACCGCCACCACGTTTTTACTTATATCCTCCGACCGAAACGGCGTGTTGTCGTCATAGATGCCGCTTGTCGCGTAGGATTCCGTGCCGTGAGTGTGGTAAATAAGCACCGTCGGCATATCCCCGAAAACGCTCCCCGCCGGCGGGTTGCCCTTTAGGCAGTCGTCGGTGTTCACCGTGTAGTTTGTCTGGTTGAGCACAAATATTTGCGGCTTCTGGCTCTTTGTGTACCGAGCGAGATTCACCGCCTCAATGACATAGCTCCCCTCGGGGCAATCTTCGCTCTCGGACGGGAAAAACAACCCGCCCGTCTTGTCGATGACCGTAATTTCCTCTGAAAACCCATGGGTTTTGTCGGCGGGGTCGGACGAGAGTTCCTTTGCGCTGCCATAGATAATCCCCGACACGCTTTTTGGCAGAAGACTTGCTATATACGCCGAAACAAACATAAGCGCCACGCAGGCGACAATAAAAGTGCAGACCGAGCTCGCCGCGTCAAACGCTTGTTTTTTTTTTATTTCCCACACTTTAAACACCCCCGCTTAAGTCTATGACTTTGCTATGAGGTGTATTCCTGCATTTCGCTAAGGGTTAGATTTTTGTGGACGGTGAGGTTTATGGCGTCGGCGATAAGCCGGGAGAGTTTTTCGGAAATAATATCGCTTTCCTTTGGGGTTATAAACAGGGTTTTTCCCCGACCGGCAAGGAGCTTTTCGGAAATACCCTCGGGTATATCTTTTGTCCCCGTCTCCTCAAGCAGGTCGCCGGCGAGGGTGGCGGCGTCGACCACGGTCGGCACTCCTATCGCGATAACGGTGACGCCGGAGGTTTTTTTGTTCAGTCCCGCGCGGGCGTTATAAACGCCGGAGCCCGGGTTTATCCCCGTGTCGGCGAGCTGAATGGTGGTGGCGAGCCGGGACAGCCTGCGGGAAGCCAGCGAATCCACGGCTATGATACAGTGCGCCCCGCAGTCTTTTGCCGCCGATACCACAATGTCTGAGGACTCCATGCCCGTCTGCCCCAATACCCCCGGCGCGATAGCCGCGAGCGAGCCGAACCCCGCGTCTTTGAAAAGACCGGGATTTGACTTTTTTATATGCCGCGTGACAAGGAGCTTTTTTATCACTTTGGGGCCGACGGCGTCGGACGTTATGCTCTCGTTCCCCAGCCCCGCTATTAGATACATTCCTCCGTCGGGCGGAACGGGAGGGAGAAGACGCCCAAGAAGGGAAGAAATGACGTCCGCGGCAGACTCAAATTTTTCCCTTTCGGTCTCCCATATCCTCCCCACGTCGGCGGTGATATACTTTCCCGCCGGCTTTTCGGCCTCTTTTTCCGCCTCCGGCGAAATTGTCACGGTTGTCACGGAAAACCCGTTTTGGACTTCCTCGTAAAGGTCTATCCCCTTGTTTCTCCCCTCGGTGGTTTTAATTTCGTTTATCTCCAGCGCGAGATCGGTTCTTCGGCTAAGCATATTTGCGTTCTCCTTTTGTATTGCTGTTTTTATAAGTTTTCCCAAAGTTTCCGCTATTATGTTTTTTGTTTTTATTTGGGTATTTATCAAGCGCGGCAGGGCGAAAAATTATTAAATTCCATAGCTTAAAATGAAAATAAAGTTGTTTTTGCTTGTTTTTGGGTTAAAATAAGTGTAAAATTATCTGGGTGATTTTATATGAAACAAAACTTTGATATTAAAAATATGACCTGCGCCTCGTGTTCCGCTTCGGTGACACGCGCCGTGGTTCAAATAAAAGGCGTGCAAAGCGCCGAAGTCCGCCTTATCTCAAACGATATGACGGTTGAGTATGACAGCGCGCTCGTCGATGAAAAAACCATAATGAAAGCGGTTTCCGCCGCGGGGTACGAGGCTTTTATTCAAGAGAGCGACCGCTCAAAAAGGGAGCGCGCCCGGCGGGAGGCCATTGATAAAAACCTGAAAACGCTGAGAAAAAGATTTTTGCTCTCCGCTCTTCTCCTGCTGCCGCTGCTTTACGTCTCAATGTCCGATATGACCCATCTCCCCGTGTTTTGGTGGCTGGAGGTCGATCACCCCGGCCGCGCGGTGGTTCAGGCGGTTTTATCCCTTGCGATAAGCGTTATTAATTACAACTACTTTACAAACGGGTTTAAACTGCTGGTCAGACTTCATCCGAACATGGATTCCCTTGTGGCGCTGGGCTGTACTTCATCGCTTGTCTATTCGGCTATCCTTGCCGCGCTGGGGAACTACCACATGCTGTATTTTGAGTCGGCGGGGACAATCCTAACCCTTGTCACGCTCGGAAAACTGCTCGAGGCGCGCTCAAAACGCTCGACCAACACTTCGGTGACAAGTCTTCTCGACTTGTCGCCAAAGACGGTGACGGTGAGGCTGGGGGACGAATACGTTATAAAAAAAGCCGAGGATATACAAAAGGGCGATATCATCGCCGTAAAGTCGGGCGAATCGCTCGCGGCAGACGGGGTTGTGGTTTCGGGGAAGACAGAGCTTGATATGTCGTCAATAACGGGGGAGCACGAACCCGTGTTTAAGTCGGAGGGCGACGAGGTGCTGACCTCCTCAAAAAACATTTCGGGTTATTTTGAGTACCGCGCCGAAAAAGTGGGCGAGGACACAATCCTTGCCGAAATAGTCCGGCTTGTAGAGCAGGCAGGCAACTCAAAGCCGCCCATAGCAAGGCTGGCGGATAAAATCTCGCTGTATTTTGTCCCCATCGTCATCGCCGTATCGCTAATCACCGCTCTTTACTGGATTTTGGCGGGAAAAACATACTCCGCTTTTGTAAACGCGGTGTCGGTGCTTGTGATATCCTGCCCCTGCGCGCTCGGGCTCGCCACGCCGATTTCGGTTATGGCGGGCACGGGAAAAGGCGCGGAAAAGGGCGTGCTTTTCAAATCCGCCGAGGCGATTGAAACGCTGGGCAAGTGTAGCGCGGCGGTGCTTGACAAGACCGGGACGATAACCGAGGGGCGCCCGGTGGTGAGCAAAATAACAGCGGATGCATCAAGTTCGGAAAATGAAATACTAACGGTAGCCGCCTCTCTTGAAAGCGTGTCCACCCACCCCCTTGCCGAAGCCATAATTGAAAAAGCCAAAGAGTACGGATTAAGTATTCCCGAAGGCAGCGACGTGGCCTATATTCCCGGCAAGGGCGCCGCGGGGTTTGTGAACGGCGAATACTGCGCGGCGGGCAACCTTGGCTTTTTGCTTGAAAACGGGGTCGCCGCCGCGGGGGACGCTTTGGTAACCCCCGGGAAAACCGCGGTTTATGTAGCGTCCGGCGACAGGTTTTTAGGCGTTATAGAAACTAACGACAGTCTTAGAAAAAGCTCGGCGGAGGCGATAGCGCGGCTAAAAGAGAAAATGCGGGTGATCATGGTCACCGGCGACAGCGAGAGCTCGGCGAGCGGGCTGGCGCGGGAATTGGGGATCGATTTCAAAGCCGGAGTGCTGCCGGGCGGCAAAGAGCAAATAGTGTCTTCTTTAAAGAGCGAGGGCAAAAAGGTGATGATGATAGGCGACGGCGTAAACGACGCGCCGGCACTGAGTGCCGCCGACGTGGGTATCGCCATAGGCGCGGGGACATATGTCGCCATTGATTCCGCCGACGTGGTGCTGTCCTCAAACGACCTTGGCGGCGCGGTGACGGCGGTAAGGCTTTCGGGCGCGGTAATGAAGAATATAAAAGAAAACCTCTTCTGGGCGCTTATATATAACTGTATCGGCATTCCGCTTGCCGCGGGGGTATTTTCTTTCGCGGGGGTGAGCCTGACCCCTGTCTACGCCGCCGCCGCTATGTCTTTTTCATCTGTCTGTGTGTCGTTAAACGCATTGAGGTTAAAAAATTTTAAATAGCAAACAAAAAAGCCGCCGAATTGGCGGCTTTTTTTAAGCGTAAAGCGGAAAAATAAATACTAAAGGATATAAAAAATTATCGCTATGGCGTGCATAAGACTGCCTAAGTTTACAAAAATATGAAAAACCGAGTGAAAATACTTTTTTTTCTTCCCGACTCCGTAGAGCACCGCCCCGACGGTATAAGACAACCCGCCGCCAAGCAGCCAGAGAAACCCTTTCAGCGAAAGCGCGTTTATGGCGGGTTTTATCGCTATTGCCACTAACCAGCCCATACAAATATAGCAAGTCATTGAAAACCGCACATATTTTTTTAAATCAATCGCGGTGAGCGTGGTCGCAAGGGCGGCGAGCCCCCACTCCGCTCCAAACATAACCCAGCTTATGACCGGGTATGCCGGGCGCATCGCGACAAGAAGAATAGGTGTGTATGTCCCCGCGATAAGAAAATAAATGGCGCAGTGATCTATGACCTGCATAACCCGCTTTCCCATATTCGCGTTTAATCCGTGGTAAACGCTTGAAACCGTATAAAGGAGAACGACGGTAAAGCCGTAAACGGTAAAAGACGAAATCGCCCAAGGGTTTTTGCCGGCGACCGAAACTATTATGGCTCCGATCAGCACGGCTAACCCAAACCCGCCGCCGACTATATGGGTCACCATATTCATAAGTTCTTCGCCGCGGGTGTAGTTTGGCAGTATTCTTTGTCTAAGCGGGGTTCTGGTCAAGGTTTTTTCCTCTCGGTTAAAAAAAATAAGTTTAAAGCGCAAAAAACGGCATATCTGCCGTACCGCTATATTAATTATATTCCCCGAAAGGTTTTATTCAAGTCGCAAGGCCTTTAGAATTTATAAAGATTTTCTTAAGGGCAGTACGCACCGCGAACAGCGGCAGGGCGGATGTCTTTCCCCCGCCGCTTACAATTCCGATGTTATATTTGACTTAAAACCCTCGCCGTAAATTTCGTTCGCCGAGGTGACAATCATAAACGCGCGGACGTCTTCCTCCCGCACGATTTGCTTTACCTGAGGGAACACCCGCTTTTTTGAAGCGCACATTATCACAAGTTTTTCTTGGTTTGTGTACCCCCCAGAACCCTGAACATAGGTCACCCCGATATCAAGCTCGACAAGCAGTCTCCGCGCGATTTTTTCGGGGTTTTCCGAAACGATATACACAAGTCTCGCGGTGTCGGTGCCGTAGAGCACGGCGTTGAAAGCCAGCGAGCAGACAAACACCGCTACTCCGGAATAAAGTCCAAGCTCAAGGTTTCTGAAAGCTATCCCCGCGGCGGCAACCACAACCGAGTCTAAAATAATAAACAGCCCGCCCGACTTGAGGTGACGGTATTTTTGGCGGAGGAACTTGACCGCTATATCGCTGCCGCCCGTAGTCCCCCCCTGCCTGAACACCATTCCCAGCCCAAAGCCCATAAGCGCTCCGCCCGAAATGGAACAGAGCAAAAGATCATTTGAAACGAGATAGCCGTTTACCTCCGTAATCTTTGTTATCGCCGACATAAAAACGCCGGAGGCGACGGTCGCCCATACGGTTGAGACCAAAAATCCTTTTCCAAACTTTATAAGCCCGGCTATCATAAGGGGTATGTTCATCAAAAGCACCATAATACCCGTGTACCAGCCGGTAAAGTGATTTATAATAACGGCAATCCCCGTAACCCCGCCCGGGGCAAGGTCATGGGGGTCAAGAAAGACCGCGACCCCGGCGGCGTAAACAAACGCGCCCGCGGTCATAAACGCGGTCTTTTTTATAAAGTTTAAAGGTTTTTTTTGGTTATTAACCATGTTTCCCCATTCCCAAGTTTTTTAAAAGCCTTATTTCTGAAAAGCGATTTTTTATTACTTCGCCGCTAAGGTTATTATACCATTATACCGGCTTGTTTTATGTAAAGCGATGTTGCCTTTATAAGACGGCGGCAACTTTTTTGGCTCAAAGCGAGTATTTTTGTTTGTACTCGTTATATTTTTTGTCAAAATCCTCGCTTCCCACTTTTCTTGACGCCAAATATTTATGCATTTCAAGCGCCTCGTGTTTTGATATTTCAAGCATAAGCGCGGCGACGTTGGAACAGTGGTCGGATACCCGCTCAAGGTTTGTGAGGATATCAGACAGCACAAAGCCATGCTCGATCGAACACATATTTTTTTGAAGCCTCAGCGTGTGGTTAAGCTTTATCTGCTCTTTTAAAAAGTCAACAACCTGTTCGAGGGGTTCCACCAACAGCGCGGTTTCAAGGTCTTCGTTGTCAAACGCCGAAAGCGTCAGGTCAAGCACTTCGCTTACCGCGGCCGTCAACACGCCGAGTTCGTGTTTCGCCTCGTCCGAAAACGTTATTTTTTTGTCTTTTATTTCCTCGGCCGATTCAAGTATGTTTACGGCGTGGTCGGAAATCCGCTCGAAATCCCCTATAAAGCGGAGAAGCTTTGTGGTGTCGTGGCTGTCGCGGTCGGTGAGGGGGTGGGAAGAAACCTTGATTAGATAGGACCCTATCCTGTCCTCATATTTATCCACTTTTGACTCAATTTCCCTGATAGCATCGGCTGTTTTCGCGTCAAAATGGGAAAGCGTTGATACGGCTTTTTTAATGGCGTCAACCGAAAGGGTTGCCATCGTTACGGTTATGGTCTTGCAGCGGGCGATAGCTATGGCGGGGGAGGCGATAAGCCGCTCTTCAAGCAATCTGAACTCCTCGGGTTCGGGCGCGTTTCTCACCGTTACCCGGGCAAGCTTTTCAAGCGCTCCCGAGGCGGGGAGGAGAAACATTGTGGTTATCAGGTTAAAAGAAGTATGAATAATGGCGATACCGATAATGCTCGCGGGTCTGTTCAGCGCCTCGTAATTAAAAACCCCTTTGACTATGGAAAACATACCGAGCAGCACTATCGTGCCGATGATATTAAAGTACAAATGCACCATGGCGGTTCGCTTGCCGTCTTTGGAAGCGCCGGCGGCCGAAATAAGCGCGGTGGAGCAGGAGCCTATGTTCTGACCCATAATAATGGGTATGGCTATCGCGTAGCTCACCACCCCGGTGGAGCTGAGCACCTGTAAGATTCCCACGGACGCTGATGACGACTGAATTATCGCGGTGAGAACAGTGCCGGCGAGCACCCCCAAGATCGGGTTGGAAAAAATAAGGAGTATATTTTGGAATTTAGGCAGGTCTTTAAGCCCCGAAACCGCCTCCGACATGTTTTTCATACCGAACATAAGTATTACAAAACCAAGTATAATCGCCCCGATATCTTTCTTTTTGGACGATTTTGAGAACATCATAAGCGAAACGCCGAACAAAGCGAGAATGGGGGTAAAAGAAGAGGGGTTAAACATTCTTATCCATGTATTCGCGGAATGAATCCCGGTGAGGGAGAGAAGCCAAGCGGTCACCGTCGTGCCCACGTTGGCGCCCATAATAACGCTTATGGTTTGTTTCAGCGTCAATATGCCCGCGTTGACAAGACCGACGAGCATAACGGTGGCGGCCGAGGACGACTGTATAACCGCCGTCACCCCAAGGCCGAGCGCGAAGCCTTTAATGGGATTGTTGGTGAGGTTTGAGAGTACTGTCTTAAGCTTGCCGCTGGCTTGTTTTTCAAGCAGGCTGCTCATAAGGTTCATGCCGAAGAGGAAGAGGCACAATCCGCCGATAAGGGTCAGGAAATCAAAAACATCCATAAATTTTTCTCCACATAGTTTTACACAAATATATTATATTCGACAAAAATAAAAAGTAAACAATAAGCAATATATAGTTACAGTTTTTATTTAACCCAAAGGGTTTTGCGTTCGGCTATTTGGGTTTATTGCCGTATAAATTCACAAAAACTAACTCCGGCGGGTTAAAAATGCGGGGGAGGTTATTTCTTGCCGCCAGCCCGCGGCTTACGACAAGGCGGTTTTCATATACGCCGCTTGTGTATTTTGGGAAAAAACCCTGCCCGGGGGCAAAAACCCCCCTGCCGAAAAACCTCCACTGCCCGCCGTGCGCGTGTCCGGCCAAAACAAGGTCAATATCATACTTTTTAATATATTTTTTATAGTATTCCGGATGATGAGATAAAAGAATTTTAACCCCGTCTTTTTTAGCGAAATCAGAAAGCCACGCCGTTTCGGGTTCGGGGTTAAAAGGGGTTTTAATCTTCCCCAAAGAATAACCCGAAGATAACCCGCCGAAGATTATTCCGCCAAGCGTTGCAAAACTGTTATCAAGAAAAACCGCTCCGGTATTTTTTATTTTTTCGGCGGCTGTTTTGCCCGGCTTTTTTTCATGGTTCCCCAATGAGTAAACGGTGGGCGAGACAGCCGCCGCTTTTTTTAGAAACTCAAACCCGATTTTGTTTTCGAGGTCAATACTCTCGTCACGGTTTAACAGTTCCATTAAATCCCCGGCGACGGCGATAAAATCGGGCTTATTCAGTTTGCAAGCCGCAATGACATTGTCATGCGGCTTATTGTGGAGATCCGCGACAAGGGCAATTTTTGTCGCGGCTATATTTTGATTCAAATAAATATTATAAGTGGTTATTTTTATTGTCATATTTTATAATTTCACCGTAAAAAGGCCGCCGCTGTTTTCCCGTGGCTTTAAGGCGGCAGGGGGATTATCAGCCGGTTTCGGCGGGAACCGCGGTTGTTTTTTGGGGGGTAAACCCGTTTTTTATAAAATCAATATGTTCTTTTTCTTCTATTTGCATTTCTTCCGAGATTCTGCGAAAAGTCGGCACAAGGCTTGACAGGATTTTTTCAATATTGGCGTTGCCCTGCTCGAACGAGATTTCATTGTCTTTATCTTGGCTGTGCACGATTTCCTTAAGTCTGCCCATGTAGTAATAGAGGAGCGTGTCGTCCTCGTCGGGCTGGTGGCCTATAAAAATCTTTTCGTTTGAAGTGGGAATAAGCCCTTCCTCGCTGGTTAAGAGTTCTTCATAAAGTTTTTCCCCCGGCCTCAGCCCCGTGTAGTCGATTTTGATGTCCTCATTCGGGATATGCCCCGAAAGCCTTATCATCTGGCGCGCCAAATCATCAATTTTAACGGGGTCGCCCATGTCAAGCACAAAAACCTCCCCGCAGTTGCCGAACGCCGCCGATGTGAGCACAAGCTGAGCCGCCTCCGCAATGGTCATAAAATACCGTATGATTTCCGGGTGAGTCACCGTGACCGGCCCGCCGTCTAAAATCTGGTCCCTGAACAAGGGAATGACGGAACCGTTGGAGCCGAGCACGTTGCCGAAACGCACCGAGGTAAATTTTGTCTTCGGGTAAAGCGAGCACATGGAATGGGTCACCATCTCGCAAACCCTTTTGGTGGCGCCCATTATATTTGTGGGGTTGACGGCTTTGTCGGTGGAAATCAGAATAAACTTTTCCACTCCCGCCTCCCCGGCAGCGACGGCGGTGTTAAAAGTGCCGAAGATGTTGTTTTTAACCGCCTCGGCGGGAGACGCCTCCATAAGCGGGACATGCTTGTGGGCGGCGGCGTGGAAAACCAAATCGGGGCGGTATTGGCTTATGATTTTATGAATCCAGTCTCTGTCCCTCACCGTGCCGATAAGCGTCTTAAGGTCAATCTCCGCGCCGTGCCGCCTTTTTAATTCCTGCTGTATATCATAAGCGTTATTTTCATAAATATCAATTATTATAAGCTTTTTCGGGCGGTGAGCGGCCACCTGACGGCAGAGTTCGGACCCGATAGAGCCTCCGCCGCCCGTCACCATAACGGTTTTCCCTTGAATTACGTTTAAAATATCATCGTTTGTGAGCTGAACCGGCTCCCGCCCGAGCAGTTCTTCCATTGTGATGTCGCGGATATCCTGAACAAGGCGGCTTCCCGTCATTTCGGAAATCCTCGGGAGGATTTTCACCGGGCAATTGGTGGCGGCGCATTCTTTTAGGATTCTCGCGCGAACTATGTTGTCGGCGGAGGGAATGGCAATAATTATCTGTTCGATATTGTTTTCCCTGCAAATGGACTCGTAACCCTTTTCATCGCTTATTATTTTTATCCCGACAATTCGTTTATTATGCTTTTTAGGGTCTTTGTCGCAAATTAAAACAGGGTAGATTTCATGGAAAGAATTTTCGCTCAGTTCCAAAAGCAGCGTCCTGCAGGCGTCGCCGCCGCCGATAATCAAAGTCCTTTTTTTGTTGGCGAAGTTTTTCGCGCGGAGGGCTTTTATTTCTTTTAAATAGCTTAAGAGCATCTGGTACATCAGCCTTAAAAAACAAAGTCCCGTTGCTATGAGCGCGGCGGTAAGTATAAAGAAATATAACGGCGGGATTTTTACAATAACCGCGATGCTTATTGAGTAAAACAAAACGCTGGCTGCCATTACCGATAAAAAGCAAAATATAAATTCCTTTGGCCGCGCGTACCGCCACAGATTGCGGTAAGTTCCAAACGCAAGGAGGGATAAGGGATAAACGGCGACGGCTATCAAAGCCAGCTTTAACAGCGCGCTAAAACCCAAGGCTTTGTGCTGTCCGGTTATAATAAAACAAAACAGACACACGCCAAGGACAAAAAAAGTGTCGATTAAGAATAAATAAATGTCTCGCTTGCGAGGCATGAACTCACCTTCCTACTAAAACGTTAATGGCGGGAATCGCGAATGGCGGGCTAATCATTTTGTTTTTTGCGGTATCCATAACCGTATCCGTAACCGTAGCCATAACCGTAATCATAGCCGTACCCGTAATTTTTGCCCTTGATTGTCTTTAGCTTGAACTTGTTAAGCACAACGCCGATAATTTTGCAGTTTGACTGTTCGAGCTGTTTCATCGTCGCCTCAACAAAGCGGTAGCTCAGCCGGCCGGACTGAACCACATACACCACGCCGTCGGCGACCGAGGATATGGTCAGTCCGTCGACGACGGGGGCAATCGGCGGCGTGTCGATAATAACGTAGTCGAAGTCGTTTTTAGCGGTGTCAAGCAGCGTTTTAAAGGCTTTTTGGGCTAAAAGCTCGCTGGGGTTGGGCGGGTACGCGCCGAAAGAAATAATATAAAGGTTTTCAACGACTGTTTTTTTAATAATGTCGGCGTAGCTCTTTTCACCGATAAGATAATGCGCCAAGCCGAAAAGGTCTTTTCTTATCTTATGGCGTTCTAAAAACACCGATTTTCGCATATCGCCGTCTATGTAAAGGGTTCTTTTGCCTATTTCGGCAAGGGAAGTGGCGATATTAAAGGAAACCTCGCTTTTCCCCTCGCCCGGGACGGTGCTTGTTATCGCCAGTACTTTGAGGTTGGCGCCGCTAAACAGGATATTCGCCCGAAGCTTTTTATATGATTCCGATTCGGCGAAACTCATCTCTTGTTTTTTATCTGTTTCGCTGAAGATATTCATAGTATTCATGCTTGTTTTCTTACTCCTTTGCGTTTATAGGCGCTTGCCTTCGGCTTTTTGCTTATGTCATTGGATTCGTTATAGGGTATCGCGGCAAGAAGCGTCCTTTTAAGCTTTGTCTCGATATCTTCGGGCGTGTTAATTTTGGTATCGAACATAAAAGCCGCGATCAATACCGCAACGCAAAGGGCAACGCCGAGAAAAGTGCCGAGTATACAGTTATTCCTTAAATTCGGTGAGACGGGCGAGTAGCTGGCAATCGGCGCCTCAAAAAGATTAACCGCGTTCGCGTCAAGCGAGGTTACTATTTCCCGGCTTGAATAGCGGAAAAGCGCGTCCGCGATATCCGCGGCTCTGTCGGGGTTTATGTCGGTGACGGTGAGCCGGACAATTCGGGTGCCGGCCGGGGAAGAGACGCTTATCATGCTCTTTAACCCCCCTGCCGAAAACGGCAGTTCAAGCTCGTTTATGACAGACTCCATTATTTCCCTGTTGGTGACAATTTCCATGCTGTCCTTGACAAGCTGGTTGGATATTTGAATGTCGGAATATGTTATGGTTACGTCGTTAGCCTTGTTGAGAATAACGAGTTTGGCCGTTGACTGGTATTTGGGCCTTATCATCGTTTCGGTAATAATAAAAGTCAAAGAAAGGCTCGCGATCCCGCAGAGAAGTATCTTCCACCAGTTTTTCTTAAGCAGTTGCAACAGTTCGACTAAGTTTAATTCATTATCCATTTTTCTGACCATTCCTTGAAAAATTCATCTTCAATTTTTTACTGAAGGGCAAAGCACGAATTTTTCCGCGTTGGCCCATAGCAGGTTCTCGCAATACTCCGGCGGAGCCCAGGAGTTTAACTTTTTAAGCGCCGCCAGATATAAATTGTCGGGGGGGAATTCGCTATGCGTATCGGTCGCGACAAAATCGACCAAACGGAGTTTCAGCGCCTTTTTGCAGAAAGAAGACATCCTTGAGATAAGCGAAAGTATGTTTATCTGAACAAGGGCGTTGTTTTCCTTTATCCTCCATATGCTGCCAAAATCCGACACTAAATCCGGATATCTTTCGGCGTGCGCCAAGATAGGGATATAACCAAACGAAGATAACTGCCTCAGACTGTCTATTATATCCCGTTTCCGCGTCAGCGGCTCGAATTCAATAAGCATGCAGTTGGAAGACGCCATGGTGATGAGTTCGCCGTTGTAAAGATGCCTTAGGATATCGTATGAAAACTCAATTTCACTGCCGAGAAATATTTGTACCGGCAGGTTTTCGCTTTCACAGATCCCGGCAAAAACCTCATACGCGTCTTTTATTTCGTCTTTCCGCGTGATAAACCCCCGTCTGTAAGAGAAATGCGGGGTAAGTACTATTTTTTCTACGCCTTTGGTTATCGCGTGTTTTAAAATTAAAAGCGATTCTTCGGCAGTCTTTGCCCCGTCGTCCACTCCGGGTAAAAGATGGCAGTGCAAGTCTGTGACTATATGCCGCAATTCCTTGTTTTTCATCTATGACCCCTAAAACTAAATTAATACCCGCAAAAACGAGCTTGTTTTAACATAATCGTCTTGCTTTTTATTATTTTAGCATAGGCAAATGGCAAAATCAAGTGAACATTGTCGATTTTAAAAATTACCACTTTTTTCAGTTTAACGCTTGAAGTTTAAGAGTCACAAATGGCGTACAGCTCGTAAAGGTTTTTTACCGTATAGGTGCTTTTAATAAGAGAGCCGTTTATACTTGCTGACGCGTCCCCCCCTTTTTTTTCAAACAGGCAAAGACAGGTGTCTATCCCCGACTTTATCCCGCCTAAAATATCTGTATGGACTGAGTCGCCGATAATAAGCGACTTCTTTTTATCAAATTTATTTATATTCGCGGCTACATATTCAAAAAACTCGGTGAGCGGCTTATGAAAACCGATTGTCTGGGAATCAAAGATATCCTCAAAAAAAGCGATAAGCCCGGATTTTGTAAGGCGGTTTATTTGTGTTTTCCTCACTCCGTTTGTTATGACGAACAGCCTGTGGCGGGAAGAAAGGTTTTTACAGACCTCAAGCGCGCCGCCGATTGGCGTTATTCCTTCGCCAAGACGGTTTCTGTATTCTTCTTCCCACTGTTTGCCGTTTATTTGACGGCCGAAAAGGCTTAGAGTTTTTTCAAACCTTGTGTTTAAAACTTCGCTCAGGCTTATTTGTCCCAATTCATACATGTACCATAAAGCCGAATTTATTTGTCTGTATACCGCAATTATTTCACCCGGTTTATCAAACCCGCGGGAGGAAAAAAGCTCGTAAAGCGACTTTTCCTCGTCCGCCGCGAAGTCAAGAAGAGTGCCGTCAAGGTCAAACAAAAGAATTTCATAACCCATTTTAACAGCCTAACGCTTTACTCTCGCGTCGCCGCCCCAAGCCGACCAAACCTGTTTTTCGTCCGAAATATCCGCGTAATCGGTGAGATATGTGGTTGCCAGCGCGCCTGTCGCCCAGCCGAAGTTAAGGCATTTTTCATAATCCCAGCCCTTGAGGATTCCGTATAACAGCCCGCCGACAAAGCCGTCGCCGCCGCCTATGCGGTCAAGAACGGCTATTTCCCGCGGTTCCGCCTCATACCAATTTCCCTCCGCTTTGAGTATCGCGCCCCAGACATGGCTCCCCGCGGCTACGACTTCTCTTAGCGTTGTGGCGAAGACTTTCGCGTTGGGGAAGGTTTCTTCCGCTTTATTTATAAGGGATCTGAACGACCCAATTTTGTTTGAAACACCCTTCCCCCCCGCCTCGGGGCCCGAAATGCCAAAGCAAAGCTGAAAATCTTCCTCGTTCCCGATAAGTATATCGGCTTTCGAGGCAATAAGCAAGAACTTTTCTCGGAGTTCTTTTTTTCTCCCCTCCCAAAACGATTCCCTGTAATTCAAGTCAAACGAGATAAGCGTCCCGTGACGCTTGGCGGCCTCCGCTATATTAACGCAAAAAGTCCCCGTTTCGGGGGAGAGCGCCGCGATAAGCCCCGACATATGGAGGAGCGAAACGCCGTCCCGGGCAAAGATACCGTCAAGGTCAAAGTCGCGCGCGTTAAGCGTTCTCCCCACTTCGCCCGCCCTGTCGTTGTGAACCCGCGGTCCGCGCACCCCAAAGCCGCTGTCGGCGATATTAAACTGATGCCGATAGCCCCACGGCCCCCCCTGCTCAACTTCCTTGCCGATATAGTCAATCCCCCGTTGGCGGAGGTTGGATTTAATAAACGCGGCGATAGGCGAATCCTTTACAAAAGTTGTGAGCGCCAGCGCCCTCATGCCAAGGCTTGAGGCTATTGTCGCCACGTTGGTCTCCGCCGAGGTCGCCTGCATTAAAAACGTGCTCGCGCTTGAAACCGGCTGGCCGTCGGGCGGGGTTATTCTTACCCCCATGCTTGTGGGCACCGCTATGGCGTATTTGCGGTTTTCGGGTAGCTGCATTTAGATTTCTCTCCTTAGCGTGTAGTTATGTTATGCGTTATAGGTCGTGGAGGAAGTGTCCCCGCCTTTTCCCGTCCAGTTTGTGTGGAAGAACACTCCCCTGTCGCTGTCCAGCCTCTCATAGGTGTGGGCGCCGAAATAGTCCCGCTGCGCTTGGAGAAGGTTCGCGGGGGATTTTTCAGCGCGGTAGCCGTCAAACCAAGACAGCGCCGAGCAAAACGCGGGGGTGGGTATCCCCGCCTTTGCGGCGGACGAGACAACTTCCCGAAACCCACCCGACAGGGATTTTATTTTATCCGCGAAATAATCGTCAAGAATAAGGTTTTTAAGGTCGGGGTTTTTTTCATAGGCGGCTTTGATTTTATCTAAAAACGAAGATCTTATAATACAGCCTCCCCGCCAAATAAGGGCTATCCTGCCGTAGTCAAGGCTCCAGCCGTGGGTGGCGGCGGCCTGTTTCATAAGCGAAAACCCCTGCGCGTAGGACACAATCTTAGAAGCTAAAAGCGCCTGCCTTATGTTTTCGGTGAATTTTCGCTTTTCGCTTTCGCTGTGCTTGATTTTTATAGCACCGCCGAAAACAGCCGACGCCTCTTCCCTTTCGGTTTTCATCGCGGAAAGATAGCGGGCAAACACCGCCTCGGCTATCAACGTCAGCGGAACGCCCTCGTCAAGAGATACGGCGGACGCCCATTTTCCCGTCCCCTTCTGACCCGCGGAGTCAAGTATCTTTTCAAGGAGCGGTTGGCCGTCTTCGTCCTTAAAACCAAGGATATCGCGGGTAATTTCAATAAGATAACTGTTCAGCTCCCCGCCGTTCCAGCCGCCGAACGCGCTTTGCATCTCGTCATATGAAAGGCCGAGAAAATTTTTCATAAGGTCATAAGCCTCGCATATTATCTGCATGTCGCCGTACTCGATTCCGTTGTGAACCATTTTTACAAAATGACCCGCGCCGCCGTCCCCGATCCAGTCGCAGCAGGGATACCCCCCCTCGACTTTCGCGCAGATGGCTTGGAATATCGGCTTGACGTGAGCCCAAGCGGCTTTGCTGCCGCCCGGCATCATAGCGGGGCCGTTAAGCGCGCCCTCCTCGCCGCCCGAGACGCCGACCCCCACATACAGAAGTCCTTTGCTCTCGACATATTCCGCCCGGCGCGAAGTGTCGTCGAAATGCGAGTTCCCGCCGTCTATTATTATATCTCCTTTGTCAAGCAGGGGGATAAGTTTTTCGATAACCTCGTCGACGCCGCTCCCCGCTTTTATCATAAGCATGATTTTTCTGGGCGACTTCAGCGAGCTTACAAGTTCCTCAAGCGTATATGCGCCGGCGATATTTCTGCCCTTTGCCCTGCCGCCGATAAAATCAGTGACCTTTTGCGGGGTGCGGTTAAAGACCGAAACGGCAAAACCCTTGCTCTCCATATTCATAACAAGGTTTTCCCCCATTACGGCAAGGCCGATAAGCCCAATATCGGATTTTTTCATTTTAATGACCATTCCTTTATTTGTTTGATAATTAGGTAGGGTATTTTAAGGTTCCCAAGACCGGTGCCTATTTCAATATGCGGCTTGAAGCTGCCGTGATAATCGGTGCCGCCCGAGACAAGAAGTCCAAGTTCGTTGGCAAGGCGTAGGTAATCGTCTTCCATTTGCGGGGTGTAATCGGTGTAATAGCCCTCTATTCCGGCAAGCCCCTCGCTCTTAAGCCTTTTTATAAACCGTTTTAGCTCATCCATGGGTTTTTTTGTAAGATGAAGATGGGCTAAAAACGCAACCCCTCCCGCTTTATTTATAACCGAGACGGCCTCGGTGTCGGTCAGCGCCTGTTTTCCCGAATACCCCGCTTTTCCGCTGTTTAGATATTTATTAAACGCCTCTCTCACGGAAACGACATAGCCTTTTTCCACCATAACGGCCGCGAAGTGGGCGCGGCAAATTATCCCGCCGCCGGCTTTGGCCTTAACTTCGTCGGGGGAGATATCAAAGCCCAGTTCATTAAGCTTTTTACATGTTTCGGACTCTCTCTCTTCCCGGACTTTTTTGGAAAACTCGAGAGCGGACAAAAGCTCTTTATTGTATATATCGATAAAATAGCCGAGAATATGAGTTTCGGTGTCGGAAATTGCCGAGAGCTCCACTCCCGGGATAACCTCCACCCCAAGGCGTTTCCCCTCCGCGAGCGCCTCCTCAACGCCGTCCACGCTGTCATGGTCGGTGAGGGAGATTGCCGAGAGGTTTTTCGCGGCGGCGCGGGAAACAAGCTCCCTCGGCGTCAGCGAGCCGTCGGAATACCTCGAGTGGGTGTGAAGGTCAATATACTTCATTCGGTTTTTCCTCATAAATCCAAAGACCCAGCGCCGGGTTGGAAATGTAAAATATTTCTTCCCCGCAAACGTCGTTAAACCCGTCTTTCAGAAGATCCGGGGGGTATTTTTTTACCGTCTCGTCAAAGTCCGCGTGGGTAAAGTAAACGCCCTCGATTTCTTCTTTTGTGAGGAACCTCGCGGCGTAGGTAATTTCAAACCTGCCGTCGGACGAGCCGTGAATCAAGTGGGCGGCGACCGAAAGGTTTTGCTTAAGGTCAGGGTTTTCCTTTACAAGCTCAAGCACTTTTTTCCTCCCCGCGTACCCGTATTTGCGGATAAGGCGGTCATTTTCGGCATCCTCGCCAAACCTTTGGGCGCCCGGGGCGATAACGATAAGCTTTCCGCCGTCGGCCATCGCCATTCGCGTGCGGTATATGGCTTTATTCCCAAGCCAAGTGGATTTAAACTCTTTTTCGTCGAGATAAACCACCGCTTTTTTTATCGGTCTGTCAAGGTGAATAAGATTTTTTTCCCTTGATTTTTCCACCGTTCGCTCAAAGAGAGCCCGGGATCTCCCTATATAAACCCCGTGCAGGTGAGTAAGCCCGTTTTCCCCGGTGGCGACCGTCAACACATACATTATCGGGAGGGGTTTTAAGAATTTTTCCTCGGCGTAGTCAAAGACTTTTCTCACCGGGGAAAAATCCTTCCCCATAATCCGCTCCATGCCGTAAAACGCGCCGAGCATATGCGAGGCGTTTATGATTTGTTCCCCGCCGCAGCCCACGAGTATATTTTTGGTGTAGTTCGCCATACCCGCGACCTCGTGCGGGACAACCTGCCCCACCGAGATTATCAAGTCATACGACCTGTCTGTTATCCGGCGGTTTATCATAACGGGAATGTCGTCGGTTACAAGCCCCTCGGAGACTTCCCTCACAAATTCCCCCGGCACCGTTCCTACCGAGCAAACGTCCTCGCGCCAAGAGTGGACGATCATTTTTTCATATGGGATTTCTTTCCCGAAAAATGATTCCCATTCTTGTCTTGACATCTTAACATGGGTGCCGAGCGCCGGCATTATATCGACCTGACAGCCAAAGCTTTTTGTTAGAATTTCGTGGTACATGGCGGTTATTACCCCCGCCCCGGAGTAAAGCCTTGTGTAGTCGGGGGGAATAATCAGCACTTTTTTAAGGTTTTTTCCCGATACCGAAATCTTTACTCGGTCATACAGCTCGTCATTTGTTATTGTTATCGGGGGAGTCTTTTCAAGAATCATTTTTTTATTTTGTCCAGTCATCAAGGTTCGACGTCACGTCAAGGCCGAACAGGCTCCCCAGCGACACCACTTTTTTACTGAAAGCGTCCTTGTCTTCGGCGGACTTATAATTGTCTTTTGTGTATTTTTCAAGCGTGTTCGTCATTTCGGCTTTGTCTTGCTGGGTGACATACGACGCTACCCCTATCGGGTCGTAGTTGTTGCCGGACTCGCCGAACACAAGCCCCTCAACCGTACGGGAAAACACAGCCGAACCCATAAAGGTTTCAACAAGTTCTTCGCTCGACTCAATCTCGCCGCCGAACAGTGTTTTTGAGCCGCTCTCGGTGGCTGTCTTAGCGATGGCAAAGGCGTAGTTTATACATTTTGACTCGGCGTCGGCTTGGCTTTCGGTAAGCCCCTCGGCGGCCGAAAGGCTGGTTATATATTCAGAAACCGTGTTCGAGAGGTTTTCGGCGTTTTTGCTGTCGGCGCCGTAGTCTTTGAGAAGGTCGGGGGTTATCACCGAAGAAACCACCTCGGCGGAGGAAGAGTCCATGTTGTCGGCAAGCCACTTTATCGCCTCGTCGGCGGGGGCTGTCTTGTCGTTTATGGACTTCGCGATCGTCAGCGTTTTGGTCATAGACGAGAGCAGGTTTTCATAACTTCCCTCGGCGTGGAGAATTTTTTGAATGGCGTTTTCGGTAAAGACATTTTTGCCCTTTACCGTGTCGGACCTTAAAAACGCCTCTATGAGTGGGTTGACCTTGCCGTGCAAAATGCTGCTTTCGGCAACTATATCAAGCGCCCTGCCGAGCGAGGACAGGTCAGACCCGGCAAGGTCCTTCCCCGAATCAATCGAGGTTGACGACTTTATAATCAGCACCGCCGCGTCCTCAAGCCTTTTCGCCTCGGTTTTAATCTCGCCGCTTAAAAGATCGGGAAGATCTTTTGAGGACAGCTTAAGCTCCTCAAGTGCGGACTTTGAAAACCCAAGGCTTTCGGAGGTGAAGTCAAACGCCACGTTTAGAAACGCCGCGGTGAGCGGGCGGAATCGGGTATATGAGTACGCCACGTCCACAACGCCGGAAATAAGCCCTTCTCTTGACAGCACGTCCTCGGTTTTAGCGTCTTCCAAAAACAGCTCAAAGGCTTTGTGGTCGTTCAGCACCCCGAAAAGCTTTGCCATTTGGGTGAGGTCGTTTTCAATGTCGCCCTTGCCGGTGTTTTTAAAGATATCGCAAAGCTGTTCAGCGAAGAGTATTTCGTCTTTTTCAACGTCCATGTAAGAGCCTTTTGAGTCAAGCTCGGAGGCGGCGGAAGAAATAAAATCCCCCAGCACCAGCGGAATAATTTTTGTTTTGGAGAAAATCGCGGGGGCGGCCTCAAGAGAGGTTAGCTGAATCTCCCCGTATTTTTCAATGTCTTCTTCTATGAGCGGCACAAAGCTGACATACAGCTCAAAAAGCGGGATCGCCTCGTCTTGCAGCGTGCTTCGCTCGCCGCCGACGTTTATTGAGGTCAGCGAGTTAAAAATAAACCCCGTAAGCCCCCCCGAAAAGCTTAGCACCGGGCTTGAGGCGGCGGGGGAGATATAATTATCCCTTATCTCTCCGATGTCTTTATTAAACTTCTCGTGGTATTCGGTTTTTCCGCCTAAAAGCGTTTTTGACGACGTGTCGGCAAGCTTGACCACCCCCGCGACGGGGGAAAACAGCACCGCCAAAAAAACCAGCGCGGAAACCAGCGACACTCCGAGCCCGATAAACTTGTCGCCCTTTAAGGGCGGGTACTTTTTCAAAACGCGGCTTATTATCCCAACCGGGATTTTTATCAGCGCGGCGAAGACGGGGAACAAAACCAAAAACAGCGCGACCCCGCTCACCGCCCGCGCCAACTCGACTACAAAGGATTTTAAAGTTTCGGGGGAATCCGAGCCGTAGATTATTTTGGGGAGTTCGTCCGAAAAGGAATTAAGAACCCCCGCGGCGGCGTGGGAGACAAGCTTCGCGGTAAAAAGCGCCAGCGCGGCGGCAACAAAAACCCCGCCCAAGCTGACAAGGGATTTATAAGCCCCCCTGCGATAGCCGAAAAGCGCGCCCAAGCCCAGCGTTAGAATTCCGAGTATTGTGAGTATAATCGAAACAGCGGTAACTATTTGCATATCAACCCTCCATCACACAATTTAAATTGAATTTTAACCCGTTGTACGGGAAAACGGAAAATGTTCTGATAACTGGTTTTTTATATTAAATTTTAACTTTTACCCAAACTCTTTACCGCGATATCCAGCCTGTTCAAAGAATCTAAGATAACGCCGGTCGGGCAGGCAATGTTAAGCCGCTCAAACCCGCTGCCGCCCTCGCCGAAAATATAACCCTCGTCGGCAAAAATCCCGGCTTTTGTTTGTAAAAATTCCTCAAGCGCCTTGTCGTCAAGGCGCAAAGCCCTGAAGTCAAGCCACTGGAGATAAGTGCCCTGAAGTTCAAAAACTTTGATTTGGGGTATTTTTTCGGCAATAAACCGCTTTATAAGGTTTTTGTTTTCATCAATGACTTTAATAAGGGATTTAAGCCATTCCCCGCATTCGCGGTACGCGAGAATACAAACGGGGTAAGCGAAAGCGTTAAGCGAGAAATACCCCCTCCCGCGCGACAGGGCGAGACGGATTTTCTCGTCGGCGGCAAAAATATTCGAGCACTGCAGCCCCGCGAGGTTAAAGGTTTTTGACGGCGAAGTGCAAAGGATACAGTTTTTTAGGTACTTTTCCTCAAAGGTTCCCACCGAAACATGGCTGTTCCCCGGCATAATCAAATCAAAATGAATTTCATCCGCGATTACAAGCACGTTGTGTTTAAGGCAAATATCGCATATATCAATAAGTTCCTGCCTTGTCCAAACCCTCCCCACGGGGTTGTGGGGGGAGCAGAGTATAAACAGCTTGACCTCGGGGCGGGAACAAGCCCTTTCAAAGCCGTCAAAGTTTATACGGTATTCGCCGTCGGCGATAACAAGCGGTGAAACATCCATCACCCTGCCGGTCTGAAGTATAGCGTCTTTAAACGGATAGTACACAGGCGGGGTGACAAGCACATGGTCGCCCTTTTCGGTTAGTTTAGAGATAATGTCAAAAATAGCGGGAATAACCCCGGGGTAGAGCGTAAACCACTCTTTTTTCGGGGAAAACATATGCCTGTCTTCCATCCAGCGGGTGACCTCGCGGAAATACTCGTCCGTCGGTTCCGTATACCCCAGCACGCAGTTTTTAAGGTGTTTTTTAAGCCCTTTTACAATCGGCCTCGGCAGGGTAAACTCCATATCCGCCACCGAGAGCGGAACCGTAAAGGGAGGGTTAGGCTTTCCCTCGCCGTACAGCATATTCCACTTTTCGCTCCCCGTCCCCCGCCTGTCAAGGACTTTTTTAAAGTTGTTGGTAAAGATAAAACCCCTCGCTTTATTTTTGACTTGTATTATAATGATATTAACTTTTTATGTAAAAGAAACACAAAAAACAGCCAAAGGTTTTGTTAGCCGTCTGCCCGCAAAAGCGCTTTTAGAGCATTTTTTCTCTTTCTTCAACGCATTATAGCATATCCCATGGTTCATTACAATATTTTTTCGTATATTCTTAAGCCGCGGACAATTAATTTTACAATAAAATCCTCCCCGCGTTATGGCGGGGAGGGCAACTCTTCTCGCGGTTAATCAGAAAGAACATAGTAAAACTTCAAATAAGGAAGTTTTTCTTCAGCGCGGACGCGTTCTTTCATATTCGGTAAACCAAAAACCAAGGTTTTCGTGTGAATCGGTTGCTTTGTCGCTATGCATTTTCTCCCCGCGGTACGTCATTCGCCAGTCATCGCTTTTGTCGAGGTCGGGGAAGTAAACGTCTTTCTCAAAGGATTTGTCGAATTTTGTCACATAACCCTTGCCGCAATAGGGGAGGAGCTGCCGGTAAACGCTCCCGCCGCCGATAACAAAAATATCTTCGGGGTTTGTGTTTTTGGTAAAGTTCAGCAGTTCCTCAATCGAAGCCGCCACGGCCGCCCCCTCCGGCGAAAAGGAAGGGTTTTTGCTGAGCACAATATTTGTTCTGTTCCCGAGGGGCTTTGCGCCGGGGAAGGTCAAGAGCGTTTTTGAGCCGTACACCACTGTTTTGCCCAGCGTAAGGCGGCGAAAGTTTGCGAGGTCGGCTTTTACCGCCGCGAGAAGCCCCCCCTTGTAACCTATTCCCCATTCACTGTCAACAGCCACGATAAAGTTCATTTTTTTAATTCCTCATGTTTACATCTATTATATATTAAAAATATAAAAAATTCAAACCGCGATTGGAAAGCGCCCTATTTTTTCGCCGTGCCTGTAATTTATAACCTTAAAGCTCCGCGGGGTAAAGTCATAGAAGTTGTCAATGCTTTTGTCAAGCTCGACTTCGGGCGACTCAAACGGAGTTCTGCTTATGAGCTCCTTTATAATGGGGATATGCCTGTCATAGATATGGCAGTCGCTTATCACATGCACCAGTTCCCCCGGCAAAAGGCCGGAAACCTGCGCGAGCATAAGCACAAGCGCCGCGTACTGCGCCACGTTCCAAGCGTTTGCGGCGAGCATATCCTGCGAGCGCTGGTTTAGTATCGCGCACAGCCTGCCGTCCGACACGTTAAAGGTCATTGAATAAGCGCAGGGGTACAGCGCCATTTCGTCAAGGTCGGCGAACACATACATGTTTGTGAGAATACGCCGCGAATTGGGGTTGTTTTTTAAGTCGTACAGCACCCTGTCGACCATATCGAACTCGCCCTCCGGGTATTTGTGGCGGACAGACATCTGGTACCCGTAGGCTTTGCCTATGGAGCCGTTTTTGTCCGCCCAAGCGTCCCAGATATGGCTGTTTAGATCTTTAATGTTATTTGATTTTTTCTGCCATATCCAAAGAATCTCGTCCACCGCCGAGGACAGCGAAATCGGCCTCAGCGTTATGAGCGGAAATTCCGACGAGAGGTCGTATCTGTTTACCACGCCGAACTTTTTAATGGTGTGGGCGGGGGCGCCGTCCTCCCATTTGGCGCGGGCGTTGTCTTTCACGAAACAGCCGTTTTGAAGAATATCCCTGCAGGTGTTAATAAAAGCGGTGTCAGCTATACCCATTTTACGCCCTCCTCGCGGCATCGACCATAAGTCTCGCCCTGTTTAAGTCCGCGCCCGCGGGATATTCGCAGCCGGTTGAAAGTATAAACCTCCCGCCCGAGAGCGATTTTATTTGCGAACGGCAGATCTCGCTCCATTCCTCGTCGCTCCCCATAACGGCGTAAGTGGGGGGAACGCAGCCGATAAGAGTTACGCTCCCGCCGTATTTTTCTCTACACTCGTCAAAGCCGTCGCAGTCGTCGGGCGGGTAGAGAAACGAAATGGCGTCGGGGTTCATGTATTTTATCTGCGAGTCAAAATAAACCCGCTTGCCGCAGTTATGCACCAGCACTTTTTTACCCTTTTCGCGGATAGCCCGGGCGATAAGAAGGGCGTCCCCGCCCTCGGCGTCCTCCCACATTTCCTTTGACATAATTGACCCGGAGGCGAAAAGCGTGTCGAGCATAACGCCGTCAACTCCCGTATCGCAGAGCGCGCCGGCGTATTCCGCGAGCGTCAGGGCGATTTCGTGCGACGCGGCCTTGACTTTTTCGGGGCAGTCGTACATATCCATAAACAAGTCTTCCTGCCCGCGGCACATTGAAAGCGTGCCGAGCGGCCCGAAGACAAACGCGAAAACGGGCACCGAGACGCCTATCTTTTTAACCACATACCCGCACAAATCGGCGTAAAACCTCATTCGGTCGGAGCTTTTCCAGTCTACTCTTTTTATTTTGGCGTAGTTGCCGGGGGTTTTTATGATTTTTTTAGAATAATCAGGCCTTGCCGCCTCGTTTTCCGGGAATATCACGCCCTGCCCCCAAGCGGCGCACTCAATCGATAAATCCACAAGCAGGGTAACGCAGTCCATGTCAAGGAGTTCCGCCGCCCTTACAAAGGATTCTCCGCAAAGGGAAGCGTCGGTTGACCACTCCTTGTAGCTTGCCCCTACAAGACCCCTTGCCGCCCCGCAGACAAGCGGCGACACCGCCACCCTCCCGGTCGGTACCCCGGCAAGGGTTTTTTCAATTAGTTCTCTTTTAGTCATATCCCTAAAATTTCAGCGGCTTTTTCCGCGGCGCTCTGGGCGTCGGGGGAATAATAGTCCGCTCCAACCTCCTTGCAGAAATCAGAGTTTATCGGCGCTCCGCCGACCATAATTTTAACCTTGTCGCGAAGTCCGGCCTTTTTTGCTTCCTCAACCACGTTTTTCATCTCATACATCGTGGAGGTCAAAAGCGCCGAACAGCATATAATAGACGCCCTCTCGCTAATGGCGGCCTCGATAAACCTTTCGGCAGGCACGCTCACCCCAAGGTCGACAACGCTTATCCCCTTGCTCTCAAACATTATCTTGACAAGGTTTTTGCCGATATCGTGGAGGTCACCCTTTACCGTTCCGATGACAACCTTCCCCCCCGACAGAGCTTTTTCTCCCACAAGGAGGGGCTTTAACACCGCCATGGCTCTGTTCATCGCCCTTGCCGCCACAAGCACCTCGGGCACGAACACCTCGTTGTTTTTGAACTTTACGCCAACGGCAGCCATTGACGCAAGCAGCCCGTCTTTTAATATGACCTCGGCTTTCAGCCCGCTTTCGATTGCTTCTTTTGTTAAGCTTTCCGCTGTTTCGGCATTTCCCCGCATAACGGCCCGCGAAAGCTCCTCCAAAACCCCAAAGGCTTGATTATCGCTCATTTAAATATCCTTTCCCGTTTTTCGCGCCCAAAGAAAACGAATAACTTGTTTTAAATTAATGCTTGTAAAAAAAACGTATATGATGTAAAATTAAAGTCGGTTTTACCTAAAGACAGCATAGCGACAGCCAAAGGAATGATATTATCCATGAAAAAAAGCTTTAAAATAAAAATAAAAGCCGACGGCAAAACAATTGTTAAAGAATACAACCGCCCCGTGACGCTTTTAAAAGCCCTTGGCGACTGCGGAATAAGCGTGGATTCCGAATGCGGAGGCAGGGGGGTTTGCGGCAAGTGCGAAGTCACGGCGGCGGGCAGTCTTTCGGCAGTCACAAAGAGGGAAACACAGCTCTTCGGGCAAAACTCCCAAAAACGGCTCGCCTGTCTTGCCGTAGCGAACGGCGACTCCCAAATAATTTATAACACAAAAAAAGCGGGTTTTCAAGTTCTTTCTGAGGGAATAACCCCAAAGATAGAAATTAATTCCGGCTTTGGCGCCGGGGTCGGCGTAGCGATAGATATTGGAACCACCACCGTCGCGGCGGGGGCGTATGACCTTGCGACGGGAAAGCTTATAGAGTCTTTCGCCTTTGAAAACCCCCAGCGCGCCCACGGCGGCGACGTGGTGACAAGAATGGACTTTGCCTTAAAAGGCGGGCTTGAAACCTTAAAAACCGAAATTAACGGCGTCATAAATAAAATAAAAAGCAAAGCCGGCGCCAAAATCGCCGTCGTTTCGGGGAACACCGCCATGCTTCACTTTGCCGCGGGGCTTTCCACCGATAAAATGGCCGTTTCGCCGTTCGCGCCGGAAAGCCTGTTTGGTTTTGAAAAGGACGGGGTGTATTTCTTGCCCTGCGGCGGGGCGTATTTCGGCGCGGATATTGTGTGCGGGATTGCAGCCTGCGGTATGGCAGACAGCAAAAATGTGTCATTTATAGCCGATATCGGCACTAACGGGGAAATGGCGCTTTTTGACGGAAAAGACCTTATTTGCTGCTCCACCGCGGCGGGCCCCGCGTTTGAGGGTTATGGAATCGAGCGCGGCATGCCGGCCGTAAACGGCGCGGTAAACGGGGTTTATTTAAACGAAAACAACACTCCGCGATATACTGTCATAGGAGGGGGTACCCCGGCAGGAATCTGCGGCAGCGGGCTTGCCGACCTCGCGGCGGCGCTGCTTAAAATCGGGGTTATTGATAAATCCGGCTATATGGAGGAAAACTATTACCTGACCGAAAACGTGTACCTCACCCCGCGCGACGTAAGAAATCTTCAGCTCGCGAAAGCCGCAATCCGCGGGGGGATAGAAACCCTGCTTGGGGCCGGCGGTGAAAAAAATGAGGTGGAAAAGTTTTATCTCGCCGGCGGGATGGGCAACTCGATAAATATTGAATCCGCCGCCGCGCTTGGGATAATTCCGGCAGATTTCGCCAAAAAGGCAACTCTCGCGGGGAACGCATCGCTTTCCGGCGCGGCAGGCGCGCTGCTTGACGCGGGGTTTTTACAAAAAATATCCGAAATCGCGGGGAAGTGCAAAATTATCGAGCTTGCCGACAGCGACTTGTTCGGCGAAAACTTTATTAAATACATGGCTTTCGGAGGTTGACATATGAAACTTTTGTTTGAGAAGGTTGATTTGCTTTTAGACGAATATGTTGAATTTCTCATTAAGCTCTGCAATATTGAGAGCAAGTCTGACGACAAAGAGGGCTTGGACAGGGTTTGCGGGCTTATTTGCGCGTTCGGGCGGGAAAAAGGCTATGAAATAAAGCCCCTCACACTCGGTAAAGCGGGCAATATTGCGTCTTTGACATATAACCCGGGCGGCAAGGGGGATTTGGTCTGCGTTTCGGCGCATATGGACACCGTTTTTGACAAAGGCGAGTTTGGCTACCCCCCCGTAACCAAAAGCGGCGATATACTCCGCGGCCCCGGCGTTATCGACTGCAAGGGCGGGATAGCCGTCTCGCTTTTGGTTATGGAGGCGCTGAAGCTGTCGGGCTATGACAAACGCCCGGTAAAGCTTATCCTCCAGAGCGACGAGGAAGTGGAGTCGGCGCTGTCTGACCGAAAAACCCTTGACTTTATGCTTGACGAGGCGAGGGGAGCCGCGGCGTTTTTCAACTGCGAGGGGAGGACAAAGGGTTTTCTCACCACGGGGAGAAAGGGCATAATAAGGGTTTGCCTTGATATTTCCGGCAGGGCGGCTCACGCCGGCGATTATTTTGACGGCGCGAGCGCGATAAGAGAGGCGGCGTTTAAAATAATAGACCTTGAGGAAAAAAGCGTCAAAGACGGCATAACATATAATTGCGGGGTGATAAAAGGCGGAACCGCCCTTAACGTGGTTCCGGATAGCTGCAAGGTTTATATCGATATCCGGGTAAGAGACGAGAACGAGTTTGAAAAAGCGATGAGGGAAGTTGAGAAAACCTCCGAAAAAGTGTTTGTCGCCGGGACAAAAAGCAAAGTCGTGCCGGTGAGCCACCGCAAGCCAATGGTGAGGACAAAACAAAACGCGGACTTGTTCGGGCATATAAACGGCGTTTCAAAGCGATACGGCTTTGGCGAACAGCGCGAATTTTACTCAAACGGAGGCTCCGACGCCGCCTACACCACCCTCGCGGGCATCCCGACCGTCGACGACATAGGGCCTGTCGGGGGAAAATACCACACAAAAGACGAGTGGTGTTCCGTTTCTTCCGTCGGGGAATCCGCGAAACTTATCGCCGCGTCGATAATCGAGCTTTAGGGTTTGTCGCTTCAGACAAAAAACAAAAAACAAAAAAAACATATTAATTAAGGATGGGTTTTTCCTGAAAAATGAAATTACTTTGGAAGTTTGCTAACGAGGCGTCGCGCTACCGCGGGCTTTACGCCATAGCCATAATATCCACTTTTATGCTCACACTTCTTAACCTTTCCGCTCCCAAGGTGCTGTCCTCCATAACGGGGATAGTTAAAAACGGAGTTGATATAACCGCCCTTAAAACTTTATTTTTGCTCTCGGGCATTCTTTTGGCGATTTATTTTATCCGCGTCATATTTAATTTCTTGGCGTCATACCTCTCTCATAAAGCGGCGTGGTATTTAGTCGGGGACGTCAGGGACAAGATGTATGAAAAAATGCAACGTCTTTCAATGAGCTTTTTTCACGACAAGCAGACGGGCGACCTCATGAGCCGCTTTATCAACGACACCCGCGACCTTGAGCTGCTTTACGCGCATATAATACCCGAGCTTATCACAAACGTGGTGACAATAACCGGGGTTGTGACAATTTTAATGTTTATAAACTGGCGCCTTGCGCTGCTGACCTGTATCCCAATCCCGTTGATAGCGTTTATGGGGGGGATCTTCTCAAAGAAAATACTCCCTTATTTCAGACGAAACCAAACCATAATGGGGGAACTCAGCGCGCTGCTCCAAGACAACATATCCGGAATGCCGGAAATTCAAGCTTTCGCCAAGGAAGAGTCCGAACTCGTCAGGGTGCGGACAAAAGTGGACGAAAATATAAAAGCCGTGCTTCAGGCGCTTAAACTTTCGGGGTTCTTTCACCCCGCCGTCGGGTTTATATCCGGGCTGGGAACGGTCATCTTAGTGGCGGCGGGCGGGTATTTCGCTTATTTGGATAAAGTAAACGTCGAGGACATAGTGGCTTTCTTGCTTTATTTGTCGCTCCTCTACGCCCCCGTCGCGGGGCTGGCGCAGCTTTTGGAAAGCCTTCAGCAGTCGTTTGCCGGCGCCGAGCGGGCTATGCTTATTCTTGACAGCGAGACGACGGTCAAAGAGGCAGAATCCGCCGAAGTCATGGGGAGAGCGAAGGGGAGCATTGAGTTTGACCATGTGTCTTTTGGCTATGAGGACGGCCTCAGGGTGCTTGACGGCGTGTCTTTTAAATGTTCGCCGGGGGAGATGATTGCATTCTGCGGCCCCACCGGTGTGGGGAAGACCACCATGTCGCGGCTTATTTCCCGCGTTTACGACCCGGACTCGGGGAGGATTTTAATTGACGGCAAGGATATTAAAGGCTTTACCCTTAAATCGCTTAGGAAAAACATCGCCCCCGTGCTTCAGGACACGTTTTTGTTTAACGCCACGATTGCCGAAAACATCGGCTATCCCAAGGAAGACGCCACGCGGGAGGAAATAATAAAAGCCGCGAAGGCGGCGTTTATCCACGACGAGATTACAGCCATGCCCGAAGGCTATGACACAAGAGTCGGCGAGCGGGGGCTGAAGCTGTCAGGGGGGCAAAAACAGCGAATATCAATCGCCCGCGCAATTGTCTGCGACGCGCCGATAATCGTGCTTGACGAGGCGACGGCGTCGGTTGACGCCGAGACCGAAAAGCGAATACAGTCTGCCATAAACTCGCTTATCGGCAGCAGGACGCTGCTTGTTATAGCGCACAGGCTCTCGACCATACGAAACGCGAATAAAATAATCGTTCTTGAAAACGGGCGTATCGCCGAAACCGGCACCCACGAGGAGCTTATAAAAATGAAGTCCCGCTATTACCGGGCTAATGAAATTCAAAAAAACGGTTTATTTTTTGTTGAAAATCAATAATATTAATCAAGCCCGCGCCGCGGGCTTTTTTAAAGCGGTTTAAAGATAACGGTTTTTTGGGGTTATCTTAAAAGAAAATTTTTTTATTATAATTTTACGTCTTTTGAAACTTTTCGTACCCCCGCGGCGTATATGGTGTTAGAGAGGAAAAATTTGTTTTTGTAAAAACATTGTTTCCATAAAAAATCACTGACACACATAATTTTAAAGGAGCGTGGCCTTGTGAAAAAGAAATTTACCATAAAGCTTATTTGTCTTGTCCTTGCGGGGTTGTTTTTAGTGTCCTGCGCGGGGGGGATAAAACCCGACGAGTCGAAAGACGGCAATGAGCCGGATATTTCGGTAATAGACCAATACGCCGGCAAAAAAGGGTTTGACCTTGATAAAACGGTGTATTTATATGAAGACACCCGCGGCCAGATGCCCGAATCGCTCTCAAGCGTCAAGGTCATCCCGTCCGAATCAAAAAACGGGCTGATACCCACCTCGGCAAAGTTTGTCATTGAGACAAAAGGGGACATCGCGGCGGCGGAACTTATGGAATACGTTTCGTTTTCGCCGGCCCTTAACTATTCGCTGAAAATGCTTTCTCCGTGCAGCTTTGAGCTCAGCCCGGCGGAAGACCTTACCGAGGGAAGAATTTACCGGGTTAAGCTGGGGGACAGCGAAAACCCCGTGTTTTCCTTTGCGTTTCAAACAGAAAGCCGGCTTATGGTTAAGTCCGTGCTCCCCGCCAATATGGCGTATGACGTTCCGGTTGACGCGGGAATCGAAGTTTCTTTTACCGACGTTGTGTCGGGGAACGACTTCGCGAATCTTGTCACCCTCGCGCCCGCCGTGGACGGCACTTTTACCCTTTACCCCGACGGCAAAACGCTTGTGTTTGTTCCCAAAAAACCGCTCGCGAAAAACACCGTTTACACTTTGACCGTTAAAGAGGGGATAAAAAGCACCTCCGGCAAAGTGCTGTCGGAGGGCAGGGAAGTTTCTTTCCTCACCGAGAAAAAAAAGGTCAGCGAACCAAAAATAAAATTTTTCGTTATCGGGCGGGATTACTTGTTCAGCCCGGGCGGGGAGAACAACATACCCTTTTACGCCAATACCAATAAGGGCGGGGAAATCACCGCCGAAATATTCTGTTATCCGTCCGCTACGGCGGCCGTTGAGGCAAAAAAGGAATACGAGCTTGTAAAAAATAACTATTACGGCGGGGAGGAATACGTTTACCCCACCGGCGGCCTTGAAAAAATCGGGGACGCCAAAACCGATTGGGCGGGGGGCACGCAGAACAATCAGGGCGGGTTTTTGCTCCCCGACCTTGAAACCGGCGTTTATATCGTTAACCTCACAAGCCATTTTGCCGACGGGGGAAACAAGACATATCAGGTTTTTGTCCAGATATCAAACCTTTCGCTGCATATGGAAAGCGGGGGGAAGAGCCTGCTTTTCTGGGTCAACGGCAAGGACGGCCCGGCAAAGGGAGCAAAGCTGAAAGCGGAGTACTTTGACTATTCGAACGAATTTTTTGTGGAAAGCTCGTCCGGCGGCTATGACACGGTGACGGGCGAAACCGGGGACGACGGCGTCTGTCTTATGAAACCCGGCGGCGGAAACAGCTTGTTCCTAACCGTTTCTTACGGCGGGGAGGAAATTTACACCTTTACGTCTCTTATAAGATCCATTTACAGCCTTTCCTATTACAGCTATGATTATTACAACAGCATGTTTGGTTACTGGTACGGATACAGATACGGCGGCTCGGATAGGTTTTTAAGTTTACTTTACACCGACCGAGAAGTTTATTTCCAAAACGATCTCGTTAACTTTTCGGGGATAATCAAACCCGCCGCTTCTTCGGTGCCATCCCTGAAAAAGCTGTATTTCGGCGTTTCGATGGGGCTTTCGTCAAAAGGCGGAAACATCGGAGAGGTCAGCGTTGACGAAAACGGATTCTTCAGCGGCTCGTTCGACATTGAAAACTTTTTGGGGCGGGGTTTTTACCTCAAGCTTTTCGACGAGTCGGGCGAGATACTGCTATACAAATATATAAATGTGACAGACGAGGAAAAGCCGGTTTACAAAGCTGAAATGAGGTTTGACAAACCCTTTTACACCTTTGGCGACAAAGTGACAGTCTCTGTAAAAGCAAGCTTTTTTGACGGCACCCCCGCGCCGGGACTGGTCTTTGCGTTAAACGAGTATCACTTTTCTATTCAAACCACAATGACCACGGGGAGCGACGGGACAGCGCGGTATTCTTTCTACACAAGACCGATCAGCGTGAGTTCCACCTACCCGCTGTCGCTTTATTTCTCCGCCTATCTGATTGGCGAGGAAACCACAAACCTTAATATCTCGGGAGGAGTGACATATTTCCACTCCCGCGTTTATTTCACCGCCGCCAACGTTTCAAACGACTACTGCGAGGCGTACCTCAACAAGGTTGACACGTCAAAAATCACAAACGAAACGGGCGCGACCTATGAAAACACTATCGGTGAAAAAGCCGAGGGAGAGGCTCTTGTCAAACTGATAAAATACGAGCATAAAAAGAAATATGTCGGCACAACCTATAACCCGATTACAAAAAAAGCCGTCTATACGTATGAATATTATGTCGAGGAAACCTTAATAAGCTCGGCGGTAAAACAATTTAACGACGGCGTGATAAGGCTTGAGACCGTTGAGGTCAACAGCGATTTCAACGGCTATTATTTATATAAGGTTACCTATTACGACAAAGACAACAAACACAACTATGAATGTCAGATTTACGCCTCCCGTCGGGATCAATACAGAGATTACTATTATTATAACACTTCAATCGAGCCCCGCTATATGCTGAACACAAACATCCAAAAATACAGCGTCGGTGACAGCGTCAGGTGCTGGGTTGAGTTCGGCGGCGAGAAGATAGACGAAAAAGTGCTTTACACAATATACACCGCCGGGGGAGTGAGCTTTGTTTATTCGGACGAATACATTTCGTCTTACGAAGACGCGTTTGTCCCCGGGGTCAACGTGTACGCGACGGTTTATAAAAACGGCGAAATTATTCATCTCGGGAACGTAAGCCTTAATTTTGACTACGAAAAATGCGCCTCTCTTGACGTTTCGGTAGAAACGGAAAAGACAACGTTCAAACCCGGCGAAAAGACAGTCCTCACGGTTAAGGGAAAGTTCGGCGACTCCCCCGCCGCCGGGGCGACTGTTGTGGTTTCGGTGGTTGACGAGGCATGCTTCGCGCTTGGGAACCAAACCATTAACGCGCTGGCGTATTATTATCAATCGCTTGATTATTCCTCCATCTCCGCGTATGTTCCGAGGATGTTCAGTTTCGCTTATTCTTATTCTTATTTAAAGGAGCTTTGCTGTGATGAAGCGGGCGGGGGAGAGCTGGAAGCGCCGCGCGGCAACGAAGACCAAAACGGAAACAGCACTTCGATATATCTAAGGGAAATCTTCGCCAACAACCCGCTGTTTGTCAGCGTGGAGCTTGACGGCGAGGGCGTGGGGCATATCTCGTTCACCGTCCCCGACAATATCACCGAGTGGCGGGTGAGCGCCGTCGGATTTTATAACCAAAAGAACGGCGGAGAAAAAATTTCGGGGACAAAAATCGGCAGCTTTGTTTCGGACATTGTCTGCACCCTGCCTTATTTCATAAGCATTTCGTCTTCCGAGCAGTATATATTCGGCGATGACATATCCGTAACTTCCCGCTCGTTCGGCGCGAAGCTTTCTGCGGGTGAGGAAATAACCTACACCGCGACGCTTTATGACGGCGGCGGCAGCGCGATAACCACTAAAAAACTTTCCGTCGATTCGGGGGAAAGGGCGGCGTTTAATTTCGGCAAACTTGAAGTAGGCAGCTACTCCGTGATTGTCAGCGGCGTTTCCGCAAGCGGGTCGGACGCCGTTCGCCAAACGTTTTTCGTGGCTGAAACAGGGCTTTTAATGGATATTTCAAAAGAAATAAAAGCCGATGAAGTGGGGAGCGTCAACCCGGCGGCTTACCCCGTTTACCTGTCTTTTTACGACTCTTCTTATAAAACCTTCCTCGACGTGGCGTATACGCTGATGGGCGGATATTCCGAAAGGGCGGACTCGGCGGCGTCGCGGTATATAGGCGGCGGCGCGCTGCAAAAGCTTTTGGGTTACAACTACCAATTAGAAAGATACAAAAGCGTTATTTCGTCAACCATAAACAGCGAGGGGCTTATCCCGCTTTTGGTTTACGGCGAGGGGGATATCGAGCTGACGGCGAAAATCGTTTCGCTTGCCCCGGAACTTATCCCCACGGGAAGAAAAGAAACGGTTATCGCGGGGCTTTCAAATTTTATCTCAACCGGCAAATACCTTGACGACGTTCAGCTTTGCGCCGCGCTGCTGGGGCTTGCCTCGCTGGGCGAGCCGGTGCTGGCGGATCTTAACTACACCGCGTCCCATTGCGAGGGCTTTTCCGTCAAGGCTAAGCTTTACCTCTGCGCGGCGTTCGGGTATATAGGCGATTTCCCCACCGCCAAGAGCATTTACGGCGACCTTTTAAAGGAATACGGCAAAGAGTCGTCGGGCGAGCTTTACTTTGACGCGGGAAACGCCGAGGAAACCTCAAAGCTCACGGCGCTGGCGCTGTTTACGGCATCGCTCATAAGCAGGAGCGACGCCGAAAAAATGATAAATTATCTTAAATACAGAAACCCCTATACCGATTTTTGCCTGCTTGAGCTCGCGTCATATATCAAGCACTTCCTGCCGGAAAAACTTGAAATATCGACTCTGTCGTACAGCTTGGGCGGCGAAACAAAAGAGATAAGCCTCGGCGCCGGCAGCGTCTACACGCTTATCCTCACCAAAAAAGACGCGGAAAGCTTTGAGGTTGTTTCGGCGAGCCCCACGGTTTTTTCAAGAGTTTGCTATAAGGGCAGCGTTGAGGAAGCGACAACAGGCAAGGCGGCGGCCGAGGAGATGAAGATTACAAAGACAATCTCCCCATATGACATGGAGCGCGGGCTTTATTTGGTCAAGATAACGTTCAGCGGGAAGACCGACAAAGACTACGCCTATTTCTCGCTGTCTGACGTCATTCCCTCGGGCGCAAGGTTTTATTACCAGTTTTACGACCGGTACTACAACAATCACGAAAGCTGTTATGCGTGGCTTAACAACAGCGGGTCCCGTATGGAGGGCGGCATTTATGTGTATAACTCCGGCAGAGAAGCCATGTCCGGCAGGCGAAATTACAGTTTTTACGGCAGCGTCACATATCTTATCCGGGGCGCGCTCGCCGGCGAATATGTCTGCGAACGGGCGCTGGCGATAAACTGCGACGACGGCGTCTACGCGCAAAGCGAAAGGTGTACGGTTAGAATCGACCCTTGGGGCGAATGGCAGATAGTGTCAAAGTCAAAATAATCCCGCCGTAAGTAATATTTTAACCGCAACCATACCATAAAAATAACCATTACCAATACATTACCCTCCTTTATTGCTTTTCTTTTCCCGCAGTAAAAAGCCGCGAATCTCGCGGCTTTTTACATGGCTTTAAATAATATTTTTAAGAAGTCAAAAGCCGTTCTAAGGCATATACGGGGTCATTAAAAGCGGGTTGTAAACCCCGTTTGGTGAGGCGAGCCCGAAAACAATGTCGGCGTCAGCCGAGAGTAAAAAGTCTGTTTCGGCTCTCTTCCCCGCTTTTTTGTAATCGGCGGGCTTTGTTATAAGAGGAAGCCCAAATGATTTTTTGTTTTTTGAGATATATTCCCTGCCAATTTTATCGGCGGCAAGCAAAAGCGAGTATGACGGCGTTTTGCGCCCGTATTCCCTCCCCACCCCGAAAAAATACAACAGCAGTGCGCGGCGAACCCTCGCGCGGGTGAGTATTGTCGAGGCTGCCTTTTCGCAGACCTCGTCGAGCGTCCGGGAGCTCATCGAAGAATTATAAACGCTCTTAAAGCCGCCGGCGTCAATGCCGTAGCAATCTCCCTCCCCGCCCGAAAGCCTGAACTTTGAAATAAACGCCGCGTCAAGCGCCTTGCCGTTCCAAAGCCCGCTTTGACCAAGCGGCTCGCTTGTCGTGCCGGGCAGCAGGGAAAGCCCCTCGTTAAAGTTCGCGGACAGTCTTCTCCTCACCGCCGAGGAAGACAAACAGCCTTTTTCCCGTTTTACAAACAGCGTGTTTATAGAAAGCCCAAGCGCTTTTATCGCCGAAATATATTCCACCGCCAAAATGTTGTTGGGCTTTTCAATTAATTCTTCCCCCGCCCCGAGCGACTCTTTTAAAATTGCTTTTGCCGCCTTTGGGTAAGAGAGGTTGGGGTTGAGCTTTATATATTCCTTGATTTTTTGTCTGTCAAAAAGAACTTCCGCCGCCCTTGTCACGGTTTCTTTGTCGTCCTCCGCGCCGAACGCGAGGGTTTGACACCCGAAAGCGCCCGCGGCAAACACTCCCGCCGCCGCGAAGTCCTTTGCCGAAAGGCTTGAAAAGGGAAAACACAGCTCAAGCACAAGATTGGCGCCGCTGTTCACCGCTATCGCCGCTCTTTGGTATTTTTCGGCGCAGGCAACCTCCCCGCGCTGAACCGAGTTGCCCGACATAACGCAGATCACCGTGGAAAAATCCCGCTTAAGGGTGTCTATTAAATATTTATGCCCGAAATGGAAAGGGTTGAATTCCGATATCACAAACACCGAGGAATCCGTTTTAATCACCGCCTTTCAGTTTGCCCGCCGAACAGCCGCTTACTTCGCGTTTTTAATATCGCGGCCAAAAAGCCCTTGCTTTTTGTCTATATGTAAAGTATAATGGTTGGGCGTGAAAATGTCAATAACGCGGGGAATTATAACATAAAACATAACTTGACTTTTATTTTTTTGCGTTTTTGTTTTCCGCGTTATAAATAACTGCCAAAAATGGATTTTTAGGATATAATCGTAAACGGGACAGTAAAAAAGTCTTCGTAAATAGAAAGGGATGGTCATAAAAATGTATATTCTTGTCGTCAACGCGGGGAGCTCGTCGCTTAAGTACAAGCTTTTTGATATGGGCGCGAAACAGGTCAGGGCAAAAGGGCTTTGCGAATGTATCGGTATAGCCGGCGGGCATATGAAGCACGAGTCTTTGGGTAAGGTGTATGATATAAAAACAGACATCCCCACCCACGCGAAAGCCATAAAAATGGTGGTCGGCGCGCTGTTCAGCAAAGACCACGGCTGTCTTTCCTCGCTTGACGAAATTACCGCCATAGGCCACAGAATAGTTCAGGGCGGCCCGTGGCTTGTAAAATCGGTGATTGTGGACGACGAGGTGATAAAAAAGTTAGAGCTCTGCCGAGACCTCGCCCCTCTCCACACCGAACCCCATCTGCTTGGAATTCGCGGCTGTTCGCAGGCTATGCCGGGCACGCCGCAGGTGCTTGTAATGGACACCGCTTTCCACCAGACCATGCCCGAAAAGGCCTATATTTACCCCATTCCGTTTGAGCTTTATAAGAAATACTCAATCCGGCGTTATGGTTTCCACGGCACAAGCCACAGATATGTTTCGGGCAAGTGTATTGAGTATCTCGGCGGGAACGCCGAAGGCACCCGGATAATAACCTGCCATTTGGGGAACGGCTCGTCAATCACCGCCATAAAAGACGGCAAAGTAGTTGACACAAGCATGGGCTTTACCCCGCTTGACGGAATTATAATGGGTTCCCGCACCGGCGCCGTCGACCCCGCCATTATTCCTTTTATAATGGAAAAAGAAAACATCCCCCCAAAGCAAATGCAGAGCTGGATGAATAAAAAATGCGGGCTTCTCGGGGTTTCGGGCGTTTCGTCCGATTTAAGGGAGCTTACCTCCGCCATGAATTCCGGCAACGCCCGCGCGAAGTTAGCCTATGACATCCTTATTTATGACATTAAAAAATATATCGGCGCGTACGCCGCGGTGCTCGGCGGCGTGGACGCCATCGCCTTTACGGCGGGCATAGGCGAAAATAACCCCGAGTTGAGACAGGCGATCTGCGACGATATGGACTACCTCGGCATTAAGATAGACAGGGAAAAGAATTCGCTTGGCAAAAAACTCCCCGAACCCGCCCTTATATCGGCAGATGACTCAAAGGTAAAAGTCTTTTTAATCATGACAGACGAGGAGCTGGTAATCGCCTCCGACACCGAAACGGTTATAAGGGAGAGCGGTTTATAAGAGATTTTTGTAAAATAAAGGAACCTCCCGCGAATAACCCCAAATTCAAGCGATAATATTTGGCCAAATGGTTGTTATTTTCTTATTAATCTATTGACAAGTTTGTAATAATTCACTATAATGTATTTGTAATATATTCGCAAAGAATTAATATCAAAAGGCATAAATACAGGAAGGATGAACACAATGTTTAAAAACAAAAAGCTAATTATCTCGGCCGCGCTTGTGCTGGCGCTGTCGCTTTCCGCTTTTGCCTCGGCGCTTGTTGTTTCGGCGGCTGATTACAGCTTTGTCGAAAGAACAAACAAGGCATATGAGGTAGTCGACGGGCTTGACTATTCGGAATACACCCTGACAAGCGGGGTCAACGGGAATATTGAGACCGCCACGGCGCTCGAATTTTCCGCGGAAGACTATATACCTATGGTATTTTCGTGTTTTTCCGGCACGTCGGGGGTGCTTTCCACCCAGTACAAATACGCCGAGCAAAAATACGGATATGACGTCGCCGGCATTGTCAACGGTTCGTTCTTTTCAATGGACACCGCCGGGACAGGTTCATACGGCACTCTTGTCGGCATAAACATTTCAAACGGCAAAATATCCTCCGCTCACGCCGGGTACAGCGGCGAAGTGGTGGCTTTTTCATCGGACGGCCATTTTGACGTTGTGAATTCCGCGATAAGCTATACGCTTACGATAGACGACGAGGACGTTCCCAACGGGCTTTACTACATCAACAAGACCTCCGGCACAAAAGAAACCGCCACATGGTCTAATAAATTTTACTACTATGATGTATCTTGCGGCAGAGTCGCC
Source organism: Eubacteriales bacterium (assembly GCA_041672465.1). GTDB lineage: Bacteria > Bacillota > Clostridia > Oscillospirales > CAG-382 > UBA1206. The sequence goes on from JBAYZO010000002.1 coordinate 64,963, forward strand.
GACACGTCGCAGTACGCCAAGGGCTATGAAGTGCTTTGCCAGAAGGTTGACAACACCGACCTTGTCGTCGGCGGCACCCTCAGGGGCAAAGTCATTTCCGTCACCTCCGACACCTACGGCGGCGCGCTCGCGGGCGACTATTATGAAATGTCGGACAAATTTATACTTTTTGTCAAAAACGACTCAAACTATGTAAGCTATGTCACCGGGCTTAAAGAGGGCGACAACGTAAGCATTACCGCTACCGAAACCATAGCCGCCTCAAAGCAGATAATGGAAAAAGCCTCGTCCGCCATAACTAACGTGGGCTGGGTTGTCAAAAACGGAATCGACCAAACCCTTATCAACTCCACGATAGGCACCCACTCGGTGACGCTTGCCGCCAGATGGACGGCATTTGGCGTCAAAGCTGACGGCACTTATGTGTTCTTCACAACTGAGGGCGGCTCTACGGGCGACACCTCGGGTTCCGTAACGCTGAAGGACGTTGCAAAAGCCATGATCAGCATGGGTTGCGTAAACGTTATCCGCATGGACGGCGGCGGGTCTACCGCCATGTATGTCGCGGACGACGGAACCGGCGAGCCCGGCTACAAATGCCCCAGCTCAAGGGCCGTGGGCGACTGTATACTTATTGTAAAGCGTCCCCAGCCTTCCGAGGAAGCAGAAGAAGCTCTTGACAACCTTATAGACCTTGCGGCCGCCTCGCTTGAGGCCGAAGAGGAAGAAGCCGTCCGCGCCGCTTATGACGCGGCCGTGGCGGTAAGGAGCGCCGATACCTCGACAAGCGGCGACTATACCCGCGCCATTATGAAAATTCAACAGGCGTTTGCCGGCACCGTCGATCTCCTCGACGCCATTGACAAAACGCAGTCGATAAAATATTCGCAGTACTCCGCCTCGGAGCTCGAAGCCATCTGGGCGGCGTATCAGGCCGCGATTGTCGTTAAAAATGACAGCAACGCCACCAACAGCGAAATTAAAGAAGCGGCGGCCGCGCTTAAGGCGGCGATAAACCTCAACCGCAACGTGGCGTTAGGCAAATCATACACCTGCGCCGGCATTTACCCCAACCCTCAGACCGCCTCTTACCCCGACGAGGGCGGCATTAGCCTTACCGACGGCGGGGACGCCTCCGCCGCCTCTTACGGTGACGCCGCTTGGGTTGGCTTTAACTTGGGAGCCGACGACATTGTAAACAATTCTCCGAGATTTTCAAGCATTACGGTCAATTTGGAAGAAACCTATTCAATCTCCAAATTTGTCCTCCGCGTGTACGACGGCAAGGGCGACGCGGGTATAAAAGCGCCCGCCAGCATTGAATTCTTAACCTCTGAGGACGGCGAGAGCTGGACTTCGGCAGGGAACGGCGTACTTGAGAAAACATCGGAGGAAAAATGTATCAACGCTTTTGTGCTTGAGCTTGAGTCCGGCGTGGGCGCGAAGTATGTCAAGGCGATTATCAACCACGACTCCAACTGGGCGTTTATTTCCGAATTTGAGGCGCACAAGAGCGCGGAACCGGTTACGGGCGTGGGCTGGATAACGCTATTCAACCAGCAGATAACAGCCGGAGTCGCCGCGATATTTACCCCCGACGCCACCCCGATCCTCACCTATGAGGCGGCAAACGTCAAATGGGCGCAAACGCTTTTCCTCACTTGGGACAGCGACAAAGGCGGATACAGGGTTTCGAGCATAAAGGGCCCCAATGGCGTTGACGGCGGCGAACTTGCGGAAGGGCAAATAGCCATTGGCGTACATAACGCCGAGCTTGCCGGCGACACGGACGGCTCCACGGCCAACAGAACCTACGCGGCTACCGCGCAAGTCGGCAATTTCGTGGAATTCCACGGAATCTCGATTACAGACAAAGTAATTCTCCCCGGCTCATTCTTTGTAATTGTGTCGGCTGACGACTTTGATTCCAACTATTCGGGCGGCGAAGTCGGCGATATAACCCCGCCGGAAGAACCTTCTGAAGAGCCTTCTGAGGAACCTTCCGAAGAACCCTCCGAACCCACAACCGAAGAACCCTCAGAACCCGTCACAACCGAACCCCCGGTAGAATCAGAACCCGAAACGCCGATTACAGGCGATTCAGGACTCGCGGCGCTTGCCATTATAGCGGTGGTTTCGCTCGCCGGGGTCGCGGTAATCAAAAGGAAGAAGTTTTAGTCATAAGTAAGTTTATAAATTCATAGCATAAAATACTGCCGCCGGGAAAACCCCGGCGGCAGCGCTTTATTAATAACTGTTATGTACTTAAAAAAAAGATTAAAACTCAACCGACATACCGTCGTAGGAAGTTTCAAAACCAAGATTTTTCGCCACAGGGACAAGCTCGTCATAGATAAGGGTGCCGTTATGGGAAAAATGGTTAACGCAGTTTATGGTGGTTTCCCCGACGACTCCAATCTCCCTTAGGTTTTCCCGCAGGGTTTGGCAGGTGTCAAGCCCCATATGCCCCCCCGAACCCGGCAGCGACACAAAGGTGCAGTCATAGCTTATAAAATCGGCTTTTACCTTGTTTGAAGACAGATATTCGTAAAACTCGTTCCCCGGAAGCCCGGTGTCGTGAAGATAAAGGAGCGTACTTCCGCCGCTTTCAATTAAAAAGACCAGCGCGTCTTCTGTCACCATATGGTTGGCTTTGAGCGGAGTCACCTTGTAATCGCCGACAAAGACGGGTTTATACGGCTCTATAACGGTGTAACCCAACCCGTATCTCTCCTCGCCGTAGGTGAGTATCATTTGATCTAACCGCTCTTTAACCTTCGCGTTTCCGTAGATCGCGGCTTTTTTGCTCGTCATATTGTGAGCGTAACAGCCCTCCGAGCGGAAAAAAAGGTCGATGGGGGAACAGTGGTCAAGGTGAGAATGGGTAAAGAGAATATGTTCCACCGCCGAAAAGTCAAGCTTGTTTTGCAGCATATGCATATATGAATCCATTGGGAAATCAATAAGCAAATTTCCGTTAACAAGAGCTTGGCTTCTGGTTCGTATGTTTTTCCCCCCTTTTTCTTTTGCCTTGACGCAGTAAGGGCAGTTGCAAAACACCGCCGGCCAGCCCTCAGCGGCGGCGGTTCCAAGATAAGTGAGTTTCATACAGCTCTTCCATTTCTTTTTAAATAAAAAATTAAAAGCCAAGGCTTTTAGTTCTTTTAAACGGGAAATTATGCTTTGAATAAAATATTATGAAATTAAGATAACCTCTTAAGTTCCCGCTCAAGCCAAATCGCGCCTATCTCAAAAGCGTCGTAAAAATTGGGTTTTTCGCATTGTTTGATAACTTTTTCGTTAAAACCAATCGAATCGTCGGTCAGTTGTATCTGAACAAGCACCCGAGTGGCGACATCCAGCCCCATGGCTTTTTTTGAATCAATTATATTCATAAAAAGAATCGCCTTGTCGTCGGGGAACCCATAGAACAAAAATTGTCCCTGGCGCACCAAAGGCTTGCCCTTGAACATAAGGGTTTTTATTTTATCGCTCATTATATTTGTCCTTTCGTCTTTTTTAAAGCTTTAAATAGTTTTGCACAAGGGAGCGCAAAAGCTCGTCGCGGTCTATCTTTCGTATCAGCGCCCGGGCGTTGTTGTGGTTTGTGATATATGTCGGGTCTTCCGAAAGTATATAGCCGACGATTTGGTTTACGGGGTTGTATCCTTTTTCCTTAAGGGAATTATAAACGCTTTGAAGCGTTTGGCGCATGGCTATTTCTTCTTGTTCTTTTATACTAAACATGCGCGTTTTTGTTGCGTTGTTGTTGCTGCTGCTGCTGCTGCTGTTGTCTTTCATGCCCTGCCCCCCTTTTTATATCTAACGCCATATAGCTTGAAAATACTTAATAAACAGCGCTCCCACATAATATTATAACACATAACGCTCTTATATTGCAACAGTTTTTTTCCCGCCGCTATGTCCGCAGCTTTATTCCCGCCTCGTCGGCAAGCCTGCGGAGGATTTTCGCCACGGCGGACTCGACCTCGTCGTCGCTGAGGGTTCTTTCGGAGTGGCGGAACGTAAGCCTGAAAGCCATGGATTTTTTCCCCTCCCCCAACCCCGCGCCGTGGTAAACGTCAAAGGGGAAGGCGTCGATAAGCGTTTTCCCGCCGAACCGTTTTATTAATTCCACAACCTCCCCCGCCTCGGCGGAGCTTTCCGTGACAAGCGCCAAGTCTCTTTCGACCGACGGGTAAATCGGGATAGGCGTGTATTGCGGCTGCTCCTCGCTTTTTTCAAATAGCTTCGCCGCGCTCAGCTCGGCCGCGTAAACGTCCCCCTCAAGCCCGAACTCCTTTGCCGCCGACGGGTGAACCTGTCCGAAAACCCCGATAACCCCGCCGCCGGACGTTAAATACGCCGCCCTTCCCGGGTGGTAAGAGGGGTTGCCGTCACAGCGAGCAAAACCATAGTTTTTTATGTTCAGCGCCCGGCAAAGAGCCGCAATTTCCCCTTTAAGGTCAAAAAATCCGCCGCCGCCGTAAAAGCCAAGGCAAAACTCCCGCTCTTCCAAAGTTGTGTCCCCATCTTTTTTATAGACGCTCGCCGCCTCAAACAGCTTTGCCTCCGCGGCTCTCCTGTTCGCGTTAAAAGAAAGGGAGGAAAGCACCGACGGCAGCAGCGTCGTCCGCATAGCGGAGGTCTCGTCCCCGAGCGGGTTTAAAATTTTAACCGCGTTTCGCTTGCCGTCGTCTTTCGCGAGCCGAATTTTGTCAAACATTAAGGGTGACATAAACGAATATGAATAAATCTCGTTATACCCCAGCGAAGCGCATAAAGCCGCCAGCCTGTTTATAAAGACGTTTTCCTTTGGCCTTTTGCCCTCTTTGGCGTTCGCCTTAAAGCTTGTGGGGGTTATGTTTTCAATCCCGTAAAGCCGCATTACCTCTTCGGCGATATCCGCCGAGCTGGCGATATCCGCCGTACCGGAGATATCAAGCCGGTAGGGCGGGGTTCTGAGAAATCCGTCCGACTCGGTAATTTCAACCTTTTCAAGGAGCGAAATCATTTCGTCCCTCTTAATATCCGTGCCGAGAAGTGAGTTCACCCTTTCGGGCTCAAAGGGAAGCTTTACCCCTTTTAGGTCGGCGTGGCAAACGTCCACAACCCCGCTCACAACCTCGCCGCAGCCAAGTTCCTTCACAAGCTCGCAGGCGCGGTTTACCGCGGGGAAGGTGTTATAGGGCGGCAGCCCTTTTTCAAACCTCTTTGACGAATCTGTCCTAAGCCCGAGCTCGCGGGAGGTAAAGCGGACGCTCTCGCGGTTAAAGTTCGCCGACTCAAACACAACGGTTTTTGTGGCTTGTGAAATCTCGGAGTTTTCCCCGCCCATAACACCGGCGACGGCGATAGGGGTTTGTCCGTCCGCGATACACAGCATTTTTTGGTCAAGACCCCGCTTTATCCCATCGAGAGTGGTTATGCTCTCGCCCTCTCTCGCTGTTCTCACAACAATCTCCCCGCTTTTAATAAAGCTGTGGTCAAAAGCGTGCATGGGCTGGCCGTACTCAAGCATCACATAGTTTGTAATATCGACAATGTTGTTGATCGGCCTTATGCCAAGCGACTTCAGCCTTGCCCTAAGCCAGAGCGGAGACATCCCAACCTTGACGTTTTTCACCACCCTTGCCGTATAGCGCGGGCAAAGTTCCGGGTTTTCGATTTTAACCCTGATATAATTTTCGGCGGAATCGGTTTTTTTCTCCCCGCCGCACGTTGGTTCCGAATATCTAAACTCCACCCCGAGCGCCGAGGCAGCCTCCCGCGCTATGCCGAGAAAAGCGGTGCAGTCCGGGCGATTGAAGGTGAGCTCAAAATCAACGACGACGTCATCAATCATAAGGGCTTTTGTTATATCCTCGCCGGGCTTTGGCGAAAACTCATCCCCGAGCACAAATATCCCGTCTTCGTCGGCGTAGGGGAAGTCGTGGAGGGTGAGGTTAAGCTCCGAAAGCGAGCACAGCATACCCTCCGACGCCACGCCCCGGAGGCTGCCCGCTTTTATTGTCTTTCCCCCCGGCAGCTTTCCGCCGTCAAGGCAGACGGGCACAAAATCCCCCGGGGAAATATTATTTGCCCCCGTGACCACTTGAATTGTGGTTTCCCCCCCGATATCCACTCCGCAGACAAGCAGGTGGTCGGAGTCGGGGTGGGGCGTTACGGTTAAAAGCTTCCCGACGACGACATTTTTAATATCGCTCCCCGGCACTTCATAGCCTTCGACTTTGGTGCCCGTCATGGTCAGCTTTTCGGCAAACGAATGTATATCTTCCCGGGACAAAGCTTCCTTTCCCCCGGTTATATCAATATAATCCTTAAGACAGTTCAGCGAGACTTTCATTGTTTTGAGAATTCCTTTCATTTGCCCTGCTTTCGGGCGCGCTTAAAATAAGAATTAAAAATATATAAATGACAAAGCCTTAAAACTGCTTTAAAAACCGTAAATCGTTTTCATAAAGCAGCCGCATATCGCTTATGTTATAGCTCAGCATGGCGACTCTTTCTATACCCATGCCGAACGCGAACCCCGAATATATTTCCGGGTCTATCCCGCAGCCCGACAGCACATTCGGGTGAACCATACCCGCGCCGAGCATTTCGATCCAGCCCTCGCCCTTGCAAAGCCGGCAGCCCTTGCCGCCGCAGGAAAAACAGGAAAAGTCAACCTCCACCGAAGGTTCGGTAAAAGGGAAGTTATGGGGGCGGAGCCGGGTGCGCGTGGCTTGCCCAAACATGGTTTTGGCAAACATATTAAGAGTCCCCTTAAGGTCGCCGAGCGTAATTCCCCTGTCCACCACAAGCCCCTCGAGCTGGTGGAATACGGGGGAGTGGGTGGCGTCGGGGGGATCGCAGCGGTAAACCCTGCCCGGGGAAACAATCCGTATAGGCGGGGCGCTGCCCTGCATGGCGCGGATTTGTACCGGGGAGGTTTGGGTTCTCAGCACAACCGAGGGGGAGATATAAAAAGTGTCGGTTTCGTCCCGCGACGGGTGGTCGGGCGGGGCGTTGAGTGCGTCAAAGTTATTGTGGGAGGTTTCTATTTCAGGCCCTTCGACAATGTCAAACCCCATGGCGACAAATATGTCGGCCATTTTGTTTTCGGTCACCCGTAACGGGTGGAGACGCCCCAACTCTTTTTTTGTCCCCGGCAGGGTTATGTCAAGCCTTTCTTCTCTCAGCCGGACATCAAGAGAGGAAGACTCAAGTTCCCGCGTCTTGTTTTCAATTTCTTCCTCAATGGCTTTTCGTATGACGTTTGCCGTCCCGCCCGCCTCGGGTCTTTTTTCGGCGGGGAGAGAGCCCAGCGAGCGGAGCATCTGGGTGAGAAGTCCCTTTTTACCGAGATATTTTATTCTAACTTCTTCAAGTTCCCTTAGCTTTTCGGCGGTTTTTATTTCGCCAAGGGCGTTTTCTTCAATCTTTTTCAGTTCACTAAGCATTTATTGTCCATTCCTTAAAACATATTAGATTATTGAAGCGCGGGGGGAACCGTTTATTCAAGGTAGTCCTTAAGGCGTTTTGAGCGGCTGGGGTGGCGGAGCTTGCGGAGCGCCTTCGCCTCTATCTGGCGGATTCGCTCTCTTGTTATATTAAACACTTTGCCGACCTCCTCAAGGGTTTTGGGTCTCCCGTCCTCAAGCCCGAACCTTAGCTTAAGCACGTTTTCCTCCCTTGGCGTAAGGGTGTGGAGCACTTCCAAAAGCTGTTCTCTCAGCATTGAATAAGAGGCGGCGTCCTGCGGCGCCGGGGCGTTGTCGTCGGCGATAAAATCCCCGAGATGCGAGTCTTCTTCCTCGCCTATCGGCATTTCGAGCGAGACGGGCTCCTGGGCGATTTTTAAAATCTCCCGCACTTTTTCAACCGGAATACCCATATCGCCGGCAATCTCGTCGTCGGTGGGCTCGCGCCCCAATTCCTGAAGCAGCTGGCGCGAAACTCTAAGCACTTTGTTAATGGTTTCCACCATGTGGACGGGGATTCGGATGGTTCTCGCTTGGTCGGCAATGGCACGGGTGATGGCTTGTCTTATCCACCAGGTCGCGTAGGTAGAAAACTTGTACCCTTTGCTGTAATCGAACTTGTCCACCGCCTTTAAAAGCCCAAGGTTGCCCTCCTGAATAAGGTCAAGGAAGAACATCCCCCTGTTCACGTACCGCTTTGCGATACTCACCACAAGCCGCAGGTTTGCCTCGACTAACTTTTGTTTTGCCTTGATATCGCCTTTTTCCATGCTTTCGGCAAGCTCCAGCTCCTGTTCGGCGGTGAGGAGCGCCACCTTGCCTATTTCGCGGAGGTACATTCTGACCGGGTCGTCAATCGACACGCCCTCTTGGGCGAGATAAGTGACCACGGTTTCGGGGTTTTCGTCTATTTCCTCGTCCGTCAGCTCTTCTTCCGGCACATCAAAGGCGTCGGGGTCGACGAGATCGTTCGCGATTTCTATCCCGTTTGACTCAAGGGTCTCAAACGTCTTGACAAGCACTTCAACGGGGCAGTCGGTGTCGTCGAGCGCCTCAAGCACCTCGGCCGCCGTGAGCGTCCCCTTTGTCTTTCCTTTCTCTATAAGTTCGTTGATAACATTTTGCTTTTCGTTCATTTTATACCCAGCGCCTTTCCAAGGTAACCTTAGATATATGTTAATATGTTAATGCTTTTATCTTTTTTATGTATAAAAAACCGTTTTTTCAGGTTTTTCTCTTTTTAAGGCTGTCTATATAGGACGCAAGCCCCTCGGCGGGGTTTTCGGCTATTTTTTGTTCGGCCTCAAACGTCTCTTTGTTTTTCTTAAGCTTTTCCATAAGCCCCGCGAGAAGGGCGGGGGTGCTGTCATCAAGCCGTTCGCGCTCCGCCGTTATCTTCGCAAGCCAAGCAGTCTCGTCCTTTGTGAAAACCTCCCCCGAAATATCGGGTTTTCGCCCGGACTCAAAGTCTTCTTTGAAAACGGAAAACGCCTTTTTCCCGATACCGCTTAAAAACATTGTTTCGTCAATCCCGCGGGCGGCTTCCGCCGCCAAGTCCGGCCTTATGATAAGCAGCGCGAGGATTTTTTCCTCGACCGCGGCGGCGGAAGAAAACCTTGCCTTGTCGCGGTTGAGCTTGTCGCCGAGGCCTACCGCGTCACGGAGCACGGTTTCGGTGAACTTTTGTTTTTCTTTTCTGTAGTTTTTGCGCCTTACCCTCGCTATATCCTCCAGCAGCGCGTCTTTGTTCACTTTAAGTTTATCAGACGCCATTTTGGCGTAGATTTCAATTTCGGTTTTTGTTCCGAGCGTGGCTATATGAGCGCAAATCTCGCGGGCGGCGGCGACTTTTTCATCGGGGGAATTTAAATTTTTACCCGCTAAAATTCTGTTTATTTCGTATTCCGACCTGCTTTCCGCTCCGACGAGAAGTTTTTTAAAAGCCTCCCCCCCATACTTTTTTATAAAGTCGTCCGGGTCTTTCGCTTCGCTGCCGAGCGGGATAATTTTTGCCGTCACCCCCGCCTCCCCAAGTTTGGAAATCGCCCTTTCGGTGGCGTCCTGCCCGGCTTTGTCAACGTCATAAGCGAGGAACACGGTTTTGGCTATCCTCGCGACGGCGCGGGCGTGGCTGTCGGTTATCGAAGTCCCGAGCGTGGCGCAGGCGTTTGAAAACCCCGCCTGCTGGAGAGTTATCGCGTCCATTGCTCCCTCGCAGATAATAAGGGTGCGGTCTTTGGTGTTCTTGGCTATGTTCAGCCCAAAAAGAACCCTTGACTTTTTAAACGCGGGGGTGTCGGAGGTGTTTATATATTTTCGCTCGTCTTCCTCGTTTAGCCTACGCGCCGAAAACGCCACGACATTCCCCGAAATATCCATGACCGGGAACATAAGGCGGTTGCGGAATATATCATACGGCTTGTTGTTTTTAGTTAACCCCACAAGGAAAGCAGCCCTCATTTCCTCAAGGTTAAACCCTTTTTCGGCAAGGTGCTTATAAAGGCAGTCCCAGCCCTCCGGGGAGGCGCCTATCCCGAACCGCCTTATGGTGAGGTTTGATATCCCCCGGTTTTTAAGGTAATCCCTTGCCGTTCCCCCCTGCTCCCCGGTCAGGTATGCGTAAAAAAACCTTGCCGCCTCGCGGGTTGCGTAAATTATCCGCTCTTTGCTGACGCCGGGCTTTTTATGGCTGTTTTCCTCTACTACCTCAAGCCCTGCTCTTTTCGCTAAAAATTCTACAGCCGAGGGGTAATCGAACCCCTCTGTCTGCATTACAAAGGTAATGACGTCCCCGCCCGCGCCGCAGCCGAAGCAGTAATAATTCTGCGGGCCGGGGAATACGGTGAACGAGGGGGTTTTTTCGGAATGAAAGGGGCAAAGCCCCACAAGATTGCTCCCCGCCTTTTTAAGGGGGAGATAGAGGCTTATAAGTTCGCCGATATCGTTTCTGTCTTTTACTTCCTCAAGGAAAGATTTTGAAAACGCCATTCACATCCCCGTCTTATTTGTACTGCCAAACTTTTGGCTGGAATATATCCTCAAACACCGCTATCGCGTATCTGTCCGTCATTCCCGCTATGTAGTCGCACACCACGCGCTCGGTGCCGTCCTCCTCGATGTTCTCCCTGTATTCTTCGGGAAGAAGCCTTGGCTTGTCCGTAAAGTAATTAAAAAGGCAGCCCAGCATTCTTTTAACTTTTTCTTCTTCTCCCCTTGCCGCTTGGCTGAGATACACGGCGTCAAACATAAATTTATGAAAACCCCCGAAAGCCTTCGCGAAAGGCTCGTCCATTCCAATTTCGTCGTCTGACCCGTGGTCTATCACGGCGCTTACCATGGTTTTAATCCTTTGGCTGTGAGTTTCCCCGAAGACGGATATAAATTCGCCGGGTATTTCGTTTTCGCGGAGTATCCCCGCTCTCACGGCGTCGTCGATATCGTGGTTGATATACGCTATGCGATCGGCGACCATAACTATCTGACCCTCTTTGGTGAACGCCCTGCCGTTCGTGTGGTTGACTATCGCGTTTCGCACCTCATAGGTGAGGTTGAGCTTTTCAATGGAATCGGTCACCCTGAGGCTCTGCTCGTTGTGCCTAAACCCCGCCGAGCAGAGCAAGTTAAGCGCCCTTTCGCCCGAATGGCCGAAAGGCGTGTGCCCTAAGTCGTGGCCGAGCGCGGCGGATTCGGTAAGGTCTTCGTTAAGCGCCATCGCGCGGGCTATTGTGCGGGCTATCTGGGTGACTTCAAGGGTGTGGGTCAGCCGAGTCCTGTAATGGTCGCCCTCGGGGGCGACGAACACCTGCATTTTGTGCATCAGCCGCCTGAACGCTTTTGAGTGTGTTATCCGGTCGCGGTCGCGCTGGAAAGGCGTCCTGAGAATGCACTCGGGGGTTTCATACAGTCTGCCGGCGGTGTTTTTGGTAAAGAAAGCGTTTTTGGAAAAAAACTTTTCTTCCGTCTCATAAACTCTTTGTTTGACATTCATGGCGCGTACCCCCTTTTTTTGTCTTTTATTATTATATACGCGTAAAAAAGCGAAAATCCTCTTTTTGAATAAAAATTTAAAATAATAATGAACTTTTGAAGTTTTATCAAAGAAAATATAAGCGGAAGGCTGTTTTTTATTGACTTTGCTCCCCCCGGGTGATAAACTAAGTCTAAAATCCGCCGTACCCGTAAAAAGGCGGCTCGCGGCGGTTTTGCATAAAAATAAAAGGAAGTGGTTAGTATGCTGAGAATCGGCACGGTAAATATTGACACGTCCCACGCGCCGTCGTTCGCGGAAATTCTGCTAAAAGGCGACAGGGCGAGGTACACGTCGATTTATAACGACGGGTTCCGCACCGACAAGGACG
>JBAYZO010000003.1:0-73237 GCA_041672465.1 Eubacteriales bacterium
ATAGGCGAGGAGCTTGACATTTCAAAGCTGAGGTACGGGAAAGTAATAATAATGGCCGACGCCGACGTAGACGGCTCTCATATTAAAACGCTGCTTTTAACGTTTTTCTTCAGGCATATGCGGCCGCTTGTTCAGGAGGGGCATATCTACGCCGCTACCCCCCCGCTCTACCGGGTGTTTAAGGGAAAGCAGGAGTATTACGCCTTTTCGGACGAGGAAAGGGATAAATATATAGACATTATCGGCGGCGCTAATGTTTCCGTCGAACGCTATAAGGGTCTTGGCGAAATGGATGAAAACCAGCTCTGGGACACCACGATGAACCCCGAAACGCGGATTTTAAAGCGGGTGACAATAGAAGACGCGGTTGAGGCCGACGCCATGTTTACCCTGCTCATGGGGGACAAAGTCGAGCCGAGGCGGGAATTTATTGAACAAAACGCCAAGTACGCGCAGAACATTGATATTTAACACACAAAAAAAGCTTATAAATTTTAAGGATGAAAACAATGGCTAACGATAGAGGCGAATTTGACTACACCCCCCACGACGGGCAGAGAATAGACGAAATAGACATAAAAAAAGAGATCAGCTCCTCATTTATTGAGTACGCGATGTCGGTTATAATTTCCCGCGCGCTCCCCGATGTGAGGGACGGCCTAAAGCCTGTTCACAGGAGAGTGCTGTACGCCATGTACGAAGATAAGCTCTTTTATAACGCCCCTTTCCGCAAATCGGCGACCACGGTGGGGTATGTCATAGGGCACTACCACCCGCACGGCGATATGGCGGTTTATGACACGCTTGTGAGAATGGCGCAGACTTTCTCGCTCCGCTATCCGCTTGTGGACGGACACGGCAACTTCGGCAACATAGACGGCGACGGCGCGGCGGCTTACAGATATACCGCGGCGCGGATGGCGAGAATTACAAATCTTATGCTCTCGGACATTGAAAAAGACACGGTGGATTTTGTCCCCAACTTTGATAACAAGCAGAAAGAGCCGTCCTGTCTTCCCAGCCGGTTCCCCAACCTGCTGGTAAACGGCTCGATAGGCATCGCCGTCGGTATGGCGACAAATATTCCCCCGCATAACCTCGGCGAGGTAATCGACGCCGCGATTTTCTGTCTTGAAAACCCCGACGCCACGGTGCGGGAACTAATGTCTATCGTAAAAGGCCCGGACTTCCCAACGGCGGGGATAATTTACGGGAGCGCCGGCATTTACGAAGCCTACGCCACGGGAAAAGGCAGGATAAAAGTAAGGGCAAAAGCGGATATAGAAGAAAAGCGCGGGAGGACGGCGATAATAATCACCGAACTGCCGTATCAGGTTAACCGCTCGACATTGCTTGCCAACATGGCGCAGCTTGTCAAGGACAAGCGGGTGGAGGGCGTTTCCGACATAAGAAACGAGTCGGGGCGGAACGGAATGCGGATTGTCGTCGAGTTAAAACGCGACGCCAACGCTCAGGTTGTTTTAAACTTGTTTTATAAATACACCCAGCTTCAGGACACCTGCGCCGTCAATATGATCGCCCTTGTCGGCGGAGAACCAAAAACGCTGACGCTGCGCGAAATTCTTATTCACTATCTCGCCCACCAAAGGGAGGTAATCACCCGCAGAACATGCTTTGAGCTTAACAAGGCGGAAAAAGAGGCGCATATTTACGAGGGCTATAAGATCGCCATTGACTTTCTCGACGAAGTCATAAAAATTATCCGCGCCTCGGATTCGGTTCAGGACGCCAAAGAAAGGCTTATGGTTCGGTTTGGGCTTGACGAAGTTCAGGCTCAGGCGATAGTCGATATGACTTTGGGGCGGCTTTCGGGGCTTGAGAGAAAGAAAATAGAAGACCGCCTCTTGGAGCTGTATGAGAAAATAAAAGAGCTGAAAGGCATAATAGACGACAAAGACAAAGTCGACGAAATTATAAAAACTGACCTTACCGAAATAAAAGAAAAGTTCGGGGACGCGAGAAAAACAAAAATCGAGGAATCGGGCGAGGACATTCTCATAGAAGACTTGATTGACCGCGAGGACTGTGTGATAACGGTGACCGGCGCCGGTTACATTAAAAGGCTCCCTGTAGAGACCTACACCGTCCAAAGGCGGGGGGGCAAGGGAATAACGGCCATGTCCACAAAGGAAGAGGACTATGTAAAAGACGTTTATATCTCGCATTCCCACGACTCGCTTTTAATGTTTTCAAACATGGGCAAAATGTATACAAAGCGGTGTTTTGAGGTTCCCGAGGCGTCTCGGGTGGCAAAGGGGTCAAATATCGCCAATCTTCTCTCCCTTGACGAGGGGGAGACGATAACAGCCGCCATTCCCATAAACGAGTTTTCCCAAGGCGAATACCTTGTTATGCTCACGCGGCGAGGCGTTATAAAGCGCGTGGAGCTCGCCGAGTATAACCGCAAAAGAGCCACGGGGCTTTACGCCATAACGCTTGACGAGGGCGACGAGCTGTTGTTTGTAATGAAAACGGACGGGAGCAACCATATCTTTGCCGCCACGAGCAAGGGGCTTTCTATCACGTTTGACGAAAACGGGGTGAGACCCATGGGGCGTTACGCCAGAGGAATACGGGCGATAAGGCTGGGCGGCGACGACTTTGTTGTGGGGGCTATCGCCATTCCGGCGGACACCGAGGAAAAGACAATCCTTACGATAACAGAATCGGGATATGGCAAAAAAGCCGAAATTTCCGATTTTACCCCTCAAAACAGAGGCGGCAAGGGAATTTTATGCCACCGAGTAAGCGACAAAACCGGGCTTTTGGTGGGCGCCTCGCTTGTGGGTGAGGAAGACGACGTAATGCTTATCACTGACGCGGGCACAATTATCCGAACTTCGGTGGGGGAAATTCCCGTCTATGGCAGAAACACCTCGGGGGTGATTCTGATGCGCACCAGAGGCGACGCGGTTATAACCGGCTTTGCCGTGGTTTCACCGGAAAGCGAAAAAGACGAGGAAACGCCCGATGATATAATTCTTGATGAGGAAAATCTTGAAAACAGTGAAAATAACGAAAGCGTCCCCGGCGAAGCCCAAGACATTGACGAGGAATAAAAATCAAAACCCAACGGGAGGGAAAGCAAAATGGCGTTGACATCGCTTGTGCTTGAAAACAATCCTAACAAAAAAAACCGGCATGAAATTCTGCTTGCCGCGCTCCGCGACCACTTCAATAATCCCGACATTGATATGGAATACTTGTCGAAAGGAAAGCCGAAGCTCGTTGGCATGGACAAGCATATAAGCGTGACCACCACCGAAAACGTAATGATTTGCGTTGTTTCGGACTCGCCCGTCGGCGTTGACGGCGAACACCTGCCGCGGTTTTCGGCCGAGTCAAAAACCGATTATATCGCCATAGCCGAACGCTTTTTCACCGAGGAAGAGGCCGACTATGTCCGCGAGGGCGAGGATATCGGGATAAGATTTGTTAAGATTTGGGTCAGGAAAGAGGCCTACTGCAAATTCACCGGAAAAGGGCTTGCCGACTTCCCCAACTTTTCGGTCACCGACGGCGAGCGGTTTTTCGCCAAGATAAACGGAACCCCCATTAAAAGGTTTAACGTGGCGTTCCCGGGAAGCGGCGATTATATCTTTGCCGTGGTGGGGGAAAACATATCTGTTTAGCTCAAAGTATTGCGGTTTTTTAGTTTTCCGCTCTGCGAAACAGGCAAAAAGCGCCCCAACTTATAAGAAAAAACTAAAATAATAAAAAACTCTTGTAAAACGGCGGCTTGTGTGATACAATAGCGTCACATTTCGGGCGGTCCAATGCTTACGCAAGAACGCCCCGCTAAAAACAGGAGGAAACCCATGGATTTGCTAAGCATGTTTACTCAAGAGCAGCTAAAAGAAGAAGTCCCAAAATTTGAAATCGGCGATACCGTAAAGGTTTATATCCGTATTGTCGAGGGCGCGCGGGTGAGAACCCAGATTTTTGAGGGCACCGTTATCGCCAAAAGAAACGGCGGGATAAGCGAGACCTTCACGGTACGGCGCGTCTCGTACGGCGTGGGAACCGAAAAGACCTTCCCGCTCCATTCCCCCAACGTTCAGTCGGTGGAAGTCGTGAGAAGGGGAAAAGTCAGAAGGGCAAAGCTTTACTATCTCAGGGATAAAATCGGAAAAGCCGCCAAAGTCAAAGAAAAAATATAACCCCTGCCAAAAAATTGCTTTTCCGCGCGGTAAAGTGCCTGTTTATCCGGGCACTTTTCACTTTATCGGGGGAAAACGCCGCATTCGGGTAACTTTTTCGGTATGTTTTAAATAATTTCACACTTTTATATTGCCAAACGGCCTTTTTAGGGTTAAAATTATATAAGCGGGTCTTCCGAAAAGATCCCCGCCAAAAAACAAACATAAAATAAAAAATCAAGCGAAAGCATATATTTAGTTTTAGCAAGGAGAACGGCCTTGAAAACAACCCGCCAAAGCAAAAGCGTCCCCATTGAAAGAGACCCAACAGAAAGCGGCGTTCAAGTGAAAACCCGCTTACCCGTTATGCAAAGCGTTTACGACTGGCTTGAGACATTTTGTCTCGCGCTGTCGCTGATGGTGTTTATTTTTCTTTTCGCGTTTAAATATGTCACGGTGGACGGCACGTCAATGCTGAACACGCTTGAGGACGGGCAAAAGCTGATTATAACCGATCTCACCGACTACGGGCAGGGTGATATCGTGGTAATTTGCGAGCCGGGGAACGAAAAACCCCTTGTAAAACGAATTATCGCGACCGAGGGTCAAACGGTTGACATTGATTTTGAGACATGGACGGTTAAAGTCGACGGCAAAGCCCTTGACGAGCCGTATATAAGGCGGATGATCGGCTCCCCTATGAAGTCATACGGCTTTTCCGGTCACGCCGTCGTGGGCAAGGGGTGCGTGTTTGTCATGGGCGACAACCGCAACGGCTCGACAGACAGCAGGGTTTTCGGGAGTATTGACAAGAGAAACATCCTCGGCAAGGTTGTTTACCGCCTGCTGCCGGTAAAAAGCTTCGGCTCGGTCGGTTAACGGTTAAGTTATAAAAATGAGCGAGATTGTATGGTTCCCCGGTCATATGGCAAAAGCGAGGAGAAAGATAAAAGAAATTCTCCCGCTTATCGACGTGGTGATTGAAATAGTTGACGCGCGGATTCCCGTTTCCTCGCGCAACCCGGACTTTGACTTTATATTTAAGGCAAAGCCCTGCCTTGTGGTTCTTACAAAGGCCTCGCTTGCCGACCCGGCGAAGACAAAAAAGTTTGAGGAAGTTTTTACCGCCGGGGGGA
Source organism: Eubacteriales bacterium (assembly GCA_041672465.1). GTDB lineage: Bacteria > Bacillota > Clostridia > Oscillospirales > CAG-382 > UBA1206. The sequence continues at coordinate 5,297 of JBAYZO010000003.1, forward strand.
ATACGGCGGTCAGCCTTGACTGCAGGGAAAACCCGGATATGAAAACCGTCACCCGCCTTATTAAAAGTCTTGCCGGTCAAAAACTAAAAAGAGACAGCCAAAAAAACGTCACTCGGCCGGTCAGATGTCTTGTGGCGGGGATAACAAACGTGGGAAAATCCACGTTTATAAACACCTACACCAAAACCAAAAAGGCAAAGACGGAAGACAGGCCGGGCGTCACGCGGCGAAACTTTTGGATAGCCTCCCCCCACGGCGTCGAAATGCTTGACACCCCGGGGCTGCTGTGGCATAAGTTTGACGACCCCGAAGTGGGGTTAAAGCTTGCCGCCACCGGGGCGATAACAGACGATATACTTGACATGCCGCGTATCGCCGCCGGTACTGTCGGGTTAATGCGAAAAGACGGCGGATATAAGGCGCTTCTTGAAAAAAGATATAAAATAAACATTAAAGACAACGACACCGATTTTAAGACGATTGAGAACATAGCCGCGTCCCGCGGATTTATCGTCTCCGGCGGCGAGCTTGACATTGACCGCGCCGCGAGGGTGTTTTTAGACGAGTTCCGCGGCGGCAGGATTGGCAGGATTACTCTTGATTAAAGGGGGTATTATGGCATGACGGGTTTTGGAAAAGGCCTTGTTTGGGACACTCAGAACCATTTTTATGAAAACGGAACGGAAATTATTTGCGGCTGTGACGAGGCGGGGCGGGGTTCTCTGGCGGGGCCTGTGTTCGCCGCCGCCGTGGTGCTGCCGAGAGGGCTTGTCATAGACGGGCTCGGGGACTCAAAAGCCCTCTCCCCCTCAAAGCGGGAGGCGTTGTACGGCGAGATAAGGCGGCTCGCTTCAGGCTTTGCCGTGGCTCATGCCGAAGTCTATGAGATAGAGGCCGTAAACATACTCAACGCCTCGATGCTCGCCATGAGAAGGGCGATTTGTCAGCTTTACCCCATTCCCGACCTCGCGCTTATCGACGGAAATATAGCGCGGGACTTCCCCATAAAAGCAATCCCCGTGCCAAAGGGCGACGGCGTGCTCCCGTCTGTCGCGGCGGCGTCAATTCTCGCGAAGGTGGAAAGAGACAGGTTTTGCGGGGAGATGGACAGCTTTTACCCGGGCTATAATTTCGCGAAAAACAAGGGCTACGCCACAAGAGAGCACAGAGAGGCGATAATTAAAAACGGCCCCTCGCCCATACATAGAAAATCGTTTTTAAGAAAAACACTGGGGGCAAAAAGTGAACAGCTCGACATTTGGCAGAGCTGGTGAGCTAAAGGCGGCGGCCGCCTTTAGGAAAAAAGGGTTTAAAATTATCGCCGAAAACTACCGCGCCGGGCCGGGCGAGCTTGATATCGTGGCGTATAAAAGAGGGCTTGTCGTTTTTGTGGAGGTTAAAACCCGTTCGGGTTCTTCCTTTGGCGGCCCCGCCGACGCGGTGGGCGGCCAAAAGCGGCAAAGAATTGTCGGCGCCGCCGAGCAGTTTCTCCGCGAACAGCAGAGCTCGGGCTGTGTTTTGGTGTATTCAAGGCTTTTGCGGAAGAAAACCCCAAAGCGGGTCAAAAGAACACGCTTTGATATCGCCGAGGTTTTTATGTCAAGGGATTTAAAGCGCCACAGCGTTAATATAATTGAAAACGCGTTTGACGGGGTAAACATATTTGTCTGAACCCGGTTTGAGCCTGAAAGGATATTCTTAAATGAAATTTGTTTCCACAAGAGAAACCGGCGAACTAAAAGCCGGCGGCTCGGTTAAAAAGGAATACTCCTCCCAAAACGTTATTATGGAGGGGATTGCTCCCGACGGGGGGCTGTTTTTCCCCGCCGAGGAGGTTTCTTTTACCCCCGACGAGATAAAACAGCTAAAAAATAAAACCTACGCGGAAAGGGCTTTTTTTATAATTTCGCGGTATTTAACCGATTACAAGCAAAGCGAGCTTATTTCCGCCGCAAAAGCCGCTTATTCCGAGGAAAAGTTCCCGCTCTCCCCCGCGCGGGTAAACAAAGTCGGTGACGAATATTTTCTTGAGCTTTACCACGGGCCGACAAGCGCGTTTAAAGACGTGGCGCTCCAGCTTATGCCAAGGCTTCTTTCGTCCGCCATTCAAAACTCCCGTTCCCAAAAAGACGCGCTCATCCTTGTCGCCACGTCCGGCGACACGGGAAAAGCGGCGCTCGAGGGCTTTGCCGGGGTTGAGAGGACAAAAATTCTTGTTTTTTACCCGGAGGACGGGGTTTCCGAAATTCAAAAAAAGCAAATGCTCACCCAAAAGGGGGGCAACGTCGGCGTTTTCGCGGTTAAAGGCAACTTTGACGACTGCCAGACGGGGGTAAAGGCAATTTTCGCCGACCCTGCCGCGAGAAGACATGCGGAGGAGCGCGGGTATTTCCTTTCGTCGGCTAACTCAATTAATTTCGGCAGGCTTGTCCCGCAGGTGGTTTATTATTTTTCGGCGATTTCGGATCTTGATTTAAAAGACGGCGAGCTTTGCGATATTGTAGTCCCCACCGGGAACTTCGGCAATATTTTAGCCGCCTACATGGCAAAGCGGGCGGGCGCGCCGATACGGAAACTTGTCTGCGCCTCAAATAAAAATAACGTGCTCACCGACTTTTTCAACACGGGCTTTTACAACAAAAAGAGAAGTTTTTATAAAACTTCCTCCCCCTCTATGGATATTCTTGTTTCCTCAAACCTTGAAAGGCTGCTGTATTTAATCGCCGGCCCCGGGCAAACTTTAAAATATATGTCCGAGCTTGGCGAAAAAGGCTATTTTTCTGTCTCGGACGAGGTTAAAAAAGCACTTGACGGTTGTTTTTCGGCCTATTACGCCGAGGAGAGCGACTGCTTTGCCGCGATTCGGGAAACCTTTGAAAACACCGGCTATCTCATCGACACCCACACCGCCGCCGCCGTGTTCGCGGCGGGGGAGTATAAAAAATCTTCCCCCGACGGGGTTAAAACCCTTATTGTTTCAACCGCGTCCCCCTTTAAGTTCGCGCCCGCCGTGTGCAGGGCGCTGGGGCTTAGCTGCGGGGAGGGCTTTTTCGCCGTCGACAGGCTCGCGGAATATACCCGAACGGCTCCGCCGGCCGCGCTTAGCGCGCTAAGGGGCGAAAAAAACCGTTTTTACAAGTCGCTTTCGGCGGGGAATATGTACGGCGGAGTGGCTGAATTTATAAACGCTTAGAGCTGCCGCCGTAAAAATATTAAAAAGGCGGGCGGCGATTGCCGCCCGGTTTTATCCGATATCCCGCGACTTAAAAGTCGCGCAGACCGTGTCGGTGCAACAGGACGCCGACGAAGGGCCGACCGCGATTTTTTCAGCCGTGCAGTGGCCGTTGGCGTCATTATAGTGGCAGGTTTTTACGCTGCAGGTTATTCCTTTATTTATTTTTTCAATTTTAGTTCCGTCTCCGCTTGTGGTTGTAAAGGTTTCCAGAAAAATCACCTCCCGGTTTAGTTTGCCGCCCTTTTAAAAAAATATTCCCGCTTTTCTTTTGAAAAAATCAAAAAAAGCAAGGTTTAAAAACAACAAACTATTTACAAATGACTTATAAAACAAAGGGGTTTATTTACGAAATGTCGGTTTTTGTAATAGCGGACCTTCACCTTTCGTTTTCATCCGAAAAACCAATGGACGTTTTCGGGCCGAAATGGGAAAATCACACCCAAAGGATATTTGAAAACTGGCAAAGCGTCGTGGCGCCCGATGACACCGTTGTCGTCCCCGGCGACGTGTCGTGGAGCATGCGGCTTGACGGGGCAAGGCAGGATCTGCTGTTTCTCGATTCGTTAAACGGCAAAAAAATCATAGGCAAGGGGAACCACGACTACTGGTGGCAGACCCAAAAAAAGCTGCGCGAGTTTTTAGTTAAAATCGGCGCCCGGACGATTGACTTTTTATATAACAACGCGTTCGCGGCCGAAAATTTTATTTTAAGCGGCACAAGGGGCTGGTTCCCCGAAGACAGCTATTCCCCCGAAGACGAAAAAATAGCCCTCCGCGAGGCGGGAAGACTGCGAATATCGCTTGAAAAGGCAAAGAAGCTAAAAGAAACTTACCCCGAAAGCGAAATTATTGTGTTTCTCCACTACCCGCCGGCGTATGGCGGAACGGAATGCAAGCCGATAGTCGAGGTGCTTGCCGAATACCAAATCGGACGTTGCTTTTACGGCCATATACACGGAGGCCCGCCCGAAAAGCAAGTCTTTTCCGCGGGGGGAGCAAGGCTGTTTTGCGTGTCGTCGGACTTTATCGGCTTTAAACCGATGAAAATAAATCAGGCCTGAACCGGCCTTTTTTGTTTGACTTCCATCTTTTTTTTATATGCAATCTTTTTGTCGGTTTTGGCTTTTAAATTTTGTAAATTCAGAGAACAGCAACTTTTTGTCTTTGTGGTTTAGAAACCACAAAGACAAAAAGTTGCTGTTGGAAAGCTATTTCCAACCTCCGTCAACTCGAATAACAGCGCCGGTTATATATGAGGCCGCGGGGGAAGCCAAAAAGAAAACGGTCTCGGCTATATCTTTTGGGAAAGCAACCGATTCAAGGGGTATTTCGCTTGTCAGGCGCCTTATGTCGTCAATCGTGAGGTGGCCGCTCATGTCGGTTTCGACAACCCCGGGGGTTACGCAGTTCACCCTGACGCAAGAGGGGCCGACCTCTTTGGCAAGCGATTTCGTAAACCCGATAAGGGCGGCTTTTGACGTTGAATAGTCAACCTCAAAGCTCCCCCCCACTTCCCCGAAAACCGAGGAAATATTAATGATAGACCCGCTTTTTTGATTTATCATGCCCTGAAGAAAAGCCCGCGTTACGTTTAGCGCGCCGAACATGTTTACCCCATAAAGCTGCCCTTCCTCGGCCTTTGAGACGCATTGAAACAGCTTGCGGAGCCCTACCCCGGCGTTGTTTACCAGCACGTCAAGGCCTCCAATTTGTTTCGCTGCAAGGTTTACCTGCTCTTTATCGGCGACATCGCAGCAATGCATTATAACGCCGCTTTCGCTTAGCTCACCCGCCTCTTTTCGCGACTTTAAATAAAACCCGTGAACCTCATAGCCCGCGGCCAAAAAGCGAAAAGCCGTCTCCCTGCCTATCCCGCGGGAAGCGCCGGTGACAAGCGCCCTCATATCGAGGTTTCCACCAAAACGGGGAGGATTACAGGCTTGCGCTTTGTCTTCTGGGCGATTACCGAGGCGAGGTCTTCGCGGAGGCGGAGCTTTATCGCCTCAAAATCGCGGATATTCCTCGCAAGGCATCTCTCAAGCGATTTTTTTGAAAGCCGTCTCAGCTCATCCATAAGCTGTTCCGATTCCTTTACATACACAAACCCCTTAGAGGTAAGGTCGGGGCCGGTTATGACGCAGCCGGAAGAAAAGTCAACGGTGGCGATAACAATAAGCACGCCGTCCTCCGCCAACCGTTTTCTGTCCCTCAGCACCGTTGTGCCGACGTCCCCCACGCCGTAGCCGTCGACAAGCACCTGCCCGGCGGGAACCTCTCCGTTTTGTGAAAAGGTCTTTTTGCCAAGCTCGATAACCCTGCCGATTTCGGGGATAATTATTTTTTCCTGAGGCATGCCCATTTCTTTCGCCAGCTCGGCGTGGCGCTTTAAATGGCGGTACTCGCCGTGAATGGGAATAAAGCATTCGGGTTGAGTGAGCGCGTGCATAAGTTTAAGCTCTTCCACGCAGGCGTGGCCGGAGACGTGAACTTCCACCGCCGCGTCGTTGACCACCGCGACCCCTCTTTTTAACAGCTCGTTGATTATGTTGTTTATCATTTTTTCGTTCCCCGGGATAGGAGACGAAGAGAGTATCACCACGTCGTTCTTCCCCACCGCCACTTGGTTGTGCTCGCCGAACGCCATTCGGTAGAGGGCGGACATGGGTTCGCCTTGACTCCCCGTGGTTATCAGCGTCACCTGCCCGGGCGGGAGCCGCTTAAGCTCGCTCACGTCGGTAAGTATGCCGGAGGGGATATCCATATACCCCAGCCGTATCGCCGCGTTTACGATATTTATCATAGACCTGCCGGTGAGCACGACTTTTCTGCCGTGTTTGGCGGAGGTGTTTATTATTTGCTGTACCCGGTGAATGTTTGAGGAAAACGTGGCGACCACAAGCCGGCGATCCTTAAGGGCGAAATATCGCTCGAAAGAAGTGTAAAGCCGTATTTCCGAGGGGGTGTAACCCGGGCGTTCGGAATTTGTGGAATCGCACATGAGGAGCCTTACGCCTTTTGACCCCAACACCGCGAACCGCCGAAGATCCATTTTTTCGCCGTGGACGGGGGTGTGGTCGATTTTAAAGTCGCCGGTGTGGATAATCCTCCCCACCGGGGTTTCAATGCAAAGCGCCACCGAATCCGGTATCGAGTGGGTGACGGAAATAAACTCAACCGAAAAAACGCCGAACGACAGGGTCTGCCCCGCTTTAATCTCGTTAAGAGTTGAGGTTTCAATCAGCCCGTGCTCGTCAAGCCTCCCCTCAAGGATTCCCAGCGTAAGCCGGGTGCCGTAGACGGGAACGCTCACGCGCTTCAGCAGATAGGGTATGGCGCCTATGTGGTCCTCGTGCCCGTGGGTAAGGATAAGCCCTTTGATTTTATCGCTGTTTTCAACAAGATAAGACATATCGGGTATTACAAGGTCAACGCCGAACATCTCGTCGTCGGGGAAAGCGAGCCCGCAATCTATAACAATAATGTCCTTGCCGTACTCAAGCACCGTTATATTTTTTCCAATGCCGTCAACCCCTCCGAGGGGTATGATTTTTAGGTTTTGTTTTTGTTTTTCTCTTTTTGTCATTAAATGTCCTCTTTTCGCCGCATATACTATTATGTACTTGCGCGGAGTTTTTGTCAATAGATAAAAAAAGTCATATATTGTATTGTCGAGCGTTTTACATAATATTTTATTTATTATGACAGAAGGCTTGACTATCGCGGCGTTTTATGTTATTTTACTTAATAGAATTGCGAAAGGAAAACGACAATGGAGCGTATTTGTATAAACGGCGGCATACAGCTGAGCGGGGAGATAGAAGTTAGCGGGATGAAGAACGCGGCGCTCCCCGTTTTGTTTGCCACTATCCTCGCGGAGGGCGTAAGCGTTATTGAAAACCTTCCGAATATCAGCGATGTGGCCGATTCCTTGGAGATTCTCCGCTGCATGGGCGCGGAAATAACCATGCTTGACAGTTCGACGGTAAGAATAGACACCACAAACATTGTTTGCGGTTCGGCTCCCTATGACCTCGCGCGGAGCATGCGCGGCTCTTATTATGTGCTTGGCGCCGAGCTCTCGCGTTTCGGCAGGGCAAAGTCCGCCGCCCCGGGCGGCTGCGACTTTGGAGTTCGTCCCATAGACCAGCATATCAAAGGGTTCAAGGCGCTGGGGGCTGTCGTCGAGACAATAGACGGCCGCGTGGTGTGCGAATGCGGCGGCCAGCCCAAAGGGGCGGGGGTTTACCTTGATATTGAGTCCGTCGGCGCGACAATTAACATAATGCTTGCCGCCTCAAAGGCTGAAGGCCTTACGGTTATAGACAACGCGGCGAAAGAGCCCCATGTCGTTGACGTGGCGAACTTTCTAAACACCTGCGGCGCGGATATTATCGGCGCGGGGACCGACGTTATCAAAATCAAAGGGGTAAAACGGCTTCGCGGGGTGACCTATGCGATTATTCCCGATATGATCGAGGCGGGCACGTATATGATCGCCGCCGCGGCGACAAAGTCAAAGCTTACGGTAACAAACGTTATCCCCAAGCACTTGGAATCAATAACCGCAAAACTTATGGAAATGGGCGTAACTGTGCGGGAGGGCGACGAGTCGGTGACCGTCGACGGCAGGGGCGAGGTAAAAGCCACAAAGATAAAAACGCTTCCCTATCCCGGCTTTCCCACCGACTTAAACCCGCAGATATGCGCGCTTATGTGTTTGGCAAACGGAACCAGCTTTATTTCCGAAGGGGTGTTTGACAACCGTTTCCGCTATACGGGAGAGCTCACGCGGATGGGCGCGGAAATTAAAGTCGACGGCAAAACTGCCGTTATCACCGGAGTAAAACGGCTTAAACCCGCCGTCATAAAAGCCGTTGACTTAAGAGCCGGGGCGGGCATGGTGGTCGCGGGGCTTGCGACCAAAGGCAAAACGGTGATAGAAGACATCCATCACATTGAGCGGGGCTATGAAAACCTTGTGGGTAAGCTTTTCAACGTGGGCGCCGATATTAAAAGGGAATACGCCGCCGATGACTTTTCGGTAAAGGTTAATTAGCTTTAAATCACCTGAACTTTAACCCAAAAAAGCCCGTACGGGCTTTTTTATGTGGGTGAAGCGGCGGATTTATAAAATTTTATCCTCAAGCTGTTTGAAGGCCTTTTTGCACTTTTTAGCTATGGTTTCCCTGTTTTCTATGCAAGACACCGTCGCCCCGGCGACAAGACCCGAGATAACCGCTATCATTATCGACGACCATATTATTTTGCATTTTATTCGTTCAAACATTAAATTGTCCTCCGATTTTTACATTTAACTTAGTCTTGATAGTATTTTGTTCGTTTGGAATTTAAATATGCAGCTCGCGGAAATTTTTCGCTTTTCCCGCCATAATAAACAAGCGGCCGGGTTTGCCGTAAAAGCAAAGCCGCGGTGAGTTCGCGACCATCCTCACCTGAAAAAAAACTACGGAGAAAAACAAAACAAATGAAAACGAAAAAGCAAAAGACAAGATTTATCGCCTCGTCGTCGCTTATCGCCTCGCTTTATATTCTTCTCACCTATCTTTCATTTTTGGCGGGGCTGTCCGGCGAGGGGCTTGTCCAGTGCAGGCTTTCGGAATCCCTCTGCGTTCTCCCCGCGTTTACCCCGGCGGCAATCCCCGGGCTGGCGGCGGGCTGTTTCCTCTCTAACATTCTCACGGGAGGGGCGGCGTGGGACATTGTGTTCGGCTCGCTCGCCACGCTTATCGGCGCGCTGATAACCTATTGGTTTAGGCGGTTTAAGTTTCTTTCACCTCTTCCCCCCATCGCCGTGAACACCGCGATTATCCCTTTTGTGCTGAAATACGCTTACGGCATCCCAAACGGACTCCCCGTTTTGGCGGGTTTTGTTTTCGCGGGGGAGGCGATAAGCTGCGGGATTTTTGGGTCTTTGATCGTGGTGACGCTTGAAAAAACAAAAAGCGGGAGAGCAATTAAAGAACTTTTGTAAACTGTTTTTTATCTAAACGGCAAAAAAACAAAAATCGCGGAGCTATGGTTGCTTTGTGATATACTTATTTTGCAAACAAGCCTTTTTAACCCAAAAAGACCTTGACAACAGCAAAAAGTAAATATATAATGGTTAACGCCGTTTTAAAAGGGGATTTTTATGCTTGACCTTACCCGGATAATAAATGGTGAGACAAAAAGAATAACTTTTGAAAGGGAATACCCTGTAAGTGACCTGTCGGCCGATATTTTAAGCGGATTTGCGCTCGTCAAGGGTTTTTGCGAAATCAGGGCTGACAGTTCGGATTTTATTGATTTTCACGCCGACTTTTGTCTTTCGCTGAACGTTATCTGCGCCAGATGCGGCGGCGAGTTTGACACCAAACTTGAGTTTTCGCTGTTTTACCCCGTCGCGGCAAAGCTTACCAACCCCGACAAAGATCAAGACGAATATCTCATCTTGGAAGACGGGAAGCTGGATATCGACGAGATTTCACGAACGGCAATGATTTTAAACCTCCCCGTAAGGTTTTTGTGCGGGGACGACTGCGAAGGGCTTTGCCCTTTTTGCGGGGCTGACCTTAACAAAGCGGACTGCGGCTGCGACTTCAGCGCGCCCGACCCGAGATTGCGGAAATTAAAAGAATATTTTAATAAAGAAAAAAACAAAGGCTAACATTTTTCCGGCATAAAATAAGCCGGGAAATGTCAATAGGAGGTGCCGTCATGGCAGTACCAAAACGAAAAACTTCAAAAGCGAGAAGAGACAAACGGCGTTCCAGCGTGTGGAAGCTTGACAGTCCCGAAATGTCCAAGTGCCCGAAGTGCGGCGAATATAACCTTGCCCACAGGGTTTGCAGCAAATGCGGAACATACGGAGGCAAGACGGTTTTAGAAGTTAAAACCGAAGACTGATTCGTAAAACTGGCGGAGTTGCGTTTGCATCCGCCTTTTTATGTGTTTTGTTTTTGTGGGATATACACCGGGCGGTAAATCGGTAAAATTATGGTGACAATAAAAAACGTTGAAAAAAATACCCCCGCCTATAAAAAGGGGGTCAGAGCCGGGGACGCGCTCTTGGCGATAAACGGCAAGCGCATAAACGACGTGCTTGACTACCGCTTTTACGCGGCCGCCCAAACCGCCGTTCTCTCGCTTGAGCGGGGGGGAGCGGCGTTTGACGTGACGGTGAAAAAGGGAATATACGACGACTTGGGCCTTGGTTTTGAGAGCTATCTTATGGATAAAAAAAAGGCTTGCCGCAACAAATGTGTTTTTTGTTTTATCGACCAGAACCCGCCGGGGATGAGAAAAAGCCTTTATTTTAAGGACGACGACGACAGGCTCTCGTTTTTGCAGGGGAATTATATCACCCTTACAAACGTTTCGGATTCCGATATCGAGCGGATTATAAAAATGAAAATAACCCCCATAAACGTTTCTGTCCACACCATGAACCCCGCTTTGCGGGTACGCCTTATGGGGAACCGTTTCGCGGGGGAAAAGCTTAAATATCTCTTTAGGCTGGCGGAGGGCGGCGTGGGGTTAAACCTCCAGTTTGTGCTCTGCCGCGGAATAAACGACGGGGACGAGCTTGAGTTTTCCTTGTCCGAGATAAAAAAGCTTAAAACGCTTAACTCCGCAGCCATTGTTCCCGCCGGGCTTACAAAGCACAGAAAAAGGCTGTTTGAGCTTTTGCCGTATGACAAAAGCTCCGCCGCGAAAGTCATTGATATAGTTGAAAGACACAACGAGGGCTATATAAAGGAAACCGGGGAGGGCAGGGTTTTTTGCTCCGACGAGTTTTACCTCGCCGCGATGAGAGCGCTTCCCCGCGCCGAGAGCTACGGCGATTTCCCGCAATACGAAAACGGGGTGGGAATGCTTGCCGACCTTTGTGAAACCTTTAGAAATACCCTTGAAGACTTAAAAGGGCAGACCTGCCCCCCCGGGATTCTTCATGTTGTCACCGGGGAGAGCGCCCACCCGTTTATTTCTCTTTTGGCGGAAGAGTTTCGCGGCGTTTTCCCGGAGAGGGGAATTATTGTACACAAGATAAAAAACACTTTTTACGGGGAGACAATAACAGTCAACGGCCTTTTGACCGGCGGCGACATTATTAATCAGTTAAAGGGAAAAATATCGGGGACGGCGCTGATATGCGGCTCGCTCTTAAACTCCGACGGTGTTTTTCTTGACGGCGTCACCCCTGCCGAGGCGGAGGAAAAGCTTGGAGCCCGGTTGGTTTTTGTGAAAAATAGCGGGGAAAGTCTTTGCATAAGTTTTTTTAGCAGTTGAAAGGAAATGTTATATAAATGAAGCTGGGCACTATCGCGATTGTCGGCAGGCCGAACGTGGGGAAATCCACTTTTTTTAACAAAATAATCGGAAAACGGCTTTCCATTGTCGACGACACCCCCGGCGTTACCCGCGACCGAGTGCTTTCGCAGTCGGAATGGAACGGGAAACATTTCTTTTTAATTGACACCGGCGGAATTGAGCCGGAAATCAAAGAGGGGCTGCTTCGCCAGATGAAAGAGCAGGCGGAGGCGGCAATCGGAATCGCCGACGTCATTATTTTAATTGTCGACCTGACTTCCGGGATAACAGCGAATGACAGGGATATCGCCGCTTTTCTTAAAAAATCACAAAAGCCCGTTATTGTCGCCGTCAACAAGGTTGATTCCGTGGGGGACACCCCCGCGGGGTTTTATGAGTTTTACGAGCTTGGCTTCGGCGACGTGTTCCCCGTGTCCTCGCTCCACGGCACGGGTACGGGGGATATTCTTGACAGGGCGGCAGAGCTGCTGCCGGACTATGAGGGCGGCGGCAGTGACGGGGAAAAAATCGCGGTGGCTGTTATCGGCAAGCCCAACGCGGGGAAATCCTCTATAGTCAACACGATTATCGGGGAAGAGCGAATGATTGTTTCCGAAAAGCCCGGGACAACCCGCGACGCGGTAGACACCGATTTTGAGAACAAATACGGCTCCTACCGTTTTATCGACACCGCGGGGATAAGGCGATACGCCAAAATTGAGGATAAAATCGAAAAATATTCGGTCATAAGGGCAAAGGCGGCGGTGGGAAGAGCCGACGTCTGCGCGCTTATCGTCGACGCGACCGAGGGCGTGACGTCTCAAGACGAGCGCATCGCGGGGATAGCGCACGAGGCGGGGAAACCCACCGTTATTGTCATAAATAAGTGGGACGCGGTTGAAAAAGACAACTCGACCACAAACGAATACACCAAAAAGGTTTATGACGCGCTGTCGTATATGACCTACGCGCCGCTGGTGTTTGTTTCGGCTAAAACCGGCAAGAGAGTGGACAGGCTCTTTCCCGAAATAAACAGCGTCTTCGCGTCTTCGCGAAAGCGGATAACCACCGGTCTTTTAAACGACATTTTAAACGAGGCGATGGTTCGAGTCCAGCCCCCGACCGACAAGGGGAGGCGGCTTAAGATTTTTTATATGACCCAGACCGGTGTCGCGCCGCCTAACTTTGTGGTGTTTGTAAATAAGGCCTCTCTTTTTCATTTTTCCTACCAGAGATATATTGAAAACTGCATAAGGAACGCGTTCGGCTTTGACGGCACCCCGATAAGGCTTGTGGTCAAGCAAAGAGGGGAAGAAATGCCTTGACTTTTGTAATGATATTTTGTAATGATAAATGATAAATATGCTTTAAGGTTAGAGGTAGTTTAAAAAGTTTTAAAGAAAGGCGCGGCAACGGGATGAGAGTAAAACCAAAAAAGACATTTTTCATGCTCTGGCTTTTAGGGGGGCTGACTTCCGCTTTTCTTGTCCTCTCGCTTGTCGTGAGACACGCCGGAAAAACAATTTATTTTTCCGGGTTTTTCACAAGCCTTGCCAAAACCTCCATTGACCCGGGCTCTCCGCTCAACACGGTGGTTTTTTTCGCCATCATGGCTTTTTGCGCCGTTTCCGCTTATTTGCTGGGGAGCGTTAACTTCGCCGTTATGCTCAGCCGCGAAAAATACGGAGACGATATCCGCCGCCACGGCAGCAAAAACGCCGGGATGACAAACATGATACGGGTCTACGGCAAAAAAGACGGGATATACACCATTTTGGGTGACGCGCTTAAAACTTCCGCCGCGGTGCTTATGGCAAGGTTTTTCGCCGGGGAGTTCGGGGCGTATCTCGCCGGGCTCTTCGCCGTGCTGGGGCATATCGCCCCCGTTTGGTATAAATTTAAAGGCGGCAAAGGGGTTGTGTCCTCCGCGATAGCAATTCTCGCGCTTGACCCGATTTATTTCGCCGTGGTGCTCGCGGTTTTCCTCATGGTGTTTTATTTTTCCCACTATGTCTCAATGGGTTCGGTGGCGGGGGCGTTTGTTTACCCCGCCGTGGTTTATTACGGGTTTATTATCCGGAGCGGGGGAAACCCCGGCTCGGTTCCGCCCCCCGCGATGATTTTCGCGGCATTTATAGGGGTTATGGTGATTTTTATGCACCGCTCCAATATCCGGCGGGTCTATTACGGCGAGGAACAAAAGTTTTATTTGTTTGACAAGTCAAAGAAAAAAGGCGGTAAGCCGTAATGCCGCTCGCCGAAGACATTCGTCCGACCCGCCTTGACGAAATATGCGGGCAGACCCACATTTTGGGTAAGGGCGCGCCGCTGAGACGGCTTATTGAATCGGGGCATATCCCAAACCTTACGTTTTACGGGCCGCCCGGCACAGGGAAGACAACCGTGGCGGGGATAATCGCCTCGCTCTCCAACCGGCGGTTTTATAAAATCAACGCGACCACCTCGACCGTGGCGGACGTAAGAAAAACGCTTGAGGGGACAGATTCGCTGTTCGCGTTTGACGGAATACTTATTTACATAGACGAAATCCAGTATTTTAACAAAAAACAGCAGCAAACGCTGCTTGAACATATGGAGGACGGCAGGGCGACGCTTATAACCTCAACCACGGAATCCCCCCGCTTTGCCCTCTACCCCGCGTTTTTGTCGCGGTGTACCTGCTTTGAGTTTTTTCCAATAAAACCAAAGGATATCCTCCCCGCGCTGGAAAGAGGGATTTTAAAGCTTTTTTCGGAATATGGGGAAAAGACGTTTGAAGAAGGATTTGCCGATGAAATTGCCCGAGCCTGCGGCGGGGATATGCGGCGGGCGCTGAATACGCTTGAAAACATTTATTTCGCCTCCGGCGCTGTTCTTGAAAAGTCGTCGGTTTCGGCTTTTGCGGCCTCGACCGGTTGGGAAGACAGGGATGCGGTCTATGACCTGCTATCAGCGCTCCAGAAATCGGTCAGGGGGTCAGACCCCGACGCATCGGTGTTTTATCTCGCCCGGCTGTTAAAAGAGGGCGGGCTTGAGCCCGCCTGCAGAAGACTTTTGGTTATGGCGTCCGAGGACGTAGGTCTTGCCAACCCCCACGCCCCCGCGACGGTTAAATCCTGCGTGGATTCGGCGCTGAGCGTCGGGATGCCTGAGGCCGGAATAATACTGTCAAACGCGGTGCTGCTGCTCGCCACGTCGCCAAAGTCAAACTCTTCCTCCGCCGCTTATTTTAAAGCCTGCGAGGATATCGATAAAGCCGCGCGAAGCGGCGAAAAAGCCATTCTTTCGGTTCCCGCCCATTTGATAAACACAAATGAAAACTCCGGTTATCTTTATCCGCATGACTTCCCGGGGCATTATGTAAAGCAGGATTATCTCCCCGAGGGCTTAAAAAACCGAACTTACTTTGAGTTTGGCGAGAACAAGACCGAAAAAGCCGCGCGCGAATATTGGCAAAAGGTCAAGGAAAAGTCATAGTCATAGCGACCTTTGTTTAAAAATATCGGTATAGACAAGCCTGCCGCCCATATAACCTGATTTTTTCAGCGCTATCTCTCTTACGGTCATAACCGGCGAGAGTTTAATTTGGGGGAGAATTTCGACTGCTTCCGTCCGCCTTATAAGGGTGATGTGCGGGGTGTATTTGCGCCCCTCTTGGGTAAACCCCGCTTTTGTAAGGCGGGATGAAATATCCCCGGCGAGGGAGAACAGCCCGCCGCTCTTTACCGAAACATATATCACCCCGGTTTTTTTAAACTCACCGACGTAGTCGAGGTTGATATCAAACGGGCTAAAAACCGTTTTGCCCAGTACTTTTTTAACGTCTTCGACCCGGCTTGTCTCGCCTATAAAGGCAAGCGTTAAGTGCAGGTTTTCTTTGCCGACAAGTCTGCCGGAAAAGTTTTTTTGAGAAGACACTATTTCCTTTTGGAGCGCTAAGAGGTAATCCGTCATCGCGCCGTCAAGATCTATGGCTATAAATAGCCTTAAAACACCCACAATTAACCCCTTTACCGTAAATTTTGCCGCTATAACGCGCTTTGCGGCAGGAAAATCAATAAAAACCAAAAAATTCATTTGAGCCGGGCAGGCGGGGAGGAAAAATGGAACCGATTGTAATAAACAGACGAAAAAACGAAAAGTGGCAGTCGATTGAAGTCGCGCGCGCTCACTTTAATTCAATGAAGCTTATAAAGGCCTATAAAACCGGTTTTTCGCTTGCCGCGGTAATCCTCGCCGTAGTGGCGGTTTATAAAATCGCCGCGAAAAGCTATTCCGACCTGACGCTGATAGCCTCGCTTTTGGCGGCGGCTTTGGTTTTCACACTTTGGATTTTTATTAAACCCTCAATCGACGGCAGGCGAATGTATTTTGAGGGTCTGCTGGCAAGCGGCGACGGCTTAACCTTTGAAACCCGCCTTTATGACGATAAAATTGAGCTGGTGTCCGAGGGCGAAACGCTTTCGTCGCTTCCGCTGTCGCGGGCGGTCAACGCTTTTGAGACAAAAAACCTTTATGAAATTATCCTGCTCGACGAAGAAGAAACCCTTGTCGGCCATATGCTGCTGAAGGGCGGATTTGAAAAGGGAACCCTTTCGGACGTCAAGCGAATTATCCCCCCCGGCCAAAAACAGCCTTAAGATATTTAAACCGCAAGCCGTGGCAATATGCTACGGCTTGATCTTTTAATGGCGGTATTTTATTTTCCGCCGAAATAGCCGGCGGTGAATTTGCCCTCCGAAACCGCCGCCCTCACCCTGCCGTTTGAGGTGGCGAAGACAGTTGTCCCGGTTGAGGACAGGAGCGCCGAGAGGTCTTCGTCAATGTCGCCCTCGGACTTTGAGGTATAAACCGCGTAGGGCGACGGAAAATTTGTTATAAAAACTCTCAGCCCCTTGTTAAAGCTGCCGTGGTGGGGGAGCTTGAACAGCGTATAGCTCTCCTCGCAGACCTGATAAAACTCGCGCATCCTGTCTTTTTGCGCGTCCCCCGCCAAGAGAAAGCTGTACCCG
Source organism: Eubacteriales bacterium (assembly GCA_041672465.1). Classification (GTDB taxonomy): domain Bacteria; phylum Bacillota; class Clostridia; order Oscillospirales; family CAG-382; genus UBA1206. The sequence goes on from JBAYZO010000003.1 coordinate 21,854, forward strand.
CCGTAAAAAACGGAGGTTATAAGCGAAAAGTTGTTTTCGTCGTCATACGCCTCTTTTTCAGGGGAATTAATAGCTATTTTCGCTCCGCCGTACTCGGCGGAGTAATTCTCGCTCAGCCTTAACAGGCTTGTGCCGGTATCGTCAACAGCCCTCAGCAGCTTTTTATAAAGCGGGGTATCGACCTCAAAATCCGGCATAATCACAAGGCCGACGTCGTAATCTCTCACGATGAGATACGCGCCGCCGATATGGTCCTTGTCGAAATGGCTGAGTATAAAACAGTCGATTTTCTCAATTCCGTATTCGTCAAGGACGGTTTTTATCGCGGGGTAGTTTTCCTCATAGGCGGCGTCATTTATAATAACGTGTCCGTCGGCGCGGATAATAATGCAGTCGGACTTTCCCGTGCCTAAAAAATCCACGGTAAAGCCGGGCGGCGGCTTTGGCTTAACCGAGCAGGAGAAAAACGCCGGCAGACCCAGCGTCAGCGCGACAGCCGCCCCCGCGGACTTTAAAAAGCTGAGCATTTTCATGGTTTTGCTTTTACGCCAAAAGCCCGTCGATTTCGTCTATGAGCGAATCAAAAAGGCGAAGCGCGGCGGTTATGGGTTCGGGGGTTTCCATATCAACCCCGGCTTTTTTAAGGAGCGTTATGGGGTCGCTGATGCAGCCGGAGGACAAAAAGTCAATATAACCCCTCACCGCGCTCTCGCCCTCGTTTTGAACCTTTTCAGCCAGCGCCATGGCGGCGGAAAACCCGGTCGCGTACTGATAGACATAGTAATTCATAAAGAAGTGGGGGATTCTCTCCCACTCGTGGGAAATTTCCCGGTCGACGCTCACATGCCTGCCGTAGTATTTTTGGTTAAGCTTGTAATACATGTCGCAGAGCAGGTCGGCGGTAAGGGATTCGCCCTTTTCGCAGGTTTCGTTTATTTCCATTTCAAACTCCGCGAACATTGTCTGGCGGTAAAGCGTGGTGCGGAATTGCTCCAAGAAGTAGTTTATAAGGTAGGCCTTTTCCTTTTTGTCGGTCGTGAGCGACAGCAGATGTCTCATGAGCAGCGCCTCGTTAAAGGTGGAGGCGACTTCGGCGACAAAAATGACATAATCGCTGTAAACCGGGGTTTGATTTTTATTTGAAAGGTAGGAGTGGAGCGCGTGACCCATCTCGTGGACAAGCGTAAAGGCGCTGTCAAGCGTGTCGTTGTGGTTTAGGAGCACAAAGGGGTGGACGGGGGTTCCGCAGGAATACGCCCCTCCCCGTTTTCCCTCGTTTTCATACACGTCTATCCAGCGGTTTTCAAAACCGGTTTTTAAAATAGAGAGATATTCTTCTCCGAGCGGCGCCAAAGCCTCCAGCGCGTAAGACTTTGCCTGTTCAAAGTCAACTTTAATGTCCGCCTCCGGGACAAGAGGGGTGTAGAGGTCGTACATATGGAGAACTTGCGTTTTCATTATCTTTTTTCTAAGCGCCATATATTTGTCAAGGCTCGCCATGTTGTCGTTGACGGTTTTTATAAGGTTTTTATAAACCGTTACCGGCACTTCTGTCCGAAACAGCGCGCGGTGCATGTTTGACTCGAACTTTCTCGCCTTTGTATAAAAAATCTGCTGCTTTATCTGTCCGTCAAAGAGCGCAGCCATTGTGTTTTTAAACGTCCCTAAAGTGTTATATATCGACAAAAAGGCGCTTTTCCTTACGTTTTCATCGGTGGATTCCAAAAGTGGGAGAAAGCTTGCTTGGGTGACCTTTTTTGTCTTGCCGTCGGAATCGGTGATATCGGGGAACTTTAAATCGGCGTTGGTGAAAGCCGACGCCACGTTGCCGGGGATGTCGGAAATCTCGCCCGAAGCGGCTAAGATCGCCTCTTCGTTTTCGGTAAGCGTGTGGGGTTTAAACGCTCTCTGGCGCTCAAGAGCGCGCTTGTAGTGGGCAAGCCCCGGCTCGTCCTTGTAAAAGCGCGTCAGGGTTTCTTCGGGGATATCCACGACTTCGGGCGTTTCAAAAGCAAGCTTGGCCGCCACGGAAGTGGCAATCGACACGGCTTTTCCCAAAAACCCCTGATATTTTGAGTTTGACTTGTCCTCGTCCGACTTTAGCATGGCGTAGACATAAGTTTTTGTCAGAGCTTCGTTCAGTTCCTCGCCCTTTTTCTGGTATTCTAAAAGATTTTTGGCGTCCTTGCCGAGCTTTCCTTTATAAGAGGCTAGAGAATCGGACAGGGAAATAATTTGTTCAAAGCTTTTCTCCCAGTCGCCGTCAGAGAGAAATAAATCAGTGGTTGCCCAAGAAAACTCTTTTTTAACCTTACTTCTTTCCATTTAAAACATCCCTTTCTTTTTTGCGCTTGCGGATTAATAAATCTTTTTTGTAAAGCGTATTTATTTTGAATTTATTCCCTTTTGTTTATTATAATTAATTTCCCCGCGAAAACAAGGATTTTGAGTCAAAAACCTTGTTTGTTTTTGATTTTTGACTTTGCCTTTTGCGCTTGCCGACCCGCGGGCGGGTTGACAAAGCAAAAAAACACGGGTATAATCTTAACTTAAGCCGCCAAAAGGCAAACGGCGCGGCTGAACACAAGAATTTTCAAGGAGGGCAGGCGAAGGTATGAAACTGTATATTATCCGCCACGCGGATCCCGATTACGCCAATAACACCATAACGGAGTTTGGGCATCTTGAGGCGAACGCGCTGGCAAATTACCTAAAAGACGTTAAAATCGATAAAATATTCACGTCCCCGCTCGGCAGGGCAAAAGACACGGCGCGCCCCACCTGCGAGGTCAAAGGGCTTGACTACACGGTGCTCGACTGGACTGCCGAGAGCATGGATTATATGCGGCGGATAAACCGTCCGGAGGAATTAAAATATTGTTTTTCGGTAAAAGACGGGGTGACCGGCTTTGTTGATTTTAGCGATGAGGACAGGGGAAACACCATAGACAGCCTTATAAAGGGTTCGGATGAGTTTTTAAAATCATTCGGGCTTGTCAGGGAGGGCGGCAGATACCGGGTAGAGTCCGAAGACCACAGCCATGTCTGCGTGTTCTGCCACGGGGGTTTCGGCGGCGCGTGGATTTCTCATCTTCTCTTAAGGCCGCCCGAAATGGGCTGGTGCGACATAAGGCTCAGAACCTCAAGCATCACGGAGTTTAACTTTAAGGACGACGGCAGCGGGTACGCTTTCCCCGTGCTTGTCACCCTCGCGGCGACCCCTCATATCGTACTCTCGGGTCTCAAGCTTAACGATAGATAAAAACCTTTGGTTTTATCGTGTTATATCAAACAGCGAATACATACCCGAATAAACTATTTCCGCGAGATCGCCCGGGCGCGAGATAGTTTTTTCGGTGTCGATTCCGCAAAACCGCTCTTGTTCCCCGCCTTTGTGGTTGTCGGTGCCGGCCACCCGCTTTAGCGAGTAATATCTCGCGTAGTTGTCGGCCGCCTTGTTTTCAATATCGTTGCGGTTGGCGTTTATCACCTCCACCGCCGCCGCCTTGCGGGGGAGAAGCCTTATCATCTCAATATAAGAAGACTCCCGGAACGGGTGCGCTTGGGCTATAAAAGCCCCCTGACCCGCCATAAAGTCAAGCCCTTCGCCTAACCTCATGTCTTTTATGGCGCTGTTGTTTTTAAGCCAGTCCTTGTCAAGCCCATAGACGAGAAAGTCTGTCCCCGAATGGGGTAGACAAGTGTATTCAAAACCAAAGAATACGGGAAGACCAAGCTTTTCGCCCTCTTCCCTTGCCTTTTCGTATCCCGCGCAAAAAGCGTCAATGTGTTCTTCCCAGCAAACTCCCTCCGGAAGCGGCCGGCCGCAGATAAAGTGGTCGGTGATAAACACTCCCGCCCACCCATGCGAGGCGTAAAACCTGATTACCTCGGATGCGGGCACCTTCGCGCAGGGGGAAACTTCTTTTGTGTGGCAGTGGAGCTCATACCTATTCATGGACATGACCTTTTTTGCGGAATAAAAATAAATAAGCCGTCAAAATTTTTCCTTCACTTTTGTTTTTTAATTATATATTTCAAAACTTTAAAATGCTTTGCCTTTGCCGTTTTAACTTGCGGCTTTGGCGGCTTTTTTTGTATGTTTTGGAACTGTTATGAATATGTTTTCCCATTAACGGAATAATAATAACACCATTTTGAAAGGGGATTAATTAATGGCTGTTAACAAAAACGAAAGGCAGCTTAGAAACGAGCCCGCCGGTCAGCAGGCCGAGGATGCGTCGCGAAACGAGTCCCGCGCCCAGAACCGCGCCGGGCAAAACACGGGCGAATCCGCCGCGAGCGGCGCTCCCAAGGGGAAAGGTAAAAAAAAGAAAGGAAACCAAGGCAACCGGTAAAATTTTTGCCCGTCTTTTTGCTTGCGGGGCAGTTTTAGCCAAAACCGTCCCGTAAGCGGAAAGGCAGTTTCCGCCAAGATTTATTTGTTTCGCTCCGGGTCAGTCCCCCTCAAAGAGAGGGGTTGAAAAATATCTCTCCGCCGTGTCGGGGAGGATTGTCACGACCGTCTTCCCCCTGCCTAACTTTTTGGCGAGCCTTTTCGCGGCGGCGACATTCGTGCCGCTTGAAATTCCGCACATTATCCCCTCAAGCTTTGAGAGGTCTTTCGCGGTGCGGATTGCCTCGCTGTCAGAAATTATGGCGATATATGTATAAATATCGCGGTTGAGTATCGGGGGAATAAGCCCGTCGCCGATTCCCATCTGCAAATGAGTGCCGATATTGCCGCCGGCGAGAATGGCGGCGTTTTCCGGTTCCGCCGCCCAGATTTCAATATCCGGGTTTTTTTCTTTCAGCACTTCGCCTATCCCCGTTATTGTCCCCCCCGTGCCTATTCCCGAGCAAAACCCGTCAACGCTCCCACCCACTTCGGCGAGAATCTCCATCGCCGTGCTTTTTCTGTGCGCCATGGCGTTTGAGGGGTTTGAAAACTGCTGCGGCACAAACACGTTTTTGTCTGACCTTGCCATTTCGTCGGCGAGCGCCACGCAGCTCGCGATACAGTCGCCTATGTTGCCCTTGTCATGTACAAGGATAACCTCCGAACCGTAATGCCTGACGAGCTTCCGCCGCTCCTCCGACACCGAGTCGGGCATTATTATAACCGTTTTATAGCCCTTTACGGCGCCGACAAGCGCAAGGCCGATGCCTTGGTTTCCGCTTGTCGGTTCTACAATTATTGTGTTTTTATTAATAAGTCCGGCTTTTTCTGCAACTGAAATCATATTGTGGGCGGTTCGCGTTTTAATTGAGCCGCCGATATTAAGCCCCTCAAACTTTACAAGTATATCGGCGCCGTCCGGGTCGGGAATTCTATTAAGCCTGACCATGGGAGTGTTCCCTATGGCGGAAAGGACGTTGTCAAAAATCATTACGGCTCCAATACCTGTTTGTCTTGTGTTTTTTTTGTTTAACTTATTTTTAATACCCGGCTTATATCATTATATGTTATATGATACACTATCCGCTATGGACTTTACAAGAGAAAGAGAAAGGGAAAAAGCGTATCAAAAAACAATATAACATATATTATAGTATTTGTGTTCCGACTTCTTTATCAAACAAGCAACAAACTGTTAAAATTCTTGGATTTATTGACACTTCACCCACGCGATGTTATACTGAAAACCGAATATATATACATATAAATACAAATAATTGAGGAGAGGGCGGGACGGAATGAAAATAGGGGCACAGCTTTATACGGTGCGAAAATACTGCGAAGACTTAAAATCGTTTGGGGAAAGCCTTAAAAAAGTCGCGGATATCGGGTATAAATACGTTCAGGTCTCCGGCACTTGCGGTTTTGACGCCGAATGGCTTGAAGAAAAACTAAGGGAAACCGGGCTCAAGTGCGCGATAACGCATACACATCCCGACAGAATAAAAGGCGAAACTTTGGGGGTAATAGCCGAACACAACACATTTGGCTGCGATTACATAGGAATTGGCGGCTATGACCTGAGGGGGAAAGGCGTTGCCGCTTTTTTGGCTGAGTTTATGCCGCCCGCAAAAGAAATAAAGAAAAGCGGAAAGCTTTTGATGTACCACAACCACGCTTCGGAGTTTGACAAGCGAAACGGGGTGACTTTGTTTGAGAGCCTCGCGGCCAAAGCCCCGGCGGAACTTCTCGGGTTTACGCTTGACACCTACTGGGTTCAGGCGGCGGGGGGAGACCCCGTGTGGTGGATAAACCACCTTAAAAACAGGGTCGATTGCGTTCACTTCAAGGACATGAGCTATGACGGCAAAATGGCGGCCGTCGGGGAGGGCAACATGAACTTTCCGGCGATAATCGCCGCGTGCGAGGGCGCGGGAACAAAATACGCGCTTGTGGAGCAGGATGAATGCGGGGATCAAAATCCTTTTAACTGCTTGAAAAAATCTTTTGACTGCCTTACGGCGTTGGGGTTATAATATTGAAAAATAAATTTTTCAATAGCAACTTTTTGATTTTGCAGTTTAGACAACTGCAATTTCGCTAAAGCGAAACCATCAAAAAGGTTGCAGTTCCCTGAATTTACAAAGTCGATAGGCGAAAGCAACAAAAAGGTTGCGGTTTTCTGAATTTACAAAGTTGATAAGTGAAACCGATAAAATGGTTGAGTATTGATTAAAGGGAAAGGTTAATATGGGGTTTTATAACAAAGAGTCGCTGTTTTTAAACAGTCAAACCGCGCGGGAACTTTACGAGGGCGTCAAAGACACCCCGATAATTGATTTTCACTGTCACCTTGACGCGCGGGAAATAGAAGAAGACAAAAACTTTACAAATATAGGCGAGTTCTGGCTTGCCCGCGACCACTACAAGTGGCGGGCGATGCGGATTTGCGGGGTTGACGAAAGGCTTATTACCGGCGGCTCGTCATGGCATGAGAAATTTCACGCCTTTGCCGGAGTGATGCCAAAGCTTTGCGGCTCGCCGCTTTATCACTGGGCTCATATGGAGCTTTCGGCGCTGTTCGGGATAAGCTCCCCGCTTGACGAAAACAGCGCGGAGAGAGTATGGCGCGAGGCAAACCCGATTTTAAGTGAGTTATCGCCGAAAAAGCTGCTGAAGCACTTTAATGTGGAATATGTCGGCACTACCGATGACATTGCGGACAGCCTGATTTATCACGGCAAAAAAGACGGTCTTACGGTTGCCCCGACCTTTAGAACGGACAGGCTGTTCGGGCTTGACGAAGGGTTTTTTAGCGATTTGGGATCGCCGGGGTCGCTTTCCGAACTTAAAGCGGCGATAACTCAAAGGCTTGACTTTTTTATAAAAAAGGGAATGTCGGCCGCCGATTGCAGCCTTGATTTTTCGCCAAACCTCCCCTGCGGGGAGGAAGAGGCCGAGAGAATATTTTTAACCCGCGACACTTCCGGGAAACAGGCGTTTATTTCGCATATGCTTTGTTTTCTCTGTTCGCTTTACCAAAAAAACGGCGTTGTGTTCCAGCTCCACCTCGGCACTCACAGGAACGTAAACCCCAAAATGTTTTCCGCGCTGGGCGGGGACAGCGGGTTTGACGTTGAAAGGGGGAGCGTCGACGTCGATTCGCTTGCCCGTTTCTTTGGGTTTTTGGAAGACGCCGGCGCTCTGCCCACAACCATTCTTTATACGCTTAACTCAAATTATCTTGAACCTCTCGCCGTTTTAGCCGGGGGTTTTCGGAATGTTTATTTAGGCTCGGCGTGGTGGTTCAACGACACCGCCGGCGGGATCAAAAAACAGCTCTCCGCGCTGTCTGAATACCACGCGCTCGGCGTTATGCCGGGAATGGTTTCCGACAGCAGGTCGTTTTCAAGCTATGTGAGGTTTGATTTCTTCAGGCGAATCCTCGCCTCGTTCGCGGCGGACCGCGTTGACGGCGGCGAATACGACAAAAACAGCGCGAAGTCGCTTATGGAAGACATTTGTTATAACAACGCAAGGCGAATGTTTGTTAAAAAGGCTTAATTATAAGGGGTTAGAATTAGTATGAAACAGTTAAGACTCGGCATAATCGGATACGGAAACATGGGAAGGTTTCACCACAACAATATTTTAGAGGGGAAATGCCCCGAAATAACCGTCACCGCCATCGCAGAGCCGAATAAGGCAAGGCTTAAGGCGGTAAAAGAAAAGGAAAAGGGCGAAAAACTTACCGCGGCGCTTTTTGAAAGCCATGAGGAACTTATAAAAAGCGGGCTTGCCGACGCCGTCGTTATCGCCACCCCGCATTATTTTCACCCTCAGATAGCAATCGACTGCTTAACGGCGGGGCTCCATGTAATGGTGGAAAAGCCTGCCGGGGTTTATACTAAAAACGTAAGACAGTTAAACGAAACCGCCGCAAGAAGCGGGCTTGTCTTCGGAATGATGTTTAACCAGCGGACAAATCATGTTTACAGAAAGCTCCGCGAGCTTGTAAAATCGGGGGATTTTGGCAATATAAGGCGGTCAAACTGGATAATAACCGACTGGTACAGGCCTCAGGCGTATTACGATTCCGGCGCGTGGCGGGCGACTTGGGCGGGCGAGGGCGGCGGGGTGCTTCTCAACCAATGCCCGCATCAGCTTGATTTATGGCAGTGGATCTGCGGAATGCCGATTAAGATAAAGTCGCATATGGCCTTTGGCAAATGGCACGACATTGAAGTTGAGGACGAGGTCACCGCCTACGCCGAATACGCCGACGGCTCGTCGGGGGTGTTTGTCACTTCTACGGGGGACGCCTGCGGCACCAACAGGCTTGAGATACAAATGGACAAGGCAAAGTTTGTGGTGGAGGGCGGAAAGCTTTACGGCTGGGAACTCTTCCCCGCCGAACAAGAGTTTTCGGCGACAAACAAAGAGCCTTTCGGAACTCCCGAAGTCCGCGAAATGGAAATTGTCACCGACAATCTTTACACGGGGCATGTGGGGGTGCTGAACGCTTTCGCTGACGCTATAAACCACGGGAGAAGCCTTGTCGCCGGCGGCGGCGAGGGAATAAACGGACTTCTTATTTCAAACGCCATGCACCTTTCGGCGTGGACGGGCGGCGAGGTGGAAATTCCCTTTGACGAGGACGAGTATTACCGCCTGCTTATGGAGCGGGTGGCGGGATCAAGGGTGGCAAAAAAGCCGCAAACGTTTACCCAAGCCGATATTTCGGGTACATTTTAAAGGGAAAAAAACATTCGGTAAGACGTCAGTCAGACGATCTTTTACAAAGACCCGCCATGCTTTTTTTAAAGGCGGGGAAATCCTCAAGTTCAAGGTGAAACCTGATTTTTTCCATAAGTGTGTTATAAAAGTAAAGGTTATGCGTAACGCAAAGCCTAAGGGCAAGCACTTCCTTTGCTCTCAGCAAATGCCGGATATAAGCCCGGCTGTAATTGCGGCAGGTCTCGCAGCCGCAGCCGTTTTCAATCGGGCGGGGATCGCTTATATATTTCGCGTTGTTAAGGTTAAGCACGCCGTTACCCGTAAATACATGCCCGTGCCGCGCGTTTCTCGCGGGCATCACGCAGTCAAAAAAGTCCACGCCCCTGTCAACCCCCTCGAGTATATCCACCGGGGTGCCCACCCCCATGAGATAGCGGGGGCGGTGCTGGGGCATAAAAGGCTCGACATTTTCAATTACTTCATACATAACCTCGTTTGGTTCGCCCACGGCAAGCCCCCCTATGGCGTAGCCGGGGAGGTCAAGTTCGTTTATTCGCTTCATATGCTCGATTCGTAAGTCGGAATACACCCCCCCTTGGTTGATCCCGAACAGCATTTGATTTTTATTAAGGGTTTCTTCCCTTTGGTTAAGGTTGTCAAGCTCCGCCTTGCAGCGCGCCAGCCAGCGCGAAGTGCGGCCGCAGGCGGTTTTTACATAGCTGTGATCCGCCACCGAAGACGGGCATTCGTCAAACGCCATGGCGATTGTCGAGGCGAGCGAGGACTGTATCTTCATTGAAATTTCGGGCGACATAAAAACCTCCGCGCCGTCGACATGGGAGCGGAACTTTACCCCCTCTTCGCTTATATCGCGGAGCGAGGCCAGCGAAAATACCTGAAACCCCCCCGAATCGGTGAGGACGGGTTTTTTCCAGTTAATAAACTTGCGGATACCGCCGAGCATGCGGATAATTTCCTCGCCCGGCCGTATGTGAAGGTGATATGTGTTTGACAGCATAACCTGACACTTGATTTTTTTAAGGTCAACCGAAGAAACCCCGCCCTTTATGGCGGCCGCGGTCCCCACATTCATAAAAACCGGCGTTTGAATAACGCCGTGCGGGGTGGAAAAGCTGCCGAGCCGCGCTCTGCCGACGGTTTTTATAAGATTAAAGTTGCCCATATTTCGATTTACCTGTTAAAATATTTTTCAATTTCCCGCTTTGGTATTTCCTTTATAAAAGGCCTGCCGTGCGGGCAAAATTTTAGGTTTTGGCGGTTTATGCCGTCAATTATGTATTCGGCGTCAAACTTTCCCGAACTTTCCCCCGCCTTTAGCGCCGCCTTGCAGGCGACGGTGAACAGCGCGGAGTCGACCTTGTCGCTAAAGTCAACCGAGGTGTTTTCCGCAATGCTTTTGGCAAAGGTTTCAAGAATTTCCTTAATGCCGCCCGTGTCTTTTAAAACCGAGGGGATTTCCCTGACCGCCACGGTGGAAGGGCCGAACTCGTCTATGTAAAAGCCGTGTTCTTTTAGCTCCCCGGCGTTTTTCAGTATTATCTCGGCCTCCGACGGGGTGAGGGTTATGGTTATCGGGAACAAAAGCGCCTGCGTCGTAAGGGTTTTGGACTTTTTAAGCCGTTCGTAAATAAGCCTTTCATGGGCGGCGTGCTTATCGACAATAATAATGTTTTCATCCGATTCCGCGAAGATATACGCGTCATACGCTTCGCCAATCACCTTGTATTTGCCCTCGCTAATAAAAACAGATTGAGAAACTTCGGGTTTTTCGGGGAGGGCTGTTTGTAATTTCCCGTCTGAAAAGCCCGGGGCTTCGGGCAAAGCGTCGGGACTGTTCACCACCGCGTCGGGGGAGTTGTTGACCACAAGGGAAGTGAGTTCTCCATCCGCCGTTTTCGCGGAAAACACGCCGTACCCGGCGGGGTTCGGTCTTTCAAAAACAGTTTTTTCGGGCGGAGGGGGGGTTGTTTGGTGTTTGCTTTGGGAAAGCGCCGCTTCCCCCGGGTCAAGAGAGGTTTTCACCCCGTAATAAACGCAGGAAAAAACGGCTTTTTCGTTTGCGAACTTAACTTCCGTTTTAGCGGGGTGAACGTTTACGTCAACATCCCCGCGCGGGAGGGTTATATTTAAAACCGCGGCGGGGAACTTTCCGCTTGGGATAAAAGAGCGGTAGGCCTCCTCAAGCGCCGCTTGGAGAGATCTCGACTTTATATAACGCCCGTTTATAAAAAATGTCTGTCCCCCCCGGGTTCCCCGCGGGGAATCGGGCTTTGAGATAAACCCGCTGACGCTTATTTTGTCAAACTCATATTCCACGCTTTGAAAACCCTCGGCCGCCTTGCTCCCGTAAAGGGAATAAATGGCGGAAAAAAGCCTGCCGTCGCCGGGGGTGCGGAACTTAAGCGTGTCTTCCGAAAAAAGCGAAAAGGCAATCTCCGGGTGGCTGAGAGAAAGCTTTTCGCAGACGGAAAAGCAGGAGAAAGCCTCGGATGAGTCTTTTTTCATAAACTTTTTTCGGGCGGGCAGGTTGTAAAACATATCGCCGAGGGTAACGGTAGTGCCGTCCGGGCAGCCCGTCTCGTATATCTCAACTCCTGTCTCGTCGGAAATAAGCCTTGAGCCTAAGTCTTCTTCTCTTGTCTTTGTAATAATTTCCAGCCTGCACACCGAAGAGGCGGCGGCAAGCGCCTCCCCGCGGAAGCCGAGCGTGGGCACGCCGTCGATTTCCCGCCCGTGCTTTATTTTTGAGGTAGCGTGGCGGTAAAGAGTTTTCGGCAGGTCTTCCCGAAGAATCCCCTCGCCGTTGTCGGAAACCCTAAGCTGCCTGTTCCCGCCGCTCTTTAAAAATACCTCTATTTTGGTTGCGCCCGCGTCAATTGAGTTTTCAATAAGTTCTTTCAACGCCGAGGAAGGCCTATCCACCACTTCGCCCGCCGCGATTAAATTGGCGGATTCATCGTCAAGAATATTTATTTTCCCCAAACCAAAGCCCTCCTTTTTGTGTTTTTATAATTATTATTATCATTCCTTTTTATAAAGCCGCAATCTTTTTGTCGGTTTTGGCTTGCCGAAATTGTGGTTTTGTAACTACAAAGACAAAAAGTTGCAGCTGTGATGAGTAAAATTTTTATATTTTAATTATCACAGCATCTTTTTAAGGTCATATAAAAGACCCATAGCCTCAATAGGGGTGATTGTGTCAAGGTCAAGACTGCTTAGCTTTTCTGCTATCCGCTCTTCGGCAAGGTTTTCAAAAGTAATGTTGTCGTCCGGTTTTTCAGAAACTTGTCTTGTCGGCAGAGCTTCAAGCTCGCGGAGCAACACCTTTGCCCTTGACACCACTTCTCTCGGAACCCCCGCGAGCTTTGCGACTTCAATTCCATAACTGTCGTCAGAGCCGCCTTTTACTATCTTGCGGAGGAAAATAATATCGTTCCCCCGCTTTTTAGCGGCGATATTATAGTTGACCACGCCCTGCAATTCGTCCTCAAGCGAGGTAAGCTCGTGGTAATGAGTGGCGAACAGCGTTTTGGCGCCTATTTTTTTGGTCGTGTATTCCAAAACCGCCCGCGCTATTGACATTCCGTCAAAAGTGGAAGTTCCCCGCCCGATCTCGTCATAGATAACAACCGATTTTGAAGTCGCCGACTTTAAAATGCCCGCCACTTCTTTCATCTCCAGCATAAAAGTGGAGTCCCCCGCCGAAAGGTCATCGCTCGCCCCCACCCGGGTGAAGATTTTGTCAACCACGCCTATTCTCGCCTCTGACGCCGGCACAAAAGAGCCAATCTGCGCCATAAGCGCTATTAGCGCCACCTGCCGCATATAAGTGGATTTTCCCGCCATATTCGGCCCGGTGATAAGCATGGCGCGGCGGTTTTTGGAATCCATATCGCAGTCGTTGGGGACAAAATATCTCCCCGTCGTAAATTTTTCCACCACCGGGTGCCGCCCGTCTTTAATAAACAGCGCGTCGGAGTAATCGACCTCCGGGCAAACATAGCCCGACTCGTCGGCGACGCAGGCGAGCGAGCAAAGCGCGTCGATGTTGGCGAGCGTCTCCGCGGCTTTTCTTATTCTGTCCGTCGATTTGAGCACATGGTCTCTTAAGTTGCAAAACAGCTCGTATTCAAGGAGCGAATCCCTCTCCCTCGCGGTGATAATCCGCGACTCCATTTCTTTTAGCTCCTCGGTGACGTACCGCTCGCCGCCGGCAAGGGTTTGCCTGCGTATGTAGTTGTCGGGCACCTGATCCATAAACGATTTTGAAACTTCTATGTAATAGCCGAAAACCTTGTTGTAGCCCACCCTCAGCGTGCGGATGCCCGTCTTTTCTTTTTCCGTCTGCTCGATTTTTGAAATAAACGCCTTGCCATCGCTCATCATCGACCGCAGCTCGTCAACGGCGGCGGAAGCGCCGCTTTTTATTATCCCTCCCTCGCGGAGCGATGTGGGCGGGTCTTCGGAAATCGCGGCGGAAATTGATTCGCCGATATCGGTCAAAAGGTCAAAGCCCCGGCAAAGGGAGACAAGACAGGGCGAGTTAAACTCTTTTATATTTTCTTTTATTTGCGGGAATACCTCGACCGTCTGAGCCAGCGCAAGCATATCCCGGGCGTTTGCCGTGCCGTAGATCAGCCTTGTCAAAAGGCGCTCGATATCCACGGTTTTTTTAAGCGCCTCGCGGGTTTCCTCCCTTTTTACGGGGGAGCCCGCAAGCTCTCCCACCGCCTGCTGGCGGTATCTTATGTCCTTTACGTTTACCAGCGGTTTTTCCACCCAGCGCCGCATAAGCCTTGCCCCGGCAGAAGTTTTTGTCTTGTCAAGCACCCAGAGCAGGCTCCCCTTTTTTTCTTTTGAGCGGAGGGTTTCACTTATTTCAAGGTTTCGTCTTGAGGAGGCGTCAAGCGACAAAAAGCCGCCCGACTCGTAAAAAGTCAGCGTTTTCATATAGGAGAGGTCGGCTTTTTGCGTGTTTTCAAGGTAGGTCATAAGCGCGCAAAGGGCGGGCGCGCCCCTTGAGCATGGGTTTATCCCCCGCTCGCCAAAGCGCGCTTCGTTGCTCTTTTGCGCGAAATCGGCTTCAAAGCACTCGGCGGGGGAGGAAGTTACAATACAGCCGAACTTTTCTTTAAAATGCGTTTTTACTTCTTCGCTTACTTCCTTGTTTACAAGCAGCTCCGCCGGCGAATAAGACGCCGCCTCGGAAAACAGCGCCTCGTCGCCGCCGGAAATTTCGGTGACGTTAAGCTCCCCTGTGGAAATATCGGCGAACACTGCTCCATAGCCCGCCCCGTCAAAGTACAGCGAACAAATAAAATTGTTTTTTGCCCCGTCAAGGCAGGAGGGCTCAATGACCGTCCCCGGCGTGACAATCCGAACCACGCCCCTTTTTACAATCCCCTTCGCCTCGGCGGGGTCTTCAAGCTGTTCGCAGATAGCCACTCTGTACCCTTTTGAAATAAGCTTCGCGAGGTATCCGTCAAGCGCGTGGTAGGGCACGCCGCACATGGGGGCGCGCTCCTCAAGCCCGCAGTCGCGGCCGGTCAGCACAAGTTCAAGCTCGCGGGAGACAAGCTTCGCGTCGTCAAAAAACATCTCGTAAAAATCGCCCAATCTAAACATCAAAACGCAGTCGGGGTGGGCTTTTTTAATGTCAAAGTATTGCTGCATCATTGGCGAAAGCGCCATTTGTCAAGTCTCCCTCCGTTATTATTTTAAGCTTAAAAATGGCACCCTCCGCAGGCAGAGCAGTCGCCCGCACAGCCGCCGCCGTCGGGTTCTTCGGGGTAAGCCACCGATTTAAGCTCGTTAAAAATGGTGTTGTAAAACAAATTCAGCTCGTCCTCGGCTTGAATAAGGCGGCGGGTTAATTCAGACGATGAAATTTCCCCGTAAAGCTTGTCAAGCCGCGCCTTTACCGAGCTTATCAATAGGTCGTCCTTTTCGTCTTCCCCGCCCTTTGACTCGTTTTCAAGAATAAAAAGCTGGGCGTTGTATTCGCTTGTCTTTTGGCTCAGCGCCTTGTCGGCGGAGTATTCCTCCCGTGCGGCGGTATATTCTTTAAGCACTTCGCTTTCGGTTATCAAAAGCTTTAGTTTTTCTATAAGTTCGCTAATATTCTTCTCCAATTTTGTTTTTCCTTCCTTTTCTCTTCTCTCTTCTCTTTTCTCTCTTATCTTTTAAATTTCTCCGTCCCCATCAAGCGAATACGGCCTTGCCCCCGTTATCTTAACGTTTCTAAACTCCCCCGCAGGCAGGGCTGAGCTTAAATTAACAATTTTGTTCCGGCTTGTCCGTCCGGTGTTTCCGTCGCTCAGCACCCTTAGCGTTTTTCCGACATATGACCTGTTTATTTTTAGGGAAATCTCGTTTTGTATACCCGAAAGCAGGCTGAAGCGGGAGGATTTTTCTTCTTTCGGCACTTGGTTTTCCATTTTGCCCGCGGCCGTGCCTTTCCGCGGCGAGAATATAAACGTGTAAATCATATCAAAGCCCACCTCCCGCACAAGCGACAAGGTGTCTTCAAACTGTTTTTCCGTCTCGCCGGGGAACCCGCAGATAATATCCGTGGTGATTGCCGCGCTCGGGAGCTTTTTTCTTATATAGTCCACGATTTTAAGGTATTCGGCGCGGGTGTAACGCCTGTTCATCCGTTTTAAAATCTCGTCGTTTCCCGACTGAACGGGGAGATGAAAGTGATTGGCAATTTTTTCCGACCCCGCCATTACGTCAATCAGTTTTTTTGAGGCGTCCTTGGGGTTGCTCGTCATAAACCTCAGCCAAAAATCCCCGTTTATTTTTGAAAGCTCCCGCAAAAGTTCCGGAAAAGTCAAACTCCCCGAATAGCTGTTGACGTTCTGCCCCAAAAGCGTTATGTCGCGGTAGCCGGACTCCACCAGCCCTTTCGCCTCGTCGATTATCGTCCGCGAATCCCGGCTCCGCTCCCGCCCCCTCACATAGGGTACGACGCAGTAGGTGCAGTAGTTGTCGCAGCCGTACATCACAGACAAAAGCGCGCGGTAAGGGGAAAGCCTTGTTACGGGCATTCCCTCGTCTATCACCCCGAACTTTTCATGCGGCAGGTCGTTTACAAACGATACCCTCCGGGTTGTTTTGAGAGAGCTTAGAATAATTTCCGGCAGCCTGTGGTGAGAATCCGTGCCGAACACCGCGTCTATATACGGGTAGGATGTATAAATCTTTTTTCGTATATGCTCTTGCTGAGCCATACAGCCGCAAAACATAATAAGCAGATCTTTATTTGATTCCTTTAGCTTTTTATAACCCCCGGTAATCGAAAGCGTTTTAAGCTCGGCATGCTCGCGTATCGCGCAGGTATTGACAATTATAAGGTCGGCGTCTTTTTCGCCGGCGGCGTTTTCATAACCGCATAGGTTCGCGATGCCGCGGAGCTTTTCGCTGTCGGCCTCGTTTTGCTGACAGCCGTAGGTTTGAATAAATACCTTTGGGTTTTCTCCCCGCTGTTTAAAAGATGCTTTAAGACGGCTTGCTATTTCTTTTTGCCTTGCTATTTCTTTTTCATCAACGAACACATCCATTAAAAAGCCGTCCCCGCGCAAATCAAGTTTTGAGCGCACCACTCTGAGTAAACGGGGGAATTTTCGTCAAACGATGCAAAATCCACTCTCGCGCCAGACGAAGCCGAGTGAATAAACTTCCCCTCCCCCAAATAAACGGCCATATGCCCGTCAAAGAACAACAGGTCGGCAGGCTTTGCGCGCTCAAGCGGGATTCTCTTGAGGGCGGGCGACTTTTCAATATAAGCGTCGCGCCAGATATTTATCCCCGCCTCCCTGTAAGAATTAAACGCCAACCCCGAGCAGTCAATTCCCATGTGAGTTCTGCCGCCCCAGCGGTACTGCACGCCGAGAAACGAAAGCGAAGTCTTGATAATTACCTCCCTCGCTTTTTCCTCGCTAAGGCCCGCGGGGGGCTCCCCCAGCGCCTCTTTTCTAAGGTAATACATCCGTTTGTCGGGGAGAATTACAAACGCGTGGCGCGGGAGAGATTCTGAAAACCCTGCCGCCACCTTTGCGCCGAAAGGGAGCGTCAGGACGGGGGCGGAAAAGTTTTTGGCTTCTTTTAATAAGTCCGCCCAAGGGAAGGTGATAACGCTATTTGGCTTTTCCGCCTCTTTTGCCGTCTCGTTTTGGTTTATCCAGCCCTCATAGCCGTATTCCGTGATAATTTTCACAAAGCCCGCCGCACTGTCGGTTATTTTAACTTCCGTGCCGAACATCGCCTCGTCGATATGCTCGGAATCGGCCGAGGGGTGTCTGTAAAGGTTGCATACAGGAACAGAAATTATCATTTTAAAGAAGTCTCCATATTAAAATGTTGTTTACGCCTTTTCCCCGCCGGGGTTTGCTCTCCCCGCAACCGCCTCGCCGTAAACGGCTAGAGAGACCGCCGGGCAGACGCGTTTGTCAAAGGCGTCGGGGAGGATATATTCGGCGTTTAGCATATCGTCGGTGACAAGATTCGCGAGCGCGACGGCGGCCGCCGTTTTCATTTCTTCGGTAATTTGCTTCGCGCCGGCGTCAAGCGCGCCGCGGAAGATCCCCGGGAAAGCAAGCACGTTGTTTATCTGGTTAGGGTAGTCGGATCTTCCCGTCCCCACAACCGCCGCCCCCGCCGCGAGCGCCTTTTCGGGGGAGATTTCGGGGTTGGGGTTCGCCATGGCAAAGATAATCGGGTCTTTCGCCATTGATTTAACCATGTCCTCGTCGACAAGATTCGCGGCGGAAACGCCGATAAACACGTCTTTGCCGACAATTCCCTCCCTGAGCGGGCCTTTGACGCCGCTTGGGTTTGTGCCGATAACGGCAAGCTTCTGGGCGTCGTTGAGAATGGCTCTCCCCTCGTACAGCGTGCCCTTGCTGTCGGCGAAAGTGATATCGGCGACGCCTATGTTTTTAAGCATTTTCCCCACCGCGAGCCCCGCCGCGCCCGAGCCGTTGATTATAACCGAAATGCCGCCGAGCTTTTTACCCGTCAGTTTGCAGGCGTTGATGAGCGCCGCGCTCACCACTACCGCCGTGCCGTGCTGGTCGTCGTGGAAGATTGGAATGTCACAGCACTCCTTAAGCCGTCTTTCAATTTCAAAACAGCGCGGGGCGGAAATATCCTCAAGGTTTATCCCGCCGAAAGAGCCCGAGATAAGCTTCACCGTGTTGACTATCTCGTCCACGTCTTTGCTTTTAATACAAATGGGGACGGCGTCAACCCCGCCGAACTCTTTAAAAAGAAGGCATTTCCCCTCCATAACCGGCATTCCCGCCTCCGGGCCGATATCGCCCAGTCCCAGCACCGCCGTGCCGTCGGTCACCACGGCGACGGTGTTCCACCGCCTTGTCAGCAAAAAGGATTTTGAAACGTCTTTTTGAATTTCAAGGCAGGGCTCCGCCACTCCGGGCGTGTAGGCGAGCGAGAGTTCTTTTCTTGTCTTGGCGGAAGCGCGGGACTTTATCTCAATCTTCCCCCGCCATTCGTAGTGTTTGTTCAGCGATTCCTCACGGATATCCATAACTTTTGACCGTCTCTTTCTTTTTGGCTTTTAGCTTTTTACTTTTCCGGCGCGGCCGGTTTTGTTTTTAAAATTTACTTCCTTTTTTTGCATTGTATTTAATGCCGCATTATATTAAAAATATTTATACGGCGTTTTATCAAACTATTAATTTTTATAACAGAAAGGGGTAAAAACCATGGTTAAAAAATTAAAGATAAGGTTAAAAAATGTCTCCCGCAAAAAAGCGTTCAGAGCGGCGGCGGCGTTTGTTTTTTGCGTTGTGTTCGCGTTTTCTTTTGGGTTTGCCGCCCTTGCGGATTCCCCAAGTAACGCGACCCATAACTGGTATTTTAAAACAAACGGCGAGCACAAACAGCCCATTGTGTTTGATGGGAACAAAATGCCCGACAAATACGGTACTATTTATCTCGGCGACCCCGAAAAAAAGGTTATTTACCTGACTTTTGACGCGGGGTATGAAAACGGAAACGTGGTTAAAATTCTTGATACGCTAAAAGAGCACGGCACGCCGGCGGCGTTTTTTATACTCCCCGCGATTGTCAGAAAAAACCCCGAGCTTGTGCTGCGAATGGCAAGCGAGGGGCATCTCATAGGCAACCACTCGTATTCCCACAAGGATATGTCCAAAATTACAAACTATAACGAATTTTTAAGCGAGCTCACTCGGCTTGAGGACGTTTGCAGAGATGAAATCGGGCTTAGCCTCACAAAGTTTTTCCGCCCGCCCGAGGGCACTTTCAGCGAACAAATGTTAGCGTTTTGCAAGCAGGCCGGCTATATCCCCGTCTTTTGGTCGTTCGCCTACGCCGACTGGGACAACGCCAAGCAAAAGAACCCCGATTGGGCGTATGAAAAAATAATGGCGAACATTCACAACGGGGAAGTTATCCTCCTCCACCCCAATTCCCAAACCAACGCCATAATTTTGGAGCGGGTGCTGACCTCTCTTAAAGAACAGGGCTATTCTTTTGGCTCGCTTGAGGATTTTCTGCCAACTTCGGAAGAACGCTGAGAACGCTTCCGCTCAAAGAGTCCGTGTCTGCGGAGGGCGCTTCTAATATACAAATATGCCAAAACCAAAACAAGGGTTATAGCCGACACTATTTTTGCCGCCTTTTGAAGAGCCGTGCCGTCATACCACACCTTGACCGAGCCGCTCTCGCGGGAACCCAAGCTCACCCTGACCAAACTGTTTTCGCCGTAGCTCACCGGAACGCGCTCGCCGTTTATTTCGGCAGCATAGCCTTTATACATCAGCAAAGGCAAATCAAGGTACGCGCCGGCTTTTCCCCCAATAAAATCGGCGTATACAGCGCTGTATGTCCGGTTTAGGGTAATATTTTCGTCATCGATCAGGTTAGAGGTGACAACCTCCCCGCGGCTTAGAGCCCTCCCTTTTATTTCGGCGGCGGAAGTCCATTTCCCGCTTATCTCGTTAAAATAAGTGGGGATATACTCGCCCGCGCCAATGGTGTTTACAAAGTCAATTTTTACGGCCTCTCCCGCCGATTTTTTGTTATGCATGTTGACGTAGGAGTCCGCGCCGCTTGAGATATAAGAGAAGAGCGAAAGCGTTATCACAAGCGTCATAAAAACGGGGGCAAAGCTGCCGGTCTTTTCGGCTTTTACGACAAACCCCGCCGAAAAGGCAAAAAAGAACGTGACAAAAATCAACAGCCGCCAAGGGAACTGGAGCGAACCCAGCGGTTTTTGGAAAACATCCCACGGGAAGAGCCATGTCGTCATAAATAAAAATAAAAACCCGACGAGGATAAATATAAGCGCCGGCCGGTTAAACGCCTTGCGGGTTCGCTTTGTGTGGAACAGCGCCGCGAGGGTCAAAACGGGGGATAACCCCACCCCGCTTGGAATCCACACATTGTGGCGCAGTTTCATGGCAAAGTCGCAGAAAACTCCCCACAACGGCAGCGCCCGCTGGGAGAGAACCCCCCACTGAACGTCAGCCTGCCCGTTGGTGACGGGAAAATCATGCGAGAAAAGCTGTTCGGCGAGCGGGAGAATAAAAAACGCCGAAATCCCAAAGAAAACAGCGCAGGAAAGGAAAATGTAAAAAAGCCTTCTTTTGTTTTCTAAAAACTTCTTATAAAACACCGCCGAAAAGATAAAGAGTATAGCTACGGCGGCAACCGCCGTGAGCACATGGCTGACCAGCGCCCCGAACAACCCTAAGGGTAAAAGCAGCCACCTTTTTGAGTCTTTGAACATTATCGAGTAAAACCCGGCGAAAATTATCGGCAGGAATATAAAGGCTTGGAGTTCCCCGAGCGCGGCGCGGATTAACATATCCACGCAAAAATAAGAGGAAAAAGTGTAAACGGCGGCGGAAGTAAACGAAGCTCTCTTGTCGCCGAATACATAAAGCCCGCAGAAATACGCCGAGAAAGCCGTGCAGAAAGTTATAATTATATAAAAATACTGGAGCGCCAAAGCCGGCTCCATCCCCAAATAAGTGAAAAGCCCCGGGATATGAAGAAAAACATCCCCGTAGAAAAGCGGGGCGGCATAGCCGTAGCCGTTGAGATACGAGTAGTAGACGGGGGAAAACCATTTTCCGTGGCTGATGTTTTCGGCAATGCAGGAAACCCGGCAGAGGTGAAACTTAATATCGTGACCCGTATATAAGTTAACCGACACAAGCGGCAGGGCGCAGAGAAACAGCGCCATCCCCAAAAGCATAAGAGGAAAGCGGTTTTCCCTTATAAAGCGTTCGGCCCTTGCCGTAGCGTTTTGCGGCGGTATGTTGTTATTCATAATTAACTTTATATCACAAGCGAGTTTGTGGGGCAGATTTCGACGCATTTTCCGCACCCAGTGCATTTGTCCAAGTCGACCACGGCGCGGTTTTCTGCCATTGAAATGGCGTTCTCCGGACAGGCCTTTTCGCATTTTGTGCAGGCGATACAGCCGATAGCGCAAACTTTTCTGGTAAGCGCGCCCTTGTCTTTGTTCGCGCACCCTAACTTCGCGTAATCGCCGGCGTATACCATGGAAATAATCCCCTTGGGGCAGGCCGCCACGCAAAGCCCGCAGCCCGTGCAGACCGAGCTGTTTACCTTCGCGACTCCGTTTATTATATCAATTGCCCCGTAAGGGCAGGCGGCGGCGCAGTCCCCATAGCCCTCGCAGGAATAAACGCACGCGCCCCTGCCGCGGCAGAGAAGATTCGCGGCGTAGCAGGTCTTTATCCCTTGGTAGTCCATGACTTTTTTAGTGTGCTCGCCGCTCCCCTGACAGTGCACAAAGGCAACTTTTCTTTTTATCTCAACCGTCTCAACGCCGAGAATTTCACAAATTCTACCCATTACAGCCTCGCCGCCAACCGTGCAAAGGTTGGTGGCGGTCTGCCCGGAGGTCAGCGCTTTGGCGTATTCGGCGCAGCCGGCGTAGGAGCAGGCGCCGCAGTTCGCGCCGGGGAGGATATCAATGAGCTTTTGCTCTTTTTCGTCAACCTTGACATGGAACAAAACCGACGCTACGCCAAGCCCTATTCCAAGGATAAGCCCGATTCCCGCGACAATAAGCGTGGCGAGGAGGATATCGTTCATACTTACGCCACCCCCAATATTCCTTCGACAATCCCGCCGAACCCGAGAAAGGAAACGGCGAGTATCGAGGCGGCGATAAGCGTTATCGGAAGTCCTTTTAGGAAGACCGGGATATTCGCGTCCTCCATTTTTTGCCTGACTCCGGAAAAAAGCACCATAGCCACCAAATACCCAACCCCCGCGCCAAGCGCGTTGACAAGAGACGACACAAAGCCGTATTCCATGCCATAAATCAGTTTATCCGTCCGGGTTGCGCAGAGCACTGTTATGGCGAGCACCGCGCAGTTTGTGGTAATCAGCGGGAGGTAGACCCCAAGCGCTTTATGTAAAGAGGGGATATATTTTTTCAGCACCGCCTCCACAAGCTGAACCAGAGCCGCGATAACAAGTATAAACACCACGGTCTGGAGGTATTCAAGCCCCAAGCCAAGCAGCAGGTATTTTTGAATGGGCCAAGTCACCGCCACCGCCATGGTCATTACAAACGTGACGGCCAGCGACATTCCGACGGCTGTGTTCATTCGTTTTGAAACGCCGAGAAAGGGGCAGATCCCTATTGCTTGGGAGAGCACATAATTTTCGGTAAGTATCGATGACATAACTATCGCCGCGAGCGAAACAAGCATACTTCTCATTTTTATTCCACTTCCTTTTTAGCCCCACCGTGGCAGGCAGCCGCCATTGGGCAGGCGGCGCAGCCGGGGCTTTGGTTGGGGCGCTTGGCGATTTTATTCACCAACGCGATTAGTATCCCATAGACAAAAAATCCCCCCGCGGTAATGGCGAAAATTCCGATAGGTTCCACTTTTCCCTTTGTCACGTCAAAGCCGAAAACGGTTCCCGAGCCCAATATTTCACGCACTATCCCCATAAACGTAATGGCAAGCGTAAAGCCCAGCCCCATCCCCGCGCCGTCAAGGATAGAGGGAAGTATTTTGTTTTTAGAGGCGAACATTTCCGCCCGGCCGAGAATAATGCAGTTTACCACGATGAGCGGGAGAAAAATCCCCAGCGATTTGTCAAGCGCCGGGACATACGCCTTTATAAGCATTTGCACTATCGAGACAAATGAGGCGATGACGGTGATATAAGCGGGAATCCGCACCGAATCGGGGATAACCCTCTTAAGCGCCGCGATAACCGCGTTTGAGCAGATAAGCACGGCGGCGGCGGCTATCCCCATGCCGAGCGAGTTTAGCGCCGACGACGAAATGGCAAGCGTCGGGCAGGTGCCCAAAAGCAGCACCAGCACGGGGTTTTCTTTTATAATTCCCTTTGTAAACTCGCCGAAATTATTCTTAGCCATTATCCGCCCCCCCTTTGGCGACGGTCTCAAAGCTGCCGACCGCGAGGTTCACGGCCTCGATAACGCCGTTTGTGGTTTTTGTCGCGCCTGTCCAGCCGTCGATATTTTGCCCTTTTACAAAAGTCTGGGCCTCTTTGCCTTTATATTCGTCGGTGAAGTTGTTTTCAACGGCGACCCCGCCGAAAGTGGGGGTTTCGGTGTGCTCAAGCACCTTGACGCCGCTTATCACGCCGTCTTTGTCAATGCCTGTCATAACCGTTATATCCCCGCTGTATCCCGCGCCTTTTGTCACGAAAATATACCCGATGATATTTTTATCGCCGTCAAGGCATTCGGTATAATTTTCTTTTTCCCTGAAGCTCTCGGCGTCCGGGAAGACGGCTATTCTTTGCTTGTCCTCATTGGAGCGGTTGGCGTCTTTTATCTTGTCTTTGGTAAAAGCGTTTATGAGCGCTAACAATATCACCGATACAAGGGTGATTAAAAACAACGAAAGAGCGGGGTATAATATCTTTTTTGAAACTTTCACTTAACTGTTCTCCTTTTTTTTGTCCCGAAAGGCTTTGGCGAAAAAAAGCTGTCAAGCCTCGGGGCGATTAAATTCATTATAAGAATTGAGTAAGACACGCCCTCCGGAAGCGAGCCGAAAGCGCGAATAATAACCGTGATAATCCCGCACCCCGCGCCGAACACGATTTTGCCCGGCCTTGAAATAGGGGAAGAGGAATAGTCGGTTGCCATAAAAACGGCGCCGAACATAAGCCCGCCCGCGAGTATCTCAAACAGCGGGTCCCTGCCTAAGGCAAAAGACATAATAAAAGCCGAACCCACAAAGGCGAGAGGGATGACCGGGGTTATAATCTTCCGCCACAAAAGGTAGAAAAACCCCACAAGAATGGCGGCGGCGCTTGTCTCGCCTATACTCCCGCCGCTGTTCCCCAAAAACAGCGACAAATACGAATACGTGCCGCCGGCGGAGACAAGCGGGGTTGCCGAGGTGACGGCGTCAGCCCCCATAAGGCTTGTGTTTGACCAGACCGCCATCGATGAAAAGGACACCAAAAGCACAATCCTCGCCGTGCAGGCGGGGTTCGCGAAATTGTGGCCTAACCCCCCGAACATTTGCTTTATGACCGCTATGGCGATCACGCCCCCGAACGCGGCTATAAAAAAGCTTATTCCGGGCGGAAGTATAAGCCCTAAAATAACGCCCGTGACGGCGGCGGAAAAATCCCCGACCGTTTGTTCCCGGCGCATAATGATACGGCTTATGTATTCGGTGAGTATTGCCGCGGCGGCAGTGACGGCGACGATGGCAAGAGACCTCGCCCCGAAAAGCCCCGTTCCCATTATCACGCAGGGGACCAGCGCGATTAACACGTCGGCCATTATTGTCCGCGTGGAGTTGTTATCCCTTATATGCGGGGAAGAGGATACCATTAAATTTTCCATAATCCGTGTATATCTGTTGCCTTTCTTTTTTTATAAAGTCAGTATCTTTTTTTTATCGGTTTTATTGCTTTGCCGATGACTTTTTAAAGTCCCGCAACAGCCCTTTTGCGACCTTCATCTGCTGGGTGACAAAAATTTTAGCCGGGCAGACATAAGCGCAGCAGCCGCACTCTATGCAGTTTACCACCCCAAGCTTTTCAAGCGAGGCGAAGTCGCCCCTGTCGGCAGCCTTTGCTATTGTCACGGGCTCGAGGAGCATGGGGCAGGCGGTGACGCATCTCCCGCAGTGAATACAGGCGGTCTCGTCCGGGAGCAACGCTTCTTTTTCGGCAAAGGCGATAACGGCGTTGTTTTGCTTGACAATCGGGTACAGGTCGTTGTCGACCGAAACGCCCATCATAGGACCCCCCAAAATTATTTTTTTAGGGGCTTTCACCCCGGCGAACGCAAGTATATCTTTTATTTGAGTTCCAATCGGAACCCACACGTTAACGGGGTTTTCCGCCGCTGTTCCGTCTATGGTAATCCTTCGTTTGATAAGGGGTATACCTGTTTTAAAATATTCCGAGAGAAAGCAAAGCGTTGATACGTTTATGACCACGCACCCCACGTCGAGCGGGAGCTTGCCCACCGGAACTACTCGTTTTGTGCAGGCATGCACCAACATTTTTTCCGCGCCCTGAGGGTATCGGGTCTTTAACCTCAGCACCTTTATTTTGCTTTTATTTGGGTTTTCGGCTTTTTTTAAAAAGTCGTTTAATATACTTATGGCGTCGGACTTATTTTCTTCCACCCCTATTATAACCCGACTGAAACCTAAAATTCCTAAAAGCGTAAGACAGCCCGAAATAACCCCGTCCGGGTTTTCAAGCATTTCCCTGTGGTCGGAAGTTATATACGGCTCGCATTCGGCGGCGTTGACCAAAAGCGTGTCGACATTGTCGGGGTTGAAGTTAAGCTTGACCGAAGTCGGGAACCCCGCGCCTCCAAGCCCCACGGCGCCGGAATCCGCCGCCGCTTTTATTAATTCCTCGCGAGTTTTGATTTTCGGCGGATAAATCGTCGGGCAGGGCTCGTCTTTAAAGTCCGGCTCTATAAAAACCGCCTCGCAGCGCGAGCCTCCCGGCAAAGCTATTGTGTCGATTTTTTTTATGGTTCCCGAAACCGACGAGTGAACGGGGGAGGAGACAAACGCCGAGGGCTCGGCTATCCTCTGCCCCGCGTAGACATGATCTCCCCGGCTGACGCAGGGGGTCGCGGGCTTGCCTATATGCTGAGCCATTGGGATAATAATTTCACTTGGAGTGGGGAGAACTTGGGTTCCGCTCCCGGCGGCGTTCTTGAAATGCGCTACCTTAGCCCCGCCGTACCCGCGAAAGGGTTTTTTGGGGAATAAAGGTTTATCCATTCTTTTGTTTTTCCTTTCTATGGTGACGCCGCCAAACGGCGCTGTTTGATTTTAATTTGTCAAGGTTAAAAACCTTAAGGGCTCTTTCGCTAAAATATAGTGTCAGCCCGGTGAGGGCGCCGCTGGCGATCCCGAAAACCGAAAGCACGGGGAGGTAGTAAAACGCCGCTCTGCCTATCATTAGCGAATAAACGGCAACTTGCGCCAAATTATGGGTCTGCGCCCCGATAAGCCCCGCGCCGACGCAGCCGAACCTTCCCTTTTTGTCGCCGAACACTAAAATTACCACTAAAGTGGAGGCGACTCCCCCCGACAGCGACAGCACAAAGGCGTAGAAACCCCTTGTGGCAAGCACATAAAAGCTTTTGATAAGGCTTATGAAGATCGCCGAGGAAAACGAAAGGTTTTTGGCGGCCATCATAACGGCGACGTTTGAAAAGCCGATTTTTATTCCGGGCGGAAGCAGCGCGGTGGGGGGCAAAAAGCTTTCCACCGTGGTAATCGCTATTGCGAAAGCGGACAGCAGTCCGTTAAACGCCACCCGCGAAGCCTTGTTTTTCATCCCGTTATCCCGTCAAATGTAATTTTGTCGGCACTGTCCCCGGAAATCCGCACCGAAACCCTCGCGGGGAGACAGGCGGCCATTTCGCCTTTATTTGTTAGTCTGCCGAACTGTATGCAAAGCTTGTCCCGGCATTCGGATTTTGAAAACCAAATCCCCTCCGGCGACACGGTTATCTCAACGGTGAGGTCCCCCGCTATCTCAAAGGAATATTGCTCTTTTACAAGGGACAAATCAATTGTTTTGACTGGCTTTCCGTTATATTCGATAACAGCCGTTTTTCCCTCGCCCGAGCGAAACATCAAAAACCCGAACACAGACAGCGCTATTATAGCGGCGGCAAGCAAAAGATCCGCCGGCCTTAAAAGTTTTCGCCTGCCGTTTGCGTCGTTTCTCATCGGTATGCCGCCTCATAGCCCAAAGGCGTCTCAAACACGCCTGTTAAGCCGCTTGTTATAAAAATTTTATTGCCGTCGGTTATAAAGACCGCTTCCGCGGAGTATTTTTCTAAAAGAGTTTGGGATTTTTCAATTCCTAAACAAAAGCAGGCCGAGGCGAGGGCGTCCGAAAGCCCTCCGTCGCCGCAGACTACCGTCACCGAAACGCACCCGCCGTAAGCGGGGTACCCGGTTTTCGGGTCAAGCAGATGGTGATAGGTTTTTCCGTCCTTTTCAAACTTTTTTTCATAGCTCCCGGAAGTGGAAATAAAGGTATTAGTTATGGTGAGAGTGCCGATAACGGAAGAGACGTCAAACGGGTCGCGGATTCCGACGGTAAAGGGTTTCCCCCCTGTTTTCAGGCCGTAAACCCCCACGCTGCCGCCCACCGAAACAATTCCGCCCGTCGCCCCGGCTTTTTTATACTCGTTTACCGCCGCCTCGCAGGCCAAGCCTTTTCCAAGGGCGGAAAGGTCAAGCGCGGCGCTGTTTTTAAGCGTTACGGAAGATTCGTTTATTATTATGTTTTCAAAGCCTACGGATTCCAGCGCGGAACTAATTTCTTCTTCCGCGGGGAGGGCGGGGCTGTCCCCGTCAAAACCCCAAACTTTAACGAGCGGGAGCACGGTTATATCAAACATACCCGCGGTGTCTGACGACAGCTCAAGGGATTCCCGAACTAACTTTAATACGTTGTCAGAAAGAAAAGCGGTTTTATCTTTGTTAAGCTTCGCGATTTCGCTGTCTTCGTCGCGGTAGGAAATTAAACCGTCAAGCTCCGCTATGGCCTTGTTCGCCTTTTCGGCGGCGCCGCCGTCCCCGCCGTACACGGTTTGGGAAACCACCGAACCCATGGCGAAAGTGACTTTTTGAGTTGGTTTTACCGAACAGGAAGTCAGCAAAACGGGAAAAAGCGCCAAAACCGCCGATATGGCGAGCGGCGCGAAAGAGGACAAAAGGCTTTTTAAAGTTTTTTTCATTATTCCCACCGGCGGTTTGTTTTCTTTACTCAAATATTATAGCACGCATAGCGGCGTAATTCAATATAAAACTACAATATAACTTAGGTATTTAATGTTTCGCTTTTTGGGTTTTTTGGGATAATGTACTTGATTTTGCCCCTGTCATAAACTATAATGAGGTGATTTATATGAACGTCTGGCTTGAGGCCGCCCTTTCCGTCTTTGCCGTAATAGGCATTTGGACGGCGCTGTGCGGGCTGTCAAAGCTTTTTTTGGGTGAAAAGAAAAAGAATTTGTATGTTTTCCTAAACTGTGGGAACGCCGAAAACGGAAATTGGGATATCATAGTGTGTTCGCCCGACGAGGACAGGATATTAAAGGCGCTGGGCGGGGAATATGAAAAAATATATGTTCAGCGAGAGGTAGACAGGTGGAGCGAGACAAAGAGTATATTGAGGGAACAATCGAAGAAATAATATACTCAAACGAACTGAACGGCTACGCCGTCTGCGTCGTTGACTTCGCGGGCGAAATGGTAACCGCCGTCGGCACGCTTTCTTACATTATGGAGGGCGAGCATATAAAGGCCTACGGGGAATGGCAGGTTCACCCGAACTTCGGCAGGCAGTTTAAAGTTGACGTTTATGAAAAGGAATTCCCCGAGGGGGAGGACGCCGTTTGGAAATATCTCTCTTCCGGCGCGATAAAGGGAGTAGGCCCGGTCACCGCGAGGCGGATAGTCGACCGCTTCGGCCCCGACACGCTTTCGGTGCTTGAAAACAACTGCGGCTGGCTTGCCGAGGTGAGGGGGATTACCCCCGCCCGCGCCAAGGAGATAGGCGAGGCTTTCGCCGAGCAGTTCGGCGCGAGAGAGGCGATGATTTTTTTAAATTCTTACTTCTCGCCCGCGCTCTCGGTTAAAATTTACCGTAAATACCGCCACGCCTCCCCCGATATAGTTAGGTCAAATCCCTACCGGCTGTGCGATGAGGTTCCGGGCGTGGGGTTTAAAAAAGCCGATTCTCTCGCGCAGGGTTTAGGCTTTGCCCCCGATTCCCCCGAGCGCATAGAGGCGGGCATAAAGCAAACGCTCAAAGAGGCGGCGAGCAAGGAGGGGCATTGCTATCTCCCCGCCGCGCGCCTTGCCGAAAGGGCGGAAAAACTTTTGGGCGTGGGGTATAAAGCCATTGAGGACATTGCCGCTTCCTGCCTTGCGAGCGGGGGGCTTTCAATCCCCCCCGCCGAAAAAGACGGGTTTTGCCTTGAGAGCGTCGTTTCGGCTGAAAGGTATGTGTCGCTTAAGCTCATTTCCCTCTCTCGAAACTCGCTTCCTTTTCCCGTGGAGGGGATAAAAGAACAAATAGAGGTTTCGGAATCCAAGCAGGGCATAACATATGATAAGATGCAGGTGGAGGCTATAATCGGCGGCGTCGAGCGCGGCGTGAGCGTGGTCACGGGCGGCCCCGGCACGGGCAAGACGACGGTAATAAGGGCGATAATTGATATTTTTGAATCGCTCGGCGTTAAATATCAGCTTGCCGCCCCCACGGGAAGAGCCGCCAAACGAATGTCGGAGGCCTCCGGCAGGGACGCCAAAACCATTCACCGAATGCTTGAGATGGTTTATTCCGAGGAGGACAAGCCGGTTTTTTCCCGCGATGAGAACAACCCGCTCTCTTCAAGAGCTTTTATCATAGACGAAACCTCAATGGTTGACATTTTTTTAATGGAGGCGTTCTTAAGGGCGGTAAAACCCGACTCAACCGTTGTGTTTATCGGCGACTCCGACCAGCTCCCCCCCGTGGGTCCGGGAAACGCGCTGGGGGATATGATAAGCTCCGATGTCTTTAAAGTGACAAAGCTTGAGCGTATTTTCCGCCAAGCGGAGCAGTCGCTTATAATTGTTAACGCCCACCGGATAAACAGCGGGAAAGAGCCTTATTTAAAAAACCGCGGCGGAGATTTCTTTTTTATAACCGAATATGATCCCCTAAATCTTCAGTCTCTTCTCTGTTCGCTTTGCGGGGAACGGCTCCCCGCCGCGTACGGTTTTAACCCCATCGACGACATTCAGGTTATTACCCCCACAAAAAGGGGGGAATGTGGCACAAGGGAGCTTAACCGGCTTCTTCAGTCAAAGTTAAACCCGCAGAACATTGGCAAAATCAAAAGCAAGAGAGAAAAGAAAATTGCCGACACCCTGTTTCGGGAGGGCGACAAGGTGATGCAGGTTAAAAACAACTATGACATCGCTTGGAAAAAAGACGGCGACGAGGGAAGCGGGGTTTTTAACGGCGACATCGGCAGGGTAAAGGCAATTTCCTATAAAACCGAAACCATAACCGTCGACTTTGACGGCAGGGTTTGCGAATACAGCTTTTCCGAGGCGCTTGACTTGGAGCTTGCTTACGCCGTGACGGTGCATAAGTCGCAGGGCAGCGAATACCCGGCTGTTATCCTCCCCATACTCCGTTGTCCGCCGCCGCTCACTAACCGCAGTCTTCTCTACACCGCCGTTACCCGCGCCAAAGCGCTGCTTATCGCCGTGGGCGACCCCGCGCTGCTCGCGCAAATGGTTGAAAACAATAAAAGGGACGAGCGCTACACCTCGCTAAAACATCTGCTGACACAAAATAATATGCCCTGACCGGAGGAAAACTATGAAAGAAGTTAAAAACAACTCAAACAAAGCCCAAACGGAAAAGACCTGCCGCTTTTACGGCGGAGGGCTGTCTTACCGCGTTTCCGTTTTAAAAGGGGGGGCGGCCTGCGCTTCGCTCCGCGACACAAAGGCCAAAAAACCCCTGTATTCGGGGAACAGAGAAATTTTCTCGCTTACCTCGCGGAACCTTACCACCGGCGATGAAGTAACCGTTTCCTCGCTTTCGGGCTGGGGGGAGGTTTCGGTTTCGTCTTCCGGCGGGAGCGGGTGTATTGTGTTTGGAAAAAACAAGAGCCTGCCGGGGGTGACGGTTATTGTCGCCATCAGCGGAAGTGAGGATTTTCTGACGTTTGACACCGAGCTTATAAACATATCTGATATTTTTTCGCTTCAGTCGTGCCACCACCCGTTTCTTTATTGCGGCGTAGGCAAGAATATCAGGTTTTTTTACCCGTTCGGCTGCGGAGAGACCAAGCCGTCGGACATCAAAGAGGGCTGGCGGTCGGTGCAGTCGTATCCGTCTTACGGCGCGTCAATGCAGTACCTTTGTTTTTGGAACGAAAAATCCCGCCGCGGGGTGTATTACGGCTGCCACGACCCAAAGCCGGCGTCAAAAAAGCTTGTTTGCTCCCGGGGCGAAACGGACGATATTTTTACCTTCGGGGCTTTCCAGATACTCTCGGGAATCACAAAAGGGCAAAATTCCCAAAAGCTTTGCGGCTCTCTAAAGCTAAGGGCCTTTGACGGCGACTGGTACGACGGGGCGCTTATTTACAAAGATTTTATTGAAAACGTTTCGGGGTATTGTTCCGATTACGACGAAAACGGCAAGAAAGGCCTGCCGGAATGGCTTAAAAACACCGACTTTTGGTTTAACTACCGAGTGCTCGGCGACGGGGAGTTTGCCGGCGAAATAATAAAAGAGGCGGAAAAGCTTGGAGTTTCCCCCGCCGTCCATATGTATTATTGGCACCAAATCCCCTATGACAACGACTACCCCCATTATTTCCCCATGAAGCCAAACATTGAGGGGGAACTGAAAAAACTCCACGCGGCGGGGATAAAAGTCATGCCCTATATAAACGGCAGGCTGTGGGACACAAGAGACAGGGGGGTGGAGGACTTTGAGTACACTTCGGTGGCAAAGCCTTACGCCACAAAGAATATATTGGGAGAGCCCATAACCGAAACATATAATTCCAAGGAATCGGACGGGTCAAAAGTCAAGCTCGCCGTTATGTGCCCCGCCACCACGCTTTGGCAGGACAAAGTTTGCGAGATAGTTAAAAAGCTGTTTGAGGTTGGGTTTGACGGCGTTTATATAGACCAGATCGCGGCGGCGGAGGCAAAGCCCTGCGCAGACCCGTCTCACAAACACCCGGCGGGGGGCGGCGACTGGTGGTGCTACGCCTATAACACACTCCTTGAGAGGATAAGCAGAACAAAGCCGAAAGAAGCCGCCCTCACCACAGAATGTACGGCAGACCCCTTTTTAAAGCATCTTGACGGGTATTTGTCATGGCTTTGGATAAGAAACGAGCAGGTCCCCGCTTTCCCGGCCGTGTTTTCGGATAAAATAATCACCTTCGGCAGCGATTACAGGGGTATCGGAAACCTTGACTTTAACCTTTTCGGCAGTCTTGACGAGGCGGGGGTAAGGGTTTTCGCCGCCCAGTCGTTTTTATTCGGCCAGCAAATGGGCTGGATGACGCCCGAGCTTTTCTCGCGCATACCGCACCAGGACTTTGTTATTCGCCTTGTTCGGGCAAGGGCGAAGTTCCGGGGTTATTTCCTCGGCGGCAGAGTGCTGAGACCGCCCGTAATCAAAGACGACGGGGGAAAAATAAAAATCACAAAATGCCGAGAGGCGTACCGGGGTTATGTCGAGTCGGACTGCGTTAACGGAATGCTGTGGCAGGAAAAATCGACGGGCAAAACCGCCTTGATACTTATAAATTCCGGCGACAAAACGGTAACGGCAAGGGTGCGCTCCCTCCTCCCCGACGGCAGATACAATCTTTTCGGGGAAAACGGAAAGTCGGGGGAAGTTGATATTCGGCAGGGGAGCTTTGAGACCAAAATGCCGCCGCTCTCGCTTAGGTATATTGAAGTACTTTAAAGGTCAAAAATACCATATAACCGCTTAAAATGTTTTTCTTATTAGGAGGACTCCATGGATTTTAACTTCCACAAAACCCATAGAACGCTGAGCTTTAATATCCTACCGCCCCGCGCTTATTATATCCCTTATGAAAGCGAGGAAAAAGCCAAAGCGGGGAACCGAGAAGAGAGCAACTTCTTCCAAAGCCTTTGCGGCGACTGGGGTTTTGACTGGTTTGAATCGGAGTTGTCGCTCCCGGATTTCCTTTCCGCCGACTACAAGCCGAAAGATATTCTCCCCGTTCCCTCCTGCTGGCAGATGTTTTTGGGGCGGGGGTATGACACGCCCCACTACACGAATATCCGCTATCCTTTTGACGAGATTCCCCCGAATGTGCCGAAAAAAAACCCCTGCGCGCTCTACAGCAGAAAGTTTAACGTTAAAAAACAGGGAAAGAGAGTTTATTTAAACTTTGAGGGGGTTGATTCCTGCTTTTATTTGTTTTTAAACAGCGTTTTTGTGTCTTTCGGCACGGTTTCACATTGCAGTAACGAAATAGACGTCACCGACTTTGTGACCGATGGGGAAAACGAAATAAAAGTGCTGGTTTTTAAGTGGAGCTTCGGCACTTATCTTGAGGATCAGGACAAAATACGGCTGTCGGGAATCTTCAGGGAAGTTTATCTTTTATACCGCTTCGCGGGGCATTTGGGCGATATTTTTGTAAAACCTGTTTTTGCCTCCCCAAAGTTTGAGCTCGGAAGTGTGGAGATTGAAGCGGACGGGGATTTTACCGCCCGGCTGTATTCGCCGTCCGGCGAAAAGCTTGACGGCCTGCGGGTGAAAAATCCGCTGCTTTGGAGCGACGAGGAGCCTAACTTATATAAGCTTATAATAAAATCCGGGGACGAGTACATTCCCTTTGACGTAGGCTTCAGGGAAATTCGGGTGGAAAACCGCAAGGTGCTTATAAACGGCAGGCCTGTCAAGGCAAAAGGGGTAAACCGCCATGACTCTCACCCCGAAAAAGGGTACTCGGTGTCGGTGGACGACATGGAAAAAGACCTGTTTATAATGAAAGCGCATAACATTAACATGGTCAGAACTTCCCATTACCCCAACGACCCGCGGTTTTTGGAGCTGTGTAATAAATACGGCGTTTATGTTTGCGACGAGGCCGACCTTGAAACCCACGGAATGGAATACCTCGGTAACTGGGACTTTTTTACCGACGATATAAAATACCGCGGCGCTTATATGGATCGCGCCATAAAGCTTTTTGAGCGGGATAAAAACCACCCCTCGGTGATAATGTGGTCAGTGGGCAACGAGGCGGGTGTGGGGGTAAACCATAAGGCGATGGCGGAATATTTTGTCTCCCGCGATAGCAGCTGCCGCTGCGGCGGCAGGCTTATCCATTCCGAGGACGGCACAAGGCGGCAAGACTATTTCAGCGGGGAGGAATGCCCGTATGTCACCATTGACAGCCGGATGTATCTTTCCCCCGAGGATATTTATACCCAATACCTGCAAAACCCTTCGCGAAGCAGGCCATTTTTCCTCTGCGAGTATTCGCACGCCATGGGGAACGGCCCGGGCGACCTTAAAGATTATTGGGATTTAATTTATTCCGACGAGCGATTTTTCGGCGGCTGCGTTTGGGAGTTTTGCGACCACGCGGTGTTAAGAGGCAGGGGCGAAAACGGCCACGACTATGCCTATGGGGGGGATTTCGGCGAAGTTCCCCACGACGGCGAGTTTTGCGTGGATGGGCTTGTCTACCCCGACCGCAGGCCGCACATGGGGCTTTTGGAGTATAAACAGGCGATAAAGCCGTTTGACGCCGAATACAAAGACGGCTTGCTGAAAATTAAAAACAAGCGGTATTTCAAGGACTTGTCAGACCTTAACTTTAAGTGGGAATTTACCGGTTTTGACGGCGCCAAGACAAGCGGCGGGATAATAAACCCCCGTATCGCTCCCGGGGGCGGGGAAAAGTTTTATATCGGCAGCAAACCGGCGGGAGCGGACTTTTTAAACGTCTTCGCGAAATCCGCGTATGATTCACCTTGGGCAAAAGCCGGGCATGAGTATGGCTTTGTGCAAATAGCCCTTTCCGGCGAAGAAAGGTTGGCACTTCCGGCTCAAAAAAACCTTGAGTTTAAAGAAACCGAATTGGCTTTTACCCTCGGGCGGCTTGGGGTGGACAAGGCGGCGGGAATGCCGTTTCTCCCAATGTCGCTCTCCCCCGCCGTCCTTACTGTCTGGCGCGCCCCCACGGACAATGATAGAAACATTAAAGAAAAATGGTACGGAGCGGGTTATTTTGACACGGAAACGGTTGTTTCAAAGCCTTATTTTAAAGGTAAAACCCTCTTTTTTGACTTTTCGTTAAAATCAAAACAAGGCGCGATAGCTTCGGGCGAGCTTAGTTACGCCCCCCTTGAGGGCGGGATTCTTGTTACGGCAAACGTCCGTAAAGAAAAAAGCGGCTCTCTCACCCCCTTGCCGCGGTTTGGGTTTGAATTTATTATTGACGGCATTTTCTCGGAGGCGGTTTACTTCGGGCTTGGCGAGGCGGAAAGCTATACCGACAAACGGCTGGCTTCCAAAATGGGGGTTTACAAGACCACTCCCGAAAAAAACTTTGAGCCTTATATAAAGCCGCAGGAAAACATGGCGCACGCCGAAACCGAATATCTTGAAATAAAAAGCAAAGGCAAGTTCAAAAGCCAAACGGCGGTTTTTAAAGCGGTTAAAAAAGCCTTTTCCTTTAATTATAACCGCTACGGCAGCAGAAAGCTGACGCTGACCACCCATAACCATTTGCTTGTCCCGAGCGGCGGGATATACCTTAACATTGATTTCAAGCAAGACGCCATAGGGTCAAATTCCTGCGGGCCGCCCGCCCACGCGAAATATCGGTTTTTTGAGGATGAGTTTGAGTTTTCGTTTCTTATTTCAAGCGTTTGATTTATCAAACAGCGGGGGAAAATATGATTAAAATTACCTTTCTTGACGCCGCCACGCTGGGGGAAGACCTTGACCTTTCGCCTGTTTTGCGCCTTGGCGACGCGACGGTTTACGACTCCACGTCAAAAGAAGAAATAAAAGACCGAGCCGCTAAAACAAACGTAATTGTGGCAAATAAAGTCGCCCTGAACGAAGAAACCCTGTCGAAAGCAAAAAACCTAAAGCTAATCTGTGTCACGGCGACGGGTTTTGACAACGTTGACCTGCCGTATTGCAGAAAAAACGGCATAGCCGTGTGCAACGTGGCGGGGTATTCCGCGAACAGCGTTTGCCAAGTGACGGTGGCGATGGCGCTTTCGCTTTACACACATCTCCCCGAATATTCCCGCTTTGTGGGGAATGGGCTTTATTCAAAAAGCATGGTCGCCAATCGGCTTGAGCCTGTCTACCGTGAAATCGCGGGGAAAACATGGGGGGTTTTGGGCTACGGCAGCATCGGCAAAAAAGTGGCGGCGGCGGCGATTGCGCTGGGGTGCGTGGTGCTAAACTGCTCTAAAACCAAAGGCGGCTACGACATTGACACCCTGTGCAGGTTTTCGGATATTATCTCGGTTCATATCCCGCTTAACAACGATACGAAAAACCTTTTAAACAAGGATAAAATTTCCCTTATGAAAAAAGGCGTGGTGCTTATAAACACTTCCCGCGGGGGGGTAACCGACGAGTCCGCCATAGCCGGCGCGGTGAGGTCGGGGAAGATAGGCGCGTTCGGCTGCGACGTTTACACCCAAGAGCCTTTTGGGGAGCAGCACCCGTTTTACGGGATAAAAAACCTTGACAACGTATGCCTTACCCCGCATATGGCGTGGGGGGCGCTGGAATCGCGGGAAAGGCTTGTGCTTGAGGTTGCCGAAAACATCGCCGCCTTTTTGGCGGGCGAACGCCGCTCAAGGCTGGACTAAAAAAATTGCGCTAAAAAACCGGGGTAAACGCCCTAAAAGCGTATGCCCCGGTTGTTAACAGGCAAGTATTTGCTATATCAGAGCAAAATTAAAACGCCCAAGTTCCGTTTTCAAAGATTTTAAAGGGTTTTCCGCCTTTAAAGCCGGTTATTGAAAGGTCGTCGGAGCCTATCATAAAGTCAACGTGAATCATCGACTCGTTAAGCCCTAACTCTTTAAGCTCGTCCCTTGTCATCGTCTCAAACCCCTCAACGGTGTCGGAGTAGCCCTCGCCGAACGCCAAATGGCAGGAGGCGTTTTCGTCAAAAAGCGTCTCGTAAAACAATATCCCCGCCTTGTTTACGCCCGACTCTTTGGGCACGAGCGCGACTTCCCCCAAATACGCGGCGTTTTCGCCCATGGTGAGCATTTTGTCCAAAAGCTCGCCGTTTTTTTCGGCTTTCCACGAAATTGCTTTGCCGTCCTTAAAGGTAAACTCAAAGTTTTCAATAAGCGCGCCGTTATAGGACAGGGGTTTTGTGCTGACCACTTTCCCCTCCGCCTCGCCTCTTTTTGGGGCGGTGAAAACTTCCTCCGTGGGGAGATTGGGGTTAAAGACAACCCCGCCGAGGGTGGTGTCGCTGCCGCCCCCCCATTTTGACCTTTCCATAAGCCCGACCCTGAAATCCGTGCCGTTTTTGGATTTATACTCAAGGTAGTCAAACTTTTGGCTTGTCAGAAATTCCTTTTTGGACTTAAAAGCGGCGTTAAGCTTACCCCATTCCGAAATAACGTCGTTGCTCTCGTCGACATGGCAGGCCTTTAGAATAGCGTCCCACAGCATTTTAACCGCCGCGCTTGTCTTTTCCGCCGGGAACACCTTCTTTGCCCATTTCGGCGAGGGAACGGCGGCTATCGTCCACTGATATTTGTTTTCCATGGCCTTGCGGTAGGGCTTGATTTTGGGGTAGACTGCCTGCCTTGACTTTGCCATCTTCCCGAAGTTCACGCCTTTTAGCCCGTCGGGGTCGTCGGAAACTATATGAATACAGGCCGGGAGTTTTTCCACTTGATACTTCAGCTTTTCTTCTTTCCACGCCGGAAGGAGCGACAACTGCCTTAGCGACATTTTTTTGTAGTGAAGTTTTGTCACCGGCAAGTATGACCACTGGACAGAGACTTCTTTTGCCCCCGCGCGGTAGGCTTCTTCTACCACAAGGGCGATAAACTCGCATTGGTCTGCCGAGCCGTAAACAAAAACTTCTTGATCTTTTTGCACGTTCGCGCCCACCCGCACGATAAAGTTCGCGTACTTTTTAAGAACACTTTTTTTCATATTGATTATTATTCTCCCTTTATTAAACTTAAAAATTCAGTCTCGTCAATTATTTTTATCCCCAGCGCCCTTGCTTTTTCAAGCTTGCTCCCGGCGTTTTCGCCGAACACGAGAAGCGAGGTTTTTTTTGAAACCGACCCCGCGGACTTCCCCCCGTTTTTTTCAACGAGAGATTCCGCCTCGCCGCGAGTGAGCGTTTCAAGGGTTCCCGTCACCACCACCGTCATTCCGGCAAGGGATCTCCCCTTTTTTTCAACGGGCTCTGTCATATTGACGCCAAGGGCTTTTAGCTTGTCTATGGTCAGGCGGTTTTTTTCAACCGAAAAAAACGCGGTTATGCTCTCCGCGCTCTCGGGCCCTATGTCCGGCACGGACATAAGAGAGTCCTTGCCCGCGCTCATAAGGCTTTCCATTGTGACAAACCGCTCGGCGACCGCCTTTGCCGCTTTTTCCCCGACATGCCTAATCCCCAAGGCGGCAATAAGCCGGGAGAGCGGCTTTGACTTTGATTTTTCGGCCGAGGCGATTATGTTTTCGGCGGATTTTTCCCCAAGCCCCTCAAGACCGGCTATTTTTTCCCTGTCAAGGGCAAAGAGGTCGGACGGGGATGAGATAATCCCCTCTTCAATAAACCGCCTTACCGTCGCGGGGCCGAGAGTTTCAATATCCATGGCGTCCCTGCCTATAAAATGAATGATATTCCGCTCAAGCTGGTCGGGGCAGGAGGAATTTGTGCAGCGGTAAGCGGCCTCGCCGTTTTCACGGGTAATTTTTTCCCCGCAGGAGGGGCAGGTTTTCGGCATTTCAAAAGGGACGGCGCCGTCGGGGCGCTCGCTTAAAACCACGCTGACGATTTCAGGTATGATATCCCCCGCTTTGCGGATAAACACAGTATCCCCCACGCGGATATCTTTTTCGTTTATAAAATCAATATTGTGGAGCGCGGCGGCCGAAACCGTCGAGCCGGAGATATAAACGGGCTTTAAAATTGCTTTCGGCGTGATAACGCCCGTCCGCCCCACCCCCAGCACAATGCCGGTGACAGTTGTTTTTTCTTCGATGGGGGGGTATTTAAACGCCACCGCCCATCTCGGCACCACGCCGACCTCCCCCATTTCAAGCCGGCGCGAGAGGCTGTTTACCTTCACCACCGCCCCGTCGATATCAAAGGGGAGGATATCCCTTGACTTGCCTATTTCCTTTATTTTTTCCTCTATTTGCTCATAGCTCCCGCACACGCAAAACCCCGGCGAAACGCTAAACCCCAAACTTTGAAGATAAGAAAGCGACTCCCCGTGCGTTTTTGGGATTTCGCTTTCGCAAAGCTGGACGTTAAAGACAAAAACCTCAAGCCTTCGCTCGGCGCAGAGCTTTGAGTTCAGCTGCCTCAGCGACCCGGCGGCGGCGTTCCGCGGGTTGGCGAAGGGGGGCAACCCCTCTTCCTCGCGCTTTTCGTTAAGGGAAGCGAAAACATTTTTCGGCATATACACCTCCCCCCTGACAATAAGCCGGGGGAGGGGAAAAGACAGCATAAGCGGGAGGGTTCGGAGGGTTTTTAAGTTTTCGGTGACGACCTCGCCCACAAGCCCGTCGCCCCTTGTCACTCCCTTTGTAAAAACGCCGTCAATATATTCAAGCGAGACCGAAAGCCCGTCGATCTTTTTCTCAACCACAAAATCCTCGTCGGGGTACAAATTTTTAACCTTTTTATAAAAATCAAAAACTCCCGAATAGTCAAACACGTCATTCAGGCTCCCCAACCTCACCGGGTGACGGGACTTTTCAAACCTTTCCGCGACATGACCCCCCACCCTTTTTGTGGGGGAGACGGGAGAGGCGAGGCTTGGGTTAGACTCCTCAAGCTCAAGCAGCCTTTTAAACAGCATATCGTACTCGTAGTCAGATATGACGGGGCTGTCCTCGTCGTGGTATTTTTTTTGATGAAAGCTTATCTGTTTTTCAAGATCCCGCATGAGACGCTCTGTTTCAGACATTTCAATCAAATCCTTTTAGCCTTTATACCGACCCAGTCGTTTTCGGTAAGTACTTCCTGCAAAACAAAGCCGTTCGGCTCAAGCAAGGCAACAATTTCTTTCTCGCGGGGGGATATAATACCGCTTAAAATTAAAATCCCCTCTTTTTTTACGGCGCTCCTAAAAAAGCCGATGAGATTTTTCAGCACATCCGCCGAGATATTTGACAAAACCACGTCAAACTTATTTTTAGTTAGTTCGGCTTCAAAGCTTGGGTCTGTCAGCACATCCCCTGTTTTTGCCCGTATGGCGGATCCCTTTACAGAATTTATCCCGGCGTTTTTAACCGCCGTCTCCACCGCGTTCTGGTCGATATCCACAAAAAAGCAGTCTTTCGCCCCGAACAGACAGGCGGCGATGCCGAGCACTCCGCTGCCGCAGCCCAAGTCAAGCACGCTTTTGCCGGCGAGTTCCGTCTCTTCCAAAAGCAAAAGGCAAAGTTTTGTCGTCTCATGGCTCCCCGAGCCGAAAGACGCGCCGGGGTCAATTTCAAGCGCCGTCCTGCCGCCGGGGGAACAGTCCTCCCAGCTCGGCTTTATTATTAGCTTTTTTCCTATTTTAATAGGGTGAAAAAACTGTTTCCAGTTGTTTTCCCAGTCGCTCTCGTCGCAGGATGAAAGCTTTGTTGTAACCCCGCCGAAACGCTTGCTTTCTTTCGCCTTGTTTATTATTTTACGGACAAGATCAGTTTTTTCGCCCCCCTGTGTGTTTTGGGGGAGATAAACCGTCATGGTGACGGAAGTCAAATCATCCGGCAGCACGCCTTCGCTGTAATAGTCAAAAGGGAAGGATTTTTCCCCAATGATATCAAGAAAATCCTTTGGGTCTTCAACCGAAAACTCGGTTATCCCGTTTATTATAAATTCCCCCGACAAATGCTCCGCGCCGGCGGTGTTTGTCTTGATTATTATTTTATCGAACTTCACTTAGTTCCCTTTCGTAGAGCTTTTTTAAAGTCAGGGCGTCTTCCGCCATTGTGCCGTCGGACTCGCAAATCACCGTGGGAGAAACCCCCATCTCGGCAATCGCCGCCGCGAACAGCCCCTCGTCGGGGCCGTATTTTTTGTCGGTAAAGGTGAGGTGCTTCTTCTCGCCCATATTTGTGTATTCGATTTTGGAAAAATGGCAGTGAAGGTTTTCGGCGCGCTCGGGGGAGAGCCCTTCCGCGATGGCGTCAAAGATTTTTTTAAAGTCGTCTTTTGTGGAAATCCCGCCGACGGTTCGCGCGTTGAGATGGCCGAAATCAACCACGGGGTAGAACATATCGGGCGCGACCTTACAAAGGCGGATAACCTCCTCGACCGTCCCTAACTGGTTTATTTTTCCCATGGTCTCAAGCCCGGCCTTTGCTTTTATGCCGTTTTCCGCCATGGCTTCGGCGGCCGCCTCAAGGGTGGATATCGCCTTTAGCATGGCGTCTTCTCTTTCCAGCCGGGCGGACGAGCCCGAGTGAACCACAAAAATATCCGCGCCGAGAAAATCGGCGGCTCCCCCCGACATAAGTATATATTTTACGCTCTTTTGCCTTAAACTGTCGTCAACGGAAGAAAGGGAAATAAAATAAGGGGCGTGGAGAGAGACGGAAATACCGTTTTCCCTTGCCTTTTCGCCCATTGCCCTTAGTGTTTTTTCGGAGGCGTAAAGCCCTTTGCCCGCCTGATACTCATAGGCGTCAAGCCCGCGGTTTTTAAGCCACGCGAACGCCTCAAGCGTTGACTTATGCCCTTCCTCATAAAACGAAAGCGAGTTCCCCGCCGCCCCGAATTTGACTTTTTTCAATTTTACAGTCATAGTCACTCCTTCCCGCCGATATTTTGAAAATCGAGCGCCCTTAAGACTTAACCCCTAATTTGTTTTTCCTGTATTTGTTGATAAACGGCTTTTCAAAAAACCGTTTCAGTTTAAAAAGAGGGGTGTTTGTGTCTTTAATGGGTTTAACCATGTAAAAGTCAAGCCCCGCCAAATGCGCGGCAAGGCAGTCGGTAAAAATCTGGTCGCCGATAAGCAGCATTTCTTTTTCGGGCAGCCCCAGATGCCGCACGCACCGCTTTATGCCTTTCGGCAGGGGTTTCGCGGCGTCGGGAACGCAAAAATAACCGAGATCCTCGTTGAATACGCTTGCGCGGTCGTTTTTGTTGTTGGATACAAACGCGACGCTTATCCCCGCCTCTTCAAGAGAGGCGAAATAGTCCATCATCTTTTTGGTGGGCCGAAGAATCTCATAAGGGGCGACGGTGTTGTCAATGTCAAATATAACGCCTTTTTTGCCCAGTTTTGTGAGAAGTTCGGCGGAAATCTCATATATGTCGCTATACATGGAGTCGGGTACAAACAGTTTCTTCT
Organism: Eubacteriales bacterium; assembly: GCA_041672465.1. Classification (GTDB taxonomy): domain Bacteria; phylum Bacillota; class Clostridia; order Oscillospirales; family CAG-382; genus UBA1206. The sequence goes on from JBAYZO010000003.1 coordinate 64,646, forward strand.
TCTTTGCGTTTACACTTCGTTTCGTTTTGTTTTTGTTAAAAAAATTCTTCACATGAAAACCTCAAAAGCAAAAAATAAAAGCCCGGCGGCCGGCCGCCGCCACAAATATACTTTATGATATAATTTTTAGTCTTTAAAGTCAAGCGCGAAATTTAAACAATTATACCTTCTTTCGCGCTGGCGCGGAGGGTTCTCTTCGCGCAAATATTCGTATTGACAACCAAAGGTTTGGATAGTATAATTAGGCAACGACAAAGCGGAAGTCAAGCTTATCACTTTGGCGCGCTGCATGGAGGATAAATGGATAATCAGAAAAAAAGCGTTAAAGGTATTATCATAAGCGCAGTGTTTCTCTTAATACTCATCGCTTTGACCTATTTTTTACTGTTTCAAAGGTTCGACATAAATGAAATTATAAAAATAATCGCCGGCGCGAATAAAACTTATATTGAAATCGGCTTTTCAATGATTTTCATATACCTCTTTTGCTACGGGCTGTTCGCGAAGGTGTTTTTAAAGACAAGAGGTTACACCGTAAGCTTTGGCAGAGGGTTTATTTACGCCACCACCGATTTTTATTTTTCCGCTATAACCCCTTCCGCCAGCGGCGGGCAGCCTATGGTGATATATTATATGTCAAAAGACGGCATACCCGTCTCCGACGGCTTCCTCTCCACATTTCTCCACACCACGGTGTTTAAAATAGTGCTGCTGATACTTAACGCTTTCTCGATTATCTTTTTTTGGGGCGTCTGGTACAAAGCGGGCTGGCTGTTTATATCGTTTTGGCTGCTCGGGCTGGTTATCTCATTGGGGGTTATTTTTATAACGTTTCTCTCGATGTTTAAGAGGGAAACCGCCTCAAGGATCGGAAAAGTCATAATAAAGGCGCTCTGCCGAATAAGAATTATAAAAGACGCCGAAAAAAAGACGGCTAAATTTGAAAAAACGCTTTGCGACTACCAAAACGCCGCCGATGAGCTCAAAGGCAAGCGGCGACTTCTTCTAAAGCTGTTTATAATTGTGTTTTGCCAGAGGATAGCCTACTTTTCGGTGGCTTTTATCGTGTACTGCTCGTTTGGTTTCAGCGGATACGGCTATTTTTACTTTTTGGCGATTCAAGTATTTATCGCGCTGGCGGTGGACTCGCTCCCCCTGCCCGGCGGTATGGGGGTAAACGAGGCGGCCATCATTTTTATGTATGACTCCACGTTTGGTTCGCAAAAAGCGGCGGGGGCGATGATACTTATTCGGTTTGTAAACTACTATTCGGGGCTGGTGATAGCCTCGATAGCGACGATAATTAATCATTTATATCATTTTTTCAGAGGTAAGAGGGCTGCGAGATAATGGATTCTACTATTAAAACCCGCGAGGGCGAAGAGCTGGGCGCCACTTCTCAGGAAAAAGCGCTTTCGTTTTTATATGAAAGCGTTCCGGGGAGGGTTTGCCTTAAATTAGTTAACCGCCGTTCGGCCGCGAGGCTTGTCGGCAGGTATATGAATTCCCGCTTTTCAAGGAAGAAGATAAAAAAATTTATAATTAAAAACGATATCGACATGTCTCTGTATGAGGAAAAGCGTTACAGCAACTATAACCAGTTTTTCACGCGAAAGCTCAAGCCCGAGTATTCTAAAATCTGCATGGAGGGGAAAGCGCTCATCTCCCCGTGCGACGCCAAGCTTAGGGTGTACCGGATAAACTCCGACAGCGTGTTTTTTATTAAAGGCTCTCCGTATGACGTAAACGAACTGCTGAAAAACAAAGCGCTTGCCGAGGAATTCAGGGGCGGGCTTTGCCTTGTGTTCCGGCTTACGGCGGACAATTATCACAGGTACTGTTATTTTGACGACGGCGAAAAGGGCGAAAACATTTTTATCCGCGGAGTGTTACATACGGTAAACCCCATATCTCTTGACAAATACAACTTTTACAAACAAAACTGCAGGGAATACACCGTTATGAACACAAAAAATTTCGGCAAAGCCGTGCAGGTTGAAATCGGCGCGATGCTTATAGGCCGCATAGTAAACGCCCACGGGCCCTGCCGCTACAGGCGGGGGGAGGAAAAAGGGGTGTTTGAGTTCGGCGGCTCCACAATAGCGCTGCTGTTAAAAAAAGACGCCGCCGTCATAGACGGGGATATCATGGCGAATTCGTTTGAGGGAATCGAAACCGTAGTACATATGGGCGAGCGGATAGGCGAAGCGCCCCCGCCCGCGGCCTCTTAACATATATTTGTTTTTAGCGATAAAAAAAGATGGCGAAAGCCATCTTTTCGCGCGCTTAAAGGACAATATTTGTTATCATATAGTTGAGATATGACTTATACGCCAATCTGTCGGCAACCATACGGCGCATGTCGTAAAGTATATTCGGCGGTATGTTATCGGTCTCAGACTGGGAAAGCGTGTTTTTCATCATTTTGTCAAGGTAAAGCGCCTCGTGAATATCCATTGTCATTATTCCGCTCCCCTTAAGGCAGACGACGCGTTTCATCTGCCCGCCGACAAGGCTTTCCACCGCCGCGCACCCCATTTGAGTTGCCAGCACCCGGTCTCTGAGCGTGGGGGAACCGCCGCGCTGGATATGCGCCGGGCGGACAAATCGGGTCTCAATCCCTGTTTTGATATTTATTTTCTCACAGAGATGCTCGCTGTAATCGCTGCCTATTCCCTCCGAGGTAATGACAATAAAATTGCGCTTGCCGTTCTTTCTGGCTCTTATCATTTTGGTGAAGAGCTTGTCAAAGTTTGTGGGGAACTCTTTAATCACCGCGCAGATAGCCCCGACGGCAATCGCCGTGTTGAGCGCGATATCTCCTGAATCCCGCCCCATTACCTCCACCACGTTGCATCTCGCGTGGCTCTCGCCGGTGTCGCGGAGCTTGTCGACAACCTCAATCACGGTGTTCATGGCGGTGTCGTAGCCTATCGTCGCGTCGGTTGAGGCGATGTCGTTGTCGATTGTGCCGGGTATACAAATGCAGGGGACTCCCGTGTCGGTCAGCTCAACCGCGCCGCGGAAGGTTCCGTCGCCGCCGATGGTGATAACCCCGTCAAGCCCGAACTTCGCGCACATGTCCGCCGCTTTTTCAAGCCCTTCCTTTGTGCGGAACTCGTCGCTCCTCGCGGTGTAGAGCATTGTGCCGCCGCGGTTGATTATGTAGGAGACGTCACGCTCGCCAAGCTTTTTTATCTCGCCGTCGATAAGCCCCTGATAGCCGTTGTAAATGCCGTAGACCTCAATGTTCTTGACCAGCGCCAGCCGGGTAATCGCCCTTACGGCGGCGTTCATCCCCGGCGCGTCGCCGCCCGAGGTCAGCACTCCCACCCTTTTAATTTTGGTCTTCGCGCCTATGTTTTTGTTAATGCCGTTGTTTATGTGTCCCATTTGGTTCTCCCGAAAAGCTTGAAAACGCTTTTTTTATCGCTGTAAGTATTCTTCTGTTTTATGTAAAAAATAATTATAAAGGCTGCCGTTTTCTCTGCTGAACAAATCTGTGTTTTTGTCGTACCGCATTTGCATAGGGCAGTTTTTCTTGTTCGGCGCGCAGTCATAGTGCTGTAAAAGCGCGTTAACCCCCAAAGAAAGCGCTTTCATAAGCGACGCGGCAAGCATAGCGGCGTTGTCAATGGCAATTAGAAAAGTTTTTTCCCAGTTTTCATATTCCTCCCCGCGGTAAAGCCCGGGGAATCCGTTTACGCAGATCTCAATCCCCACGCCGAGATAGTTCCCCCTGCCGTAATTTCCGTCGCCGGCGTGCCAAGCGGATTCCATTATGGGGAGATGCTGCCAAATCTCGTTGCCGTCAACCGTAAAGTGCCAAGAAACCTTTCTTGGGTCGTCTTCCGCCGCGAGGCCGTGGATATAACCGTTATGCCACCTTGCGCCACATTGGGGGTTATAATTCCCCGTGTTATGTATAACAATGTATTTTTTGGCGTCGGGTATAAGCCCGGGGCGAATTTTCGCGCCGGGCGGCAGAATGTCGGTAAAAAACGGTATTTTTTTTATAAGACAAAGTTCTTCCATATTTTCCGCACCGAGGTCAAGAGATTTATTTAAGCTTCTAAAGATTTTTTATAATAATTACGGCGTTCAGCGTAAACAAAGCCGCGGTTATAAAAAGATATTTCGCGGCTCTTCCGGGGGAGTTTTTAAACTGAAAAGTCCCCGCCGCCGAAGAAAGGCCTATGAGAAGCGCCGATACGGCGAGGTAAAACGCCGACGAAGTGTCGGGCAAACTATTCCTCAGGCTTGTGGCGATTTTACCCGGGAGAAAAAAGTAAGCGGCAAAATTAATCGTAAACGTCAAAGCGGAGGCGGCAACCAGCGCCGCGGCCGACAAACGGATTCTTTTTTCGTTAACCTTGCTTTTTTGGTCTGTCATTAGCTTATCCCCGGTTTTTTTGCTGCTGATATGCGCGGCATATTAAATTATATGTTATCATTTATCGCTGTCGATAAGCACTTCCCAAGAGCACAGCGTGTCCCAATGGGTGCCGGCGTCAACTTTTGTTTTAAAGTCGTTGCTGAACTTAGAGAAGTAAAGCTTGTTTTGGGTGGCGTTCATATCCCAGAAAAAAGTCTTCTCTGCGTTTTTAAACCCGTCAAGCGAATCGGCCTTTGTATAAACTTGGACTAAAAACGAATATTCGGTGTTTTGGTACCCGTAAATCTTGCAGGCGGTTGCCGCGTTGCCGTTATGCATGGGCCCGGTGTAGTCCGCCGCCCCAACCTTAAGCGTCTCAACCGTTCTCACCGTTCCGTTATCGTTTAAAAAGTCTATGTAAAGCCCGAGCGTCTTTGGGACGGGGAACATACAGGTGTATGAGAGGTTGTAGTAGCAGTCTTTTATAAAGTCATACGAAACGCCAAGCGTTATTTTTTGATCGGCAATGTAATATGTTCTGACCGCGTCACAGTAGTAGTCTTCGGTATTCCCCCAGTTAAGTTTGGTTTTTTCAACGATAATAAGCCCGCTCGCGTTTTGCTCCGCCCCTATTTTGTCAAAAGTCAATTCCTCGCCCGTGGACATATTGTAAAAAGCCAGCGATACCAATGACTCGTTGCCGTGGTTGCCGCCCGACCAGACAACCTCCGAGGAACTTGTCTTCGCGGCGCGGTAGACATATTCCCAGTCGGTGCTGCCGGGGACAAGGCTTAACCCCGTTATGCCAAGCGAGCCTAAATTCCATGTGCCCCAGTCTTTTTTATCAAACGTAAGGGTAAGCTTTTTGCCGTTTGAGGCGGTTGTGGTAATGGAATATGAGCGAAGAGAGGTGTATTTAACCTTGACGGCGGTTATATCTGGGGGAGCGGGGGTTTCGGTAAACAAGTCCGCCTTCCCCAAAGCGTGAAGCCTGACGGCGATATAGTCGGTGACGTCAAACAGGCCGTTTTGGTTTATATCGCCCGCCTTTAAAATGCCCGACGGCTTTTTGTTTTTAAGTATTTGCGACTTTAGCGTTTGGGCGTCGCTCTCTGTGACCCCCGCGTTTCCGTCAATGTCGCCGGTAATAAAAACCACATGTTCGGAAACAGCTTTTTTCCCGGAGTACTGCGCGAGCACACAGCCCGTGTAAAGGCCGCCGTTTGTCAGTTCCTTGCCGTCGCCGCCGAGTATTTTTATCCCGGCTATGGTTTTTAAGTCTTTCAGTACGCTCGCCGCCGTGTCGCCCGGCCTTGCCCCCGTTAAAAGGGAATTTGAAAAAGCGTATCTGCTCCCGGCGCGAAACTCCGGCGGGTAGTCAGAAACCGCAAGGTTCTTCGTTATATCAATCCGCGGGTCGGGCACTTCAGAAACCTCCTCCGACAATTCGGATGTCTCGCTTGTGAGTTCCGATTCGTCGGCAAGCCTTTCAACCGAGTTGTAAATTTCAAATTCGCTGCAAAACACAAACACCCCCGATTTCGGGTTGCCTATGGCGGCTTTTATATATCTTGCCGAGACCGGCGATTTAAGCTTCAAGCGGTAAAACGCGACCCCGCCTTTTGTTTCTTCTTTGCCGCTCCCGAGCGGCGTAAAGGTTTCCCCGTCGTCAGAGGACAAAAACTCAAGCGATTCGGGCGCGTCGATCCCGCTGTTGGCGTGGTTGATAAACTGCATTCTGAACTCAATCAGCCCGTCTGTGCGGGAACCTAAGTCAACCGTGGCAAACAGCGGCGACTCTATGCGGTAGTCAAACCCATGCCAGCAGGTGGCGTAAAGGTCCCCGGTTGAGAGTATGCCGTCGGTGAGCTCTTCCCCGTCGATATCCTGATATCCCATTCCCGCGGGAGTTTGAGTATACGCGGCGGACGCCTCATACGGCTTGCCGAGCGCGATGTTTTCGTTTCTGTCATACACCGTGACAAGACCTGCCCCCGCCGTAAGAACCCCCGCGGCGGCAAAAACAGCCATGGCCGAAATGACAATGGCGATAAGTACGCGTTTTTTCATCTAAAAAAACCTTCCCTTCAATAAATACGGCAAATTTGTCTTGCCGTCCGCGCAAAGGCTTGAGTTTAAACGCAAAGAACCACGAATAGAAACAATAACTATTAAATTATAAATATGTAAATATGTAGCAGGCTTTCGCCTGCAACCTTATAACTATTTCGTCACCCTGCTCAAAGCGTCGCTCACAAGGTCTGAAAGGTCGTCCCCGATAGAAGCGTTGTCAAAAATGTCACCGCTTGACGTGTTGTTGCCGGAAGTGTCGCGGCTGTTGTTGCTCGGCGGCAAACTGCTTGTCGGAGAAAGCGAGGAAACATCATATGAACTTGTATTATTATCGTCTTTCGTGCAGGAAACAATACTGACGCAAAAGGTTATCACGGACAGGGCAAGAAGCACAAACAAAAATTTTTTAAGCATAAATAACTCCTCATTATAAATTGGTTTGCTATTCGTGCTTATGTTTAGCATTATATCACAAATTATACTTGTTTACAATAATATTTCGGTTTTTATATTGACATTTTTTAACGCTTTCGTTAAAATACACCTGACGTGAAAATGTCGCCATTATTTAACGGAGGATTTTTTTATGATTGTCAGAACGCCGCCTATGGGCTGGAACTCCTGGAACACCTTCGGTTGGAACATCAACGAGGAGCTTATCAAGACAACCGCCGACGCGATGGTGGAAAACGGACTGCTTGACGCCGGGTATCAATACCTTGTAATCGACGACTGCTGGGCGGAAAGAGTCCGCGATAAAAATCATCGGCTTGTTCCCAGCCGCGAAAAGTTCCCCAACGGAATGAAGGCAGTAGCCGACTATGTCCATTCAAAAGGGCTGAAGTTCGGCATGTACTCGTGCTCGGGCACGCTCACCTGCGCGGGATTCCCGTCGTCATATGAATATGAATTTATCGACGCCGAAACCTTTGCCTCGTGGGGGGTTGACTACTTGAAGTACGATTACTGCTTTAAACCTCAGCATGAGGAAGGTCATCTTTTATACAAGCGCATGGGAATGGCGCTCGCCAATTGCGGCAGGGATATACTATTTTCCGCCTGCAGCTGGGGCGCGGATGAGACCCACAAGTGGATAAAAACCACGGGCGCCCATATGTGGCGCTCAACCGGCGACATTTCCGACAACTGGAACTCAATAAAGTCGCTGTATGAAAAACAGGCCGAACTCCAGCCGTTTAACGGCAAGGGCTGTTTTAACGATATGGATATGCTTGTGGTGGGAATGGGCGGCAAGGGCAACGTGGCGCTCGGCGGCTGTACGGTGGAGGAATACCGCACTCACTTTTCAATCTGGGCGTTTTTTAACTCCCCGCTTATCATCGGCTGCGACGTAAGGGAAATGAAACCCGAAACAATCCATATACTCACAAACAAAGATATAATAGCGATAAATCAGGATCCCGCCCAGCGCCAGCCCTTTATGGCAAACGGTCTCCACGGCAACAGCGTTTGGTGCAAGGAACTTGAGGGCGGGGATTTAGCCGTCGGAATGTTTAATATGACCGACAACAACCAGATCCCCTACTTTATTTTCTCGGATATCGGGCTTAACCGCTCGGCCGGCAGAGCGCTGGAGATAACAGACCTCTGGACGGGTCAAAAGCTCGGCGTTTTCAGGGATCAGTACCGCGCGAGGCTTATCGGCCCGCACGAGAGCATCGTTTTAAGGTGCAAGCTTGTCAAAGAGTAAAGACGGCTTTTTTTGCTGTTATTCCTGCGGGGCGGAACTTGGTTCCGACGACATAGGCGCCCATAAAAAGCTTGTTAACCGCGGCGCGGAAAAATTTTTATGCCTGAGCTGTCTCGCCGGGTTTTTCGGGGTTGACGAAGTTCTTATCAAGAAAAAGGTCGAAGAGTTTAAAAAGGCGGGCTGCGCGCTGTTTTGTTAGCCCGCCGCCTAAGAGAGTTCCTGGGCCGTTAGGCGCAGGAACTTTGCGCCATATGGGTTTTTGTTTTCTGTTTGATTTTAATAACAGTAAAAGTAAAATAAAAAGCCTGCGTTTTGCTTTAAAGGAATGAAGATTGAAAGATAAACTTTCAATCCCGAAGTTTGTTTCTTTCGCGTCAGGCAGAATGACGCGAATCGCGAAGGACGCGACCGAAACAAACTTCAAACTCAGCTG
>JBAYZO010000004.1:0-72528 GCA_041672465.1 Eubacteriales bacterium
CGGGAAAAGTCCCCCCGACAATACTATCGCGCTGTCAGCGGTTTGAGTTCAGGCGGCTTACCCCCGGCGAAACAGCCTCGCGGCTTTTGTTTGTCGCGGAAAAAGAGGGGCTCCCGCTTGAAAAAGAGGCCGCCAATATAATCGCGCGGCTTTCCGACGGCTCTGTCAGGGACGCGCTATCAATACTCGAGTCTTGCGCCGAGGCCGCTTTTTTGTCTTTTGAAAGCAGGGTTTCGGCTTCGCCCGAAAAGCAAAATGAGACATGGGTCATTGATAAAAGCGTGGTTGAAAGCCAGCTTGGAATCGCCGGGAACTCTTACTTAACCGAGCTTTTTAATAAAATTTCACAAAAAGATATAGCCGGCTGCCTTATCCTTGCCGATAAATATTATATCTCGGGCAAATCGCTGTCCTCGCTAATCGACAACATGCTCGGCGTTATCCGCGACGCGCTGTTTTTAAAGCAGGGCGGGGAAGACGCCCCCCTCACCCTTGGTATGTCGGGGATGTCAAACCTCAGCGTCAAAGAGATTTTGTCGGTTGCAGAGCTTTTTTCAAGCGAAAAGCTGATTTACTTCGCCAACACCGCGGAAGAGGCGAAAACCCGCGTCTCAAACAACGCTGCCGGCAAAAAGCTCTCTCTTGAGCTCGCGCTTATACGAATGTGCGAGGAACGCCTTTCAATCTCGGCCGAGGGGCTCGCTTCGCGGATTGCTTTGCTTGAGGAAAAAATCCTTGGCGGGAACGGAAAACAAAAATCCGAAGAAACGCACCCGATTCCCGTGAAAAGTGACGTTACCGAAGATAAAAAAATAGAAACGCAAAGCGAAATTAAAGCCCCTCCCGCTGAAAAGACTTTAAGCAAACCGATAAAGGGAGCCCTTATCGAACTGCTTGCCGATATCCCCGCCGTAAAAACCCTTTGCCAAAAAAGCGATATTTATTTTAAGGACGGGCGGATTTGCATTTTTGCCGAAAACAACTTCGCCAAAAGCGTGCTTGAGGGAAAACTTGACGACATTAAAAAAGCCATCGGCCTTTTAGGCTATGGCGAATGCGGGGTATTTTTTGGGGAGGCGAAGAGCAACCCCAATAAAGAACAGGGCGGCGAAAGCGAAAAAAGTTATATTAACGAGATAATATAAAACCAAATACAATACACAATTTGTTTTTTGAAAGGACGGGATAATAAAATGAAGGTAAGGCTGCCGAAAGGAATGGGAGGCCCGCGCGACATGAATTCCATGCTGAAACAGGCGCAGCAGATGCAGGAAGAAATGGAACGCCTTGAAACCGAACTTGACTCACGCGAATACACGATAAGCGCGGGCGGGGGAGCGATCACCGTTTCTATTTTGGGTTCCCTTAATATTTTATCAATTGAAATAAAACCCGAAATAGTCGACCCGGACGATATCGCGACGCTGGAGGACGTGATAACGGCCGGGATAAACGAGGCGATAAAAACCGTTGTAAACGCCAAGGCGGAGGAAATGAAAAAAATCACCGGCGGAATAAATCTGCCGGGGGCGTTTTAATATGACTCCGTCGCTTGAGCGCCTTATCGCCAAACTCAGCTCTCTGCCCGGCATAGGGCGCAAATCGGCGGGGCGGCTGGCGTATCATATAGTTTCAATGGATCAGTCGCAGGTAGACGAAATAGCAAAAGCCCTGACCGACGCAAAGCGTTCTCTTAAGCTTTGCGAGATTTGCCAGAACTATTCGGAAACGCCGGTGTGTTCCGTCTGCTCGTCCGAAAAGCGGGATAAATCGGTAATTTGCGTGGTCGAGGACCCACGTTCGGTGACGGCGATTGAAGAGCTCAGGGAATTCTCCGGCACTTATCACGTTCTCCACGGGGTTATTTCCCCCATGGACGGAATTACCCCGGAACACCTTAAAATAAAAGAACTTCTCGCCCGGCTTTCGGGAACGGGCGTGACGGAAGTCATTGTCGCCACCAACCCCTCGGTGGAGGGGGAGGCGACGGGGCTTTATATCGCAAAGCTGCTAAAGCCTTTCGGTATAAAGGTGACAAGGCTCGCCTACGGGCTCCCGGTGGGGGCGACGCTTGAATACGCCGACCTTATCACTCTTTCAAAAGCTTTTGAGGGGCGAACACCGGTTTAAATAAGGGCGGGTATTTATCCGCCTTATTTTTTTATAAATATTTTTAAATAATAGAAACTTTTTCGGCTTTAAAAGCGTATTAAGGAATGGAGGCACCAAAAGGCGGGATGAAATACAGCGAAGAACTCTTTACATACCTCGTCGGCAAGTACGCGGATATGGTTTACAGAATAAGCTTCGCGAAGCTGCATAACAGACATGACGCCGAGGACATAAGCCAAGAAGTCTTTGAAAAGCTGTTTGTTTTCCTGAACAAACAAGACTATTTTCAAAGCGAGGACCATATACGCGGCTGGCTCGCCAAAGTCGCCTCAAACGGGGGCGTTTCTAAACTGCGCAAGATTTTCAGGACAAAAACAATCAGCCTTGACGAAGAAACCCTCCCTGCCGAAAAAGACCGTGAGGAAATCGGGCTTGCCGACTGTATCGCGGGTCTTGACAAGAAATATTCCACCGTTATATATTTGTTTTATTACGAAAGGTTTTCCTTGGAGGAAATAGCGAAGCTGCTCTCTCTTAACCTTTCCACGGTAAAAACCCGCCTTCGCCGCGGGAAAGAAGCTCTTAAAAAAATGCTTGAGCCGGAGAATGAACCATGAAAAGCAAAAAGTCGACAAAGTCCGATTTGGATTTTGAAAATAAAATAGCGGGGGCAGTTTCGTCTTTTGACAAAATAACCCTGCCGCAAAAAAAGCGGGATGAGCTTTTGGAAATACCCCGCAAAGCCGCTTTGCCGCCAAAACGCCGCGCGGAGTTTAACTACCGCAGGGCGCTGGCGTATTCAATGATGTTTTTTATATTTGTCTCGCTTACGACCGTTTTTTCCATTATGGGTATAAAACCCGGCACTAATCACTCCCCGTCATATGGTTGTGGCGGCGAGGCAAACGGGAATAAAAACAGCTTACCCCAAAAAGACCCGCAGCTTTCCGGGGGGAGCGATCAGTCATGCCGCGAAGAAGAAAATGAGTATAGCGAGGGCTTCCCCTGCGAGGACGCCCCCGGCGATGGTATTCAAAGCTCTCTCGTGCTGTTTAACCGCGAGGAAAACATTTTTGACACCTCTGCCCGCCCGGAGGATTTTCCCCTTTCGATTTACCCGTGCGGCAGGATTGCGGCCGCCCTTTCAAACAGCTTTGAGCCTATCACAAACGCGGAAGTCCTTGGCCTTGACATAAACGGCAACGTTGTGTCGCGGGTTCGCACCGACAATAACGGCAACGCCTATCTCTTTCCCTCGCTGTTTGAAAACGACTGCGATACCGAAATAGTTATAATAGGCGTTTCGGGTCAGTATATACTCCCCGCCGGCGGGAACACAGAAATCAAAATTAACGCTCTCTCCCAAAACCCGCGCAAAGCCGAGGTGCTGTTCCTCAGCGACTGCACAAAGAACGCAGCCCCCGTTATTGACGCCATAAGGGCGAATATTATGGGAATACTTGAAAAAACAACCCAAGGTTCGGAAAAAGACGTGGCGTTTAACTCAATGTTTTTCGCGGGGAAGGATGAGAGTATTTATTTCAGCTCCTTTACCGACAACCTTGCGTCCGCCGCCTACAATTTTTATCCCCACCCGGAAATCGGCGGCGTTATGAACCCGGCAGTCGAAAACGCGCTGTGGAACGGCGTTTATTTCGGCGGCTGGGATGACGACACGATTAAAGTCTGCGTATTGTTTTTGGGCTCCACGCCGGATATAAATCAAATTGACGACGGAATACTTTCAAACGCTCTCCAAAAAGCGCTGGAAATGGGTCTGCGGGTAATTGTCGTCGCTCCGAAAACAGACGACGCCAACGCTTTGTTCCTTTATAACAGCATTGCGTATGTCACGGGCGGGAGCTTTTTAAGTTATAGTTATGGAAATCTCGTTGCAAGCGAAAGCGCCGAAGAGAGCGCCGACGGTTGTAAAAACATCTTAACCGATGAGCTGTTAAAGTTTATTTCCTGAACTTTTATATCTTAACCAAAGCAAGCTTTACTAAAAAGCAAAAGGTTAACAAATCGGCAACGGTGATTTGAAGAGCGTTGAATATTTTAACTGTGGTATCGACCGGGATTCAGCCAATATTGATATTAACAGCGTTCGCGGGCGAACAAATGAGGGACTGCCTTATTAACTGCAAAAAACCGTTCTTTACCGAAAAGGTATTGAACGGTTTTTATTTTTATGGGGAGTTTTTCTTTTTAACTGATTTAACCGGAAAGCCGGTTGCCTCGGAGTTCGGACTCCGGCTCAGCCGAGAAGCGTTTCGGGTTCGGGGTATGATTTGCCTTTTGTGTCCACAACGGCTTTTGTAATCACAAGGTTTTCGTTAAGGATCCCGAGCGGGAGGGAGTAATACTTAATTTTCGCTATTTCCTCGCAGTTGGAAAACCCGTCTATCACCCTGCCGAACGCCGCGTAGTCGCCGTCAAGAGAGGGCGCGTCGCCAAGCATAATGAAAAACTGGCAGCCCGCCGTGTCAAAGCCGTTCGAGCTTCTCGCCATTGAAACAACGCCTTTAGCGTGGGAGAGATTGTTTACAAACCCGTTGGAGGCAAATTCCCCGATAATAGAATAACCCGGGTCGCCCCTCCCCGTGCCGGTGGGGTCGCCGCCCTGAATAACAAAGCCCGGCTGCATTCTGTGAATTGTGTTGTTGTCGTAAAATCCCTTTTTAATAAGCGAGATAAAATTATTGACCGTGTTTGGGGCGACGTCGGGGTACAGCTCTATAACAATAGCGCCGTAACCCTTGACATAAAGCGCCGCGACAGGGTTTTGAGTTTCGTATTTTTCCAATTCGATTTCGTTTCCTTCCACATTAAAATTGATTTGCAACAGGTTTTCTGATGTTTCTTCACTTTTATTACTGCTACTATTGTTTTCCCCGGGCTTGTCCCCCCCCGAGCACCCCATAAATAAAACCAGCGCGGCCATTAAAACTATGAGAAATGGAGCTTTTTTCATTTTTATAACAATCCCCTCTTAAGTTTATGAGTTATATCTATATCGCCGTCCGGGCAGGCGGCCGGCCTATCAAATATTGCTTTTCAAGAAAATAATAACACACGTGTTTTTAAAAGTCAATCGGTCAAACGGTCAATTGTTTTATTAATATATTTTTATGTGTTAACATTATATCAGCTGTGTTCGCCGCAAAAAGCTTAAAAATTTGCTGTTTTGTCTTTATTTTTATGATTGACTTGGATTTATCAGTTAATTTGTTAATTTTTTAAATTTGAAATAATTAACTTTACAGCCCTGTTCCGGTGTAGTATAATAACTTTATATCGAATGTTTTCCGTTTTGCGGCTTGGCGTTACCGCTTTGGAGCCCTCCCCGGTCTGATAGGCTGACAGGCAAATATATCAAATATAAATCCATAAAACAAATTTGTATTTATATTTATATATTTATACATTTTTACTTTTTTTGGCCTTTAATAAAAAGACTAAAAGCCGGCGAGGGGGTTTTCCTTTAAAAAGCAGTCCGCGAAGATTTAAAACAAGCCGCAAGACAAGGCCGTTTAAGGTTTAAAGCTTTTTGTAACATAAATATGCAGAATGCCGATTTTATTGTTTTTATTTGATTTTAAACGTTTAAACTTTAAACGCAAACGCAGCTCGCAATCGCGTATGCCGCCGCGGGAAACATAGATTTAATATAAAAGGAGGAAGTAAACCTATGGGTCCCTTAGAGTATTTGATTGTGGCGGCAGCCATAATCGCGGTTGGCGCCGTGTCTTTTTTCTTTGGAAAATTATTCAGAAAAAAATTCGCCGAAAAAGTCATTGTATCGGCTGAGATCGAGGCAAAACGACTTTTAGACGAAGCGGCAAAAAACGCGGAGACAAGAAAAAAAGAATCAATCCTTGAAATTAAAGAAGAGGCGCTTAGAATTAAAAATGAAAACGAGCGCGAGTTGAGAGAAAGGCGAAACGATGTCCAGCGAATGGAAAAGCGAGTGCTCCAAAAAGAAGAGCATTTAGACCGCAAAACCGAATCTCTTGATAAAAAAGAAGAGCTTTTGAACGAAAAACTCAAAAACAACGAAACAATAAAAGAGGAAATAGAGAAAATCAAAGTCCAAAAGCTTGATGAGTTGCAAAAGGTCGCGAGCCTTACCAGCGAAGAAGCCAAAGCCGAACTTATGCGAACCGTCGAGGACGAGTCAAGGCATGAAATGGCGCAAAAGCTTTTGGAAATAGAAAAGGAATACAAAGAATCCGCCGAGGAAAAGGCAAAAAACATTATAACAATGGCGATACAGCGCTGCGCGTCCGACAGCGTCGCCGAGGTAACCGTGTCTGTCGTTGATCTTCCGAACGACGAGATGAAAGGAAGAATTATCGGCAGGGAAGGCAGAAATATCCGCGCTATCGAAACTTTGACCGGAGTCGACCTTATAATAGACGACACCCCGGAGGCGATAACGATATCCACATTCGACCCGATACGGAGGGAGATAGCGAGACTTACGCTTGAAAAACTCATTGCCGACGGGCGGATTCATCCCTCAAGAATTGAGGAAATGGTTGAAAAATCAAAAAAAGAAGTTGAGGCGGTAATTAAAAAAGAAGGCGAGCAGGCCACTTTTGACGCCGGCGTTCACGGGCTTAACCACGAGCTGTTAAAACTTTTGGGGCGGCTGAAATTCCGCACCAGCTACGGCCAAAATGTGCTAAGGCACTCGATCGAAGTGGCGCAGATCGCCGGCATGATAGCCAGCGAGCTGGGGCTTGACACCGCGCTCGCCAAGCGCGCGGGACTTCTCCACGACATAGGCAAGGCGCTCACCCACGAAGTTGATGGCAGTCACGCCTTGATAGGCGCCGAAACAGCCAAAAAATACAAAGAAAACAGGGAAATCGTCCACGCCATAGAATCCCACCACGGGGATGTGGAACCCTCAACCTACACGGCAATCATCATTCAGGCGGCCGACGCCATTTCCGCGGCGCGCCCGGGCGCAAGGCGGGAAAACCTTGAAAATTACATTAAAAGACTTCAAAAACTTGAGGAAATCGCCAACTCCTTCGAGGGGATTGAAAAATCCTTCGCCATTCAAGCGGGGAGAGAGATCCGCATAATGGTAAAGCCGGAGGAAGTCTCCGACGACAGCATGGCGTTTTTAGCGCGGAATATCGCTAAGAAAATAGAAACGGAACTCGAATACCCCGGGCAAATTAAAATTCATACCATTCGCGAGACAAGAGCGTTTGAATATGCGAAGTAACGTTTTCCGGATCCTCGCGCTCGGCGACGTGGTCGGGAAGACAGGCGTGGCGAAGGTGGTTTCGGAGCTCGGAGGGTTAAAGTCGGAAACCGGCGCTCATTTTGTTTTGGTGAACGGTGAAAACGCCGCCGAGTCAAACGGGCTTGACGTTTATTCCGCCGAGGCGCTGCTCGGCGCGGGCGCGGATATTATCACGGGCGGAAACCACACGCTGGCGCTTAGAGAAATTTACCCCAAGCTTGAGGAAAGCATGTTTCTTCTCCGCCCGGCGAACTTCCCCCCCCTCTGCCCCGGCAGGGGATATGCCGTTTGCCGCGCCGCCACGGGCGTTTCGGCGCTCGTCATAAACGCGGCGGGGCAGACATTTATGCCGCCCGCGGACAACCCGTTTGTCTGCGTTGACAGGATTTTAAAAGAAACCGCCGGGAAATACGATATTGCCGTAGTTGATTTTCACGCCGAGGCGACAAGCGAAAAAACCGCGTTCGGGCTGTATTTTGACGGCAGGGTGAGCTGTGTCTACGGCACCCACACCCATATCCCCACCGCGGACGAGACAATCCTCCCGAAAGGCACGGGATATATAACCGATATCGGAATGTGCGGGGTGAGGGCCGGCACGGTACTTGGGGTCAAGGCCGAGCCGGTGTTAAAGCGATTTGTCGAGGGCGTTCACGAACGGTTTGAAAAAGGCGTCGGCGAGCCCGAAATTAACGGAGCGCTTTTTGAGGTTGATTTGAACAACGGAAAATGCGTGGGGATAAAGCGTATCCGCCGCTAAATGTTATTAATTGAAAATATATAACGTACAAATGAAAGGGAAAAACAATGCCGGAAATAGTAAGGCTATTGGCCGATAACAACACAAATCAGGACGGGTCGATATGGACCACGCTATTGACTTTCGCGCCGTTTGTGGTTTTAATAGCGGTCTTTTACTTTTTTATGATACGCCCCCAGAACAAGCGCCAGCGCGAAACGGAATCCATGAGAGAATCCGTAATGCGGGGCGATGTTGTTACCACCGTGGGCGGGATTGTCGGGGTCGTCATCGTGGTTAAAGACAATAATATACTCCTTGAGACAAGCGGAGATAAAACCCGTATTCAAGTGCAGAAATGGGCTATACGCTCTATAGAGCAAAAAGCGGAATAGCCTTTACCTTTGCCATTGGTTTGGCGTATATAATATAGTTTTATCGCCGAAAAGCAAAGAAAACGGAAAATTAAAGTAAAAATAAATAAGCTGATCAAAGAATTTGTTTTGCGAAAGGAAGACAGTCAATGAAAACTTATGTTATCCCACAAGCCGAAGTTCCCGTAAGCTTTAATTGCGACGTCGTAGTGTGCGGCGGCGGCACGGCGGGGGTGCACGCGGCCGTCGCGGCGGCGAAAGAGGGCAAGTCGGTCATACTCATAGAACAGTTCGGTTCTGTCGGCGGCTCGGCCGGGAACGCCCTTGTAACGCCTTTGATGCATTCTCATATCGAGGGCGACCCCAACTGCTCTTATATCACAAATCTTTTGCACGAGGAAATGATAAGCCTCGGCGACCTTGACGAGTCAAAGCGGGCTTTTGACCCCATGATCCTCCGCATAGCGTCGGAAAAGCTTTGCGTGGAAGCCGGGGTTAAAATTTTATACTATAACTTCATTTCAGACGTCATAACCGAAAACGGAAAAGTCAAGGGCGTGGTGACGGTGTCGAAGTCCGGCAAGCGGGTTGTCGCCGGCAAGGCTTTTATCGACTGTACCGGCGACGGCGACGTTTCGGTACTCGCGGGGGCGGAATACCAAAAGGGCAACCCGGAAACCGGCAAATGCCAGCCTATTTCGCTGCGGTATATCGTTTCGGGCGTTGACATTGACGCGCTGGGCAAGTTTATTTTGTCCGAAGTCGCCCGCACCGGGGTGAGCGGAAGCTCCTCTTACAACAACGGCATAGTTTACGCCGCCTGCACTTCCACCGGCAACTGGACTTTCACAAACTTGTTTGACCGGGCGATAGCGGCCGGCGACCTTATACCCGAGGACAAGGCGTATTGGCAGATGTTTATGCTCCGCAACCGCCCGGGCTCGCTGGCTTTTAACAACCCGGAATTCTTCGAGGACACCGACGGCACAAACGCCGATCATCTGACAAGAGCCCAGATCGAGGGTAAAACGGCCATTATACGGCAGTTAAAGTTTTATAAAAAATACATGAAGGGCTTTGAGTCCGCCCATGTCACGGAAATAGCTCCCATGGTGGGAGTTCGCGAAACCCGCCATATCAAAACCGAATATGTGCTCACGGGCGAGGACCTTATCTCAAGGAAGAAATTCCCCGATGCCTTTTGCCAGAGCAATTACCCGGTCGACATACACGGCAAAGTGCTTAACTGCAAGCCCAACGCCGCGCCCGTCAACGACGGCAAGCCGTGGTATGAGGTGCCTTTCCGCTCGCTTATTGTTGCGGGGTTTGACAATTTATTCGTGGCGGGGAGATGCCTCGGCGCGGAATTTTTAGCTCAGGCTTCGCTCCGCATCCAGCCATCCGTGAGGTCATCCGGCGAGGCGGCGGGTATTGGCAGCGCCATAATGATTGACAAGGGAATAAAGGCAAAAGAAGTGAACGGCAAGGAAGTCCGAGAGATTATGGAGAAAAAGGGCGGCGTCTTTAAGCGCTGACCCGTGAAATACTAATGAGCGCTAAGTATTATTCGCTAACCTTTGACACCCCTATCGGGAAGCTCTGCCCTGTCTCGGACGGAAAGTACATAACGGAAATCCTATTCGGCGGCTGCCCGGGCTGTTTTGAGAACGGGGAAAGTGTCTTGGTTTTGCAAAACGCGAAGACCCAAATAAACGAATACCTTGCCGGAAAAAGGATTGCTTTTGATTTGCCTATACGATTTATTTCCGGCACTCCTTTCCAAAAAGATGTGTGGAACGCCATAAAATCCATACCCTACGGGCAAACGGCCTCATACGGCAGTCTTGCCATAAACATAAACCGTCCGAGAGCGTACAGGGCGGTGGGAACCGCTTGCTCCGCCAATACGCTCCCCCTTATTATCCCCTGCCACAGGGTGGTCGCGTCACGCGGGGAGGGCGGTTTTACGGGCGGAATGCATATTAAAAGGTTTTTGTTAAGCCTTGAGGAAAAATATTTAAACCTAAAATAAAAGCCATACCGCCGCCGGCCAAATTATTGACAAAAGTGGTTTTTTATGCTATTATTTCCTCAATAACTAACTATTTTACTTCGCCGTCATGATATGCCAGCCCAAACGGAATACTTATGGCGGCGGCAAAATTTGGTCCGCGGGGGTAAAGGCTAAGAATGAAAAAGTGCTTCAGACAAGAGTTTACTATATTTAGGCTAACGGTCGCGGTCGCCGTCATATCCCTGCTCGCGGCCGTTTTTATTCCGAAAATAAACGGAATTATAAACAGGGCGAAGGTTTCTTCCGCGCTTAAAGAAGCGTCTGCCGCGCTTGACATCTACACTTCCCGGAAAAACGAGACGGTAAAAGACGGCACTCTGATATATGTTAACAAAAGCGGTTGTTTTTTGTTCAGACAAGACGGCGGGGAGCTAAAACAGGAAAAAGCAAGCGACTTATTAACGGATTGCGGCGGGAGCTATATTGAAAAAATTAAAAACGTTCCCGCGCTTCTCACCGGTGAGGAGTTAGTTATTATTGAAGGGGAGTTTTACCTCACCGAACCCGGCGGCGACCCCGGCGAGTTCGCGAATTATTATAAGCTGTACGAGGGCGGCGCGGGCGATAAATACGCCTTTATCGATGGAAAACTCTATTTGGTTTACGATAAAAACAACCTCCCCGGGCTAAAAGAAAACATCACCGTTTGTGTTTTATACGACAACGCGCCTTAGGCGCGTTTTTCTTATACAATTTTTATTTGCGCGGCGGAAAGGGTTATGAAAATGAAAGGGAAAAACGCGTTCACCTTAGCGGAAGCCGCCGTCGCGCTCGCGGTGGCAGCATTGTTCCTCACCCTGACTTTTTCGCTTGTGTCCTCTCTTTGGCAAAACGCGAATCTTGCCGAACAGCAGCGCAGTACAAACAGCGAGGTTAAAAAAGCGAGAAAAGCAATTGAAGACTGGTTCAGCGGAGGTGACAGCGACGACTTTGGCTTTCCGCAGACTTTTGATAATTTTGCCGTCATGGGAAACCGAACGCTTTGCTTTGACAAAGAGACGGGGGTTCTTACTTCAAGCGACGGAGTTTCCGAGACCGGCTTTTCTTTTGGGGTTATTCGCGAAATAAGGTTTATTTCGTCGGAAAACCTGCTAAAAGCCACTCTTGTCTGCTTTTCGGGCGGGCGAGACTGTTTTTATGACATTATGCTGTTTAAAAAAAGCGCAAATTTTGACGCGGGGGACACATAAAATGACCCTTGACTTGATTTTTATTGAAAGAGAAGAAGAAAATTTACGGCTGTTTTGTCACGCAAAAGACGGCGGGGGGTTTCTTAACGCAAAGTTTTCTTGGGACTGTTCCGACAAAGACGGTCTCGCGAGGGCTGTCGATAATGCGTTTCTCGGAATAAGCGCGCAAATCAAACCCCTGCGTGGGCGGGAATTTCTACTCTTAGCGCCATGGTATACTGTCGCTTATGACTTTATCACCCTCCCCGCGGGACTGAAATCCAAGCTCCGCATTGCTTTAAAAACCGAGATTAAACTTCTTTATAAAAACCCCGAAAACCTTTATATTAAAACGAAAAAAGCCCCCGCGAGCGGACTAAACGCCGTATATAGTGTTTCGCTTATAAATAAAAGTTTTATAAAAGAGCTTTCGCAAGCGGCGGGGAGACATGGGATAAATATAAAATTCTTCGCCCCTGAAGTTTCTCTTCTCACTTCGCTCTGCGGGGTTCGCAAAGATAAGCAGACGGTTATCGCCGATGCTCGAAAAAACCACACGGTTCTCGCGTTTTGCAAAAACGGGGATATTATCGGCGCCGCTTGTTTGCCCGCCGGTTTTCAGGGGTATTCCGACGATAGCTTTGTTTTGGGCGGTGAAGACTGCCCTCAAAGAAAATCAACCGCAAGCTTTATTTCAGAAGAAATTTTAACTTTCGGGAAAAACGCGTTGGATTTGGGATATCTCACCTGTCTTGACGAAGTTATCTTTTGCGCGCCGGAAAGCTTTGCCCTCCCCCCATGGGGTAACGGCAACGAAAAACAACCCCCCGGTCTTGTGATAATAACAAAAAGCGGCGGGGAAAATAACCCGGCGCAGGGCTTGTTTACTTTAAACAACCTAAAAAATATAAGCAAAATTCATGGGGTTTACAGGATATGAAAGTTAAAGCGAAAAAAGGCTTCGCGCTTGCCGAATGTATTATCGCGATCGCCCTTGTGGGGATAATCGCCGCGTCCGCTCTCGGCGTTGTCGCCTACACTTCCCGCGCGAGAGAGGTTTATAACAGGGGTTTTATGTCCCTTGACAAGCTGAGGGCGCTTTATGTCTGTCACCGCTCGGGGGATTTTAAAACGGCGGGGGCGCTTTTAACCGGGCTTGAAATAAACGAAAACGATGACGGGGTCTTTGTGTTTTATTTTGACAAGTCAGGCCAAAACGCTCTCCCAGAAAGCTTTGACTTTAAAATAACAGTCTTCGGCGGACAGGACTTTTTCGGGGTGATTTATGACAGCCGCGGGAAGGTAATTTATCAAACCCCAAAATTCGGGGAGATCGGGGGGAGCAATGACGGCTAAATACAAAAAGGGTTTTCTGACGCTCGCGGCGCTGGCGGCGGCGGCCGTGGTAGCCATATTATGCGCGTCCGCTCTGGCGGTCTCAAACGCCACGGCGTTTAGCCTTGCAGCGGAAAAACAAGCCTTTGTCCAAAGGCTTTGGGTAGACAGCGTGGGGGACGCGTTTTTAAGAAGTGATGAGTGCGCCTACTCGCCCGAATTCGGCTTTGGGAGTGATAAATACGAAATAAAAATAGGCGGGGACAGCCTTGTTATAAAAACAAAGGGCGGCGAAACCCTGCTTTGCGTTATTAAAGACGGTCAGCAAATAAAAAAATGGTCATACGGGGAGTAAATTATGGGGTATAAGGTTTTGCTATTAGCGCTGTTTGGCGCGCTTGGGTTTGTTATGGGATGGTTTTTGAATTTTGTAATTTATAAATTTCAAAAAAGCGAAAAGGACGGCGATATTGCCCTAACGCGGGAAAAAGCTTCGTTTCTGTCCGAGTTTTTAAAGAGAAAGTATAGTTTTTTCGGCAAGGCAATATCTGTTGGGCAGTTTTCCGTCTGCCTTATAAACTCGGTTTTATGGATTGGCTGCGCTTATTTCTTTTACGGCAATACTTTGGCCGTGGTTGTAAATTCCCTTATGGTCTCCTGCCTTATTTGTATCTCATACATTGACGCCGCGACGCTTTTGATCCCCGATATTCTGCTTGCCGTATTTGGGGCTGCCTGCTTAGCGCGCTTTATTGTAAACGGAATTGAGTTGTGGAAAAACGCGTTTTTAGGGCTGGCGCTGATGCTGCTGCTTACGGGGATAGCCTATATAGCCGGGCGCTTGGTGTATAAAATACAGCCGCTTGGCGAGGGGGATATTATTTTAATGGCGGTGAGCGGGTTTGCCCTCGGTTATCAAAAAGCGCTGCTTTCGCTTTTGGCGGCGTCGCTGCTTGCCTCGGGCGTAATGTTTTTTCAAAATCTGCTTGAGCGCGGGAGCGGCAGACGTCACGCCTTCGCGCCGTTTATATCGGTTGGGGTGGCGCTCATGCTGTTTTTCGGCGATAAGCTTGTCCTTGCCTTTTTTGGGTCAATATAATTAATCTATAAGAAAGGGGGAAGTAAAAATGACCTCGCGGCTGTTTCAGCGAAAAAACACAAAGCTTTACAGATATAAATACCTTGCCTTAGACCAAAGCGAAAAAAAACACAGGGGAGTTTTTTTGTCCGACAACAAACAAAACCTGCGGGAAGACTTAGCGCGAAACAAGCTGTTTCTTGTAAAGTCAAGAAAAACCAGAGAGAATTCGGTTCTCGGGCTGTTTAATTTTTCCGTAAAGGTAAAACACAAAGAAATAAGTTTGTTTTGCTCCCGGCTTTCCGCCATGCTAAGCGCGGGGCTGACCATTGATAAGTGCGTTGACCTTTTAAAAGACGAAAGCGGCTCGAAAAAGCTCAAAGCCACTCTTTCCCTTGTCAGCGAAGACTTAAAATCCGGACTGTTGTTCTCGCAATCAATGGCGAAATATAAAACTGTGTTCCCCGCGCCCCTTGTGAGCATGGCGAGGGTCGGTGAAAACAGCGGCGGCCTTGACGCGCCGCTTAAAAAAATGGCGGATTTTTACGAGGCAAGCTGTAAAATAAAAACCAAATCAAAAAAAGCGTCTGTTTACCCGCTGGCGCTGATTTGCTTGTTGGCGGGTGTTTTCGCGATAACATTTTTATATGTCATTCCCGCTTTCAAAAAGTCGCTTGACACTCTTGAAGTCCCGCTCCCCGCCATGACGACAGCCGTGCTGAGGTTAGGGAATTTTATTTCATCATACTACTTAGAAACTCTTTTCTGTTTAGCAATTTGCATAGCTATTTTTACCGCCGCATTAAAGAGCAGGACGGGAAAACAGGTTTTCCACTTTGTTTTGTCATACCTGCCTCTGACAGGGAGGGTTCAGCGTTTCGCGGCGAGCGCCGAACTTTCGGGCGCGCTTGGAATTTTACTCAGCGGCGGGGTGGATATGGCGCTTGCCCTTGATGAGGCGGAGGGCGTTATAGAAAACACCTTCTTTAAAAAGCGGGTAAGGGAGGCGTTTCGGCGGGTAAAGGGCGGGGAGAGTCTGTCTTCCGCGCTTGAACATTGCGGAGCTTTTCCTCCGGAGTTCTCCCATATGGTCTCGGTCGGCGAGAACACGGGGGAATACGGCAAAACCCTCCTCGGGGCGTCCTTGTATTTTGAAACCCGGCTTCAAAGCGAGCTTAATACGCTGACCCAGCTTATTCAGCCGTCGCTGCTTGTCATAACGGGAGGGCTTGTGGCGGTCTTGTTTTACGCGATTTATTCCCCTGTGATAGCCCTTATTAATTCATTGGGGTAAAAGGCGCTGAACCTCTAAAAAACAAAGGAGGATTTTAACCATGCGGCAAGTCGAAAATGATAATCTTGCAATTGATAAAGCCCTGTTGGGGAAGTTTAATTTAAGGCTTTTAAAAAAGCATTGCGCGCTCCCAATCTCGCTTGAGTCGGGAAACCTTAAAATCGCGCTTGGCAACCCATATGACTTTGCCGCTTTAACTTTTATTTCATCTTTCCACACCGGGAAAACGCAAATTATAACCCTGCCGCCCGAAGAAATAAATATGTATTTAAACAAAGAAGAGGCGCTTGGCGAAAATTCGATTTTATCAAAACTTTCAAAAAACGCGGAAAATCATTTCTTCCCGGCCGAGCCCTCCCCCGCGGCGGCAATGCTTGACGGAATAATCAAAACCGCTCTCGCGCTTGAGGCGAGCGACATTCATATCGAGCCTTTGGGCGGCGAAGTCAGGGTGAGATACCGCATTGACGGCGTTCTAACCGAAAAAGCAAGGTTTTCCGAAGAAATTTACCCCTCAATTTCCGCGAGGCTGAAAATAATTTCGGGAATGAATATTGCCGAAAAACGGCTCCCGCAGGACGGCAGAATCAATGCCGCCGACGCCGGTTTTGACAAAAACCTTTTTGATTTCAGGGTTTCCGCCATGCCGACGGTGAACGGCGAAAAGTTCGCGATACGAATCCTTGACAAAACAATGTTTTACAAAAGCCGCAAGGAGCTTGGGTTTACAAAGCCGGCAAGCGAAATTGCGGACAAAATGATTTCCCGCCCGTATGGGATAATTCTTTTGGCGGGCCCCACCGGCTGCGGAAAAACCACCACGCTTTACAACTTTTTAAAGGAAGTTAATAAGCCGGGGGTGAATATCGTTACGGTGGAAGACCCGGTCGAGTATTTGGTGCCGGGAATAAACCAAATCCAAGTCAACGCGAAGACAAACCTTAACTTCGCCAACACGCTCAGGAGCGTTATCCGGCAGGACCCGGATATTATTATGATAGGCGAGATAAGAGACGAGGAAACCGCGAAGATAGCCATCCGCGCTGCTATAATGGGGCGTTTGGTGTTTTCGACAATCCACACAAACGATGCGCCGGGCGCGTGGGCAAGGCTTGCGGATATGGGGGTTTTAAATTATCTCCTCGCGGAATCCCTTATCGGGGTAATCTCCCAGCGGCTTGTAAAAAAACTTTGCCCGAACTGCAAAACAAAGCACAGGGCGACAAGCGCGGAGCTGGCTGTTCTCGGGGAAAGCTCCCCCGCTTATGTCTGGCGGCCCAACGGCTGCGTTTCTTGCGGAAACAGCGGGTATAAAGGCAGGGTCGCCGTTTATGAAATAATGCAAATAAACGATAAAATCCGCGAGGCGATGATGAGTTTTACTTCTTCCCCGCCGCACGGCGCCGCCCCCGCCGTTACCGCGGAAAAACTAAGGGAAACAGCAAAAGAAAACGGTATGACCCCGCTTTGGGAGGTCTGTAAAAGCTATGTAATCGGCGGTATAACCAGCCCGAGCGAGCTTATGGCGCTGTATATGGAATAAAAATTTTTAAACAATAAAAGAAGCAAAACAAGGATTAGCCCTTATCATTGTTTGTCAATTTATGAATATTTTTGAGCATAAAGGCAAAGAATAATTTGCGCGAAGAAATATTTGTAATGTGGAGTGAAAATATATGAGAGCTACGGGAATAGTTAGAAGAATAGATGATTTGGGCCGGGTGGTCATACCAAAAGAGATTCGCCGCACAATGCGGATAAGAGAGGGAGAGCCGCTTGAAATATTCACCGATAAGGACGGCGAGGTCATATTTAAAAAATATTCGCCTTTGGGGGAAATATCATCATTTTCCGCCAAATACGCCGAAGCCCTGAACAAAGCGGCGGGCATACCCGTCGCTATTTGCGACCGCGATTCCGTCGTCGCCGTCGCCGGGGTGAGCAGTTCCAACAAAGAATACCTTGAAAAGCCGATTTCCATTTCCGTCTCGTCGGTTTTGGAAAAAAGACAGCCCTTTACGGCGACCGAGGCGGGTTCGGGGATAGAACTGACCGACGCCGGGCTGGGGAGAGTTTCCTACCTTGCCCCCATAATTTCAGACGGCGATATTATCGGCGGGGTCATGCTGCTGGCGCGGGAGGGTTATACCCCCGACGAATCCGAACAAAAAATGATAAACACGGGCGCGTTATTTTTATCAAAACAGCTTGAAATGTAAACCTTTTGCTATAATTAAAAAAGATTTGGGGCTGTCGGCAACGGCAGTCCTTAAACTTTTTTTAGCCGTTTATATGTTTTGGGTTTTTTTGCTTGCGCAAAGCGGTTTTTTATGCTACAATCAAAATTGGAAATATAAAAACAAAACAGGTTTTTTAGGTTAGATTAAACGAGCGAATAGACTAAAACAATTCGTTTACCGTTAAAATCAATAAAAAAAGGAGTGACCGTTAAAGTGAAAAAATTGCTATCAGCCGTTTTGGGCGCGCTGCTTTTGTTCGCCTGCGCGCTTCCCTTTAATTTTTTTAAAATCGCGGCGCAGGAAAACGCTCCTCCGAGGGTTATCCCCGCCGTAAGAGAGTGGGAGGGCGGCGAGGGGGTGTTTATCCCAAAGGCCGGCCTTAAGTTAGTTTTGGATTCGGACGAGCTCCTGAGCGCCGCCCAAAAACAAATAATCAGGGAATATTTTATTGACATACTCGGCTTTGATATTGAAATTACCTCAAGCGTTCCGCCGTCCGACGGGGACTATTATTTAACGCCCGCAAACGACACATCTCTGGGTGAGGAGGGCTATATAATAGACGCGGGGGAAAAAATAACCATAAGCGCGGACGGGGGAATCGGGTTTTTGTACGGGATCATAACCACCCTCCAGTCTTATTACGCCGACGGCTATATGCCAAAGGGAAAAGTCCGCGACTGGCCGATGTATGGGGTTCGCTCGGGGATGATAGACGTCGCGCGGGCGTATATCCCGCTTGACTATGTGGAGGAAATAACAAAATACTTCGCTTGGTTCAAGCTGAATGAGATCCACCTTCACATAAACGACAACGGCGCTAACGGGTACAATATATTCCGGCTTGAAAGCGACGTGCCTAACCTGACCGCAAAAGACGGCTATTACACAAAAGACGAGTACCGCGACTATCAAAAGCGAATGGTCGAGTACGGGGTAAGCGTTATAACCGAAATAGACACCCCCGCGCACTCGCGCTGTTTCGCCGATGTTGTCCCCGAATATATGCTTCCCGACATGTCGCATATCGATATTTCAAACCCCGACGCCGTTCAATTTGTGCTTGACCTTTTTGACGAGTATATAACGGGCGACGACCCGGTTTTTGTATCGAAAAAAGTTCATTTCGGCACCGATGAGTACCCCGCCGGTCATAACGAGGAAATGCGCGCCTACACCGACACCCTTATAAAGCATATTCGGGAAAAAGGCTATACCCCCCGCTTTTGGGGGAGCTTCGGCGGCGGAGGGTTCAACGGCACCACCCCCGTTTCGGGGGACGCCGAGGTAAACTTTTGGGCGGATTCGCTGTCTGACTACAAAACGCTGTTTTCCATGGGCTATGACATAATAAACTCCTGCAGCCATAAGCTTTACTGCGTGCCGGGGGGGAACTATGGGTTCCCCGACTATATAGACTTAAAATCCCTCTACAAGTCTTGGTTTATAAACTACATGGGCTACGGCGCGTCCACGGCGGTGGAGTACGACAACCCCCAGCTAAAGGGAGCGTCGTTTTGCCTTTGGAACGACAGGCACACCGAATGGGGCGGGTTTACCATGTTTGACATTTTTGACAGGGTGAGATACCTCGTGGCGTATGTTTCTGAAAAAACTTGGGACGGGGAACAGACCCGCTCCATGGACGCCGACGATTTTGTGGAACGCTTTAACATTTTGTCGCCGAGGGCGGGGAACACAAACCCCGGAAGAACGGCGGAGCTCCCCCTTGACTTGGATGACGTCGGCAAAGTTAAATCGGTGGGGTTCCCTTATATTTTCTCGGCCGATATAGTCGTAAACAGTTATACCGACGCGAATATTTTGTCGGGGGAAGACGGGCGGCTGTTTATCAACGCCGCGGGGAAACCCTCTTTTTCAAGAGAGACCTACACCTTTAATTTTAACTATGTTATTCCCAAAAACACAAAGGTTAACCTTAAGCTTTACGCCGACAACAAGAGAACATATCTGATTGTCAACGACACCTATTACTATGACGCGATCAACCTTAAAAACCCCGCGCTCATTGACTCGTCCACGTTTGTACTCCCGTTTGAGTTCGCGGGGGGAAACGGCTTGGAGGTAAAAAGCCTTTCGGTCTACAAACCCGATTTTAACCTCAACGACAAAAAACTGAACGCCAACCTCGCCTTGTTCAAAGACGTGAGCGTTTCGGGGCTGGAAATCGACTACGGGCTTAACGAACCGCTCGCCGTCGACGGCAACATTGACACCAGACTGTCGTTTGCCCGGGACAAAGACATCCAGTGGATGGTTGTCGATTTAGGGTCGGAGCATGAGATTAACAAAGTTGTCATTGAGTTCCACGAGCGGGTGAGCGATTATGAAATTTATGTCTCGTCCGACGGCAACGAATATGTTAAGGTTTACGAGATCGCGGCCCTCCCCGACGGGGTAAAAGCAACCGATGAAATTGAAATTGAGCCCGTCACCTGCAGATATGTTAAATATGTTCAGCTTAAGCGGTGGTATTGTTCGCCATATTCCACTTATTACAGCGGCGGGATATACGAATTTGAAGTTTATGGCACGGATATGGAAAAGTACGCGGCTCTTGTGGATATCGGGCTTGACCTTGCCGAGGGCGGCGGGTCGGAGACTTCCGACATTAAGAGAAAAGCGTCGGAGCTGAACAGATATTTAAAATCCGAATCGATCTACAAGACCCACATAGACGCGCTTTATAACAGTCTTGCGCAAGCCATTTATAATTATGAAAACCCCCCGGCAGAAGTTTCCTCCCCCTCCGAAACAAGCGAGGTTTCCCAGACATCTTCCCCAATCTGGGGGGAGAGAGACGGCCTGACGACTGTCTTCCTTTGGATAGCGGCCGGTGTGCTGGCGGCGCTCATAGCGTTTGCTGTTTTCGCCCTGTTTAAAAATAAAATCGCTCCGCGGAGCTGAGGACGGCAAAGCTTTTAATTCCCAATAAATATACGCAAAAATACCGCCCGGGTTTTCCCCGGGCGGCGCTTTTATGGGACGCGTATTATATAAACAGGTTTACATTAGACTCCTCGGCCTCCCCAAGGAAAGTGCCTACCCCGGCGAAATCAACGCCGTCAATGAGTTCTTCTTTTTTAATTCCCATAACGTCCATGCTCATGGTGCAGGCAATAATTTTAACGCCGTTTTTAAGGGCTTTTTCAATAAGCGAATCAAGCGAATCAACGTTTTTGTCTCTCATGATTTTTTTCATCATCGCCGTTCCCATCCCGCCCATGTTCATTTTGGAAAGCTTAAGCCGCCCGCTCCCCCTTGGGAGCATAAAGCCAAAGGCTTTTTCCATAAATGTTTTTTTGACCTTTTGTCTCTTTGTCTTTCTAAGCACGGTGAGCCCCCAGAAGGTAAAGAACATGGTGACTTTTCTCCCCATGGCGGCGCCGCCGTTTGCAATGATAAAGCTTGCGATAACCTTGTCGAGATCCCCCGAGAAAACTATAATTGTCTTTCCGTCGCCGCCGGCGCGCCCTGAAATCTGCTCGCCGCTGCCTTTTTTAATAACGGCGGTATAGTTTTTTCCGTCCTGCCCTTTTGAAACAAGCGTGTTCCCCGTGCGCCTGCACCACACCTCCGCGTCCCGCACAAAGCCGGGGTCGGAGGCGGTGACCTCAAGGGTTTCTCCGTCTTTCATTGACTGTATGGTTTCAAACACCCTCATAATCGGCCCGGGGCATTGAAGTCCGCTGCAGTCAAGGGTTATTGACTTTCCTCTCGATTTTTCGGGGGGGAGCGTTTTTTCAAAGCCTGCATCCCCGTGGGTTATATAATCTTTGTAATGGGTCGCTTTATAAAAACGGCTGCCGCCCGGGTATACAAACACTTTCTCAAAGCCGTGCTGAGACAATATCCTCGCCGCGTTGTATGCTCTGACGCCGATAGCGCAAAAAACTATTACACGCTTGTTTTTGTCGAGTTCGTCCAAACGGTCCCTTAGCTCCCCAAGCGGTATCACCGTCGCCCCGGGGTAGGAAAAAGCCATTGTCTCAACATATTCGCGGACATCGAGCAAAAGCGCGCCGGGGTTTTTTTCGGCCTCGTCCCAGTCGGCGAACTTAACCTTGCCGTCAAGCAGGTTTTCGGCGACATATCCCGCCATGTTAACCGGGTCTTTCGCGGACGAGTAAGGCGGCGCGTAAGCGAATTCAAGCTCGGTAAGCGCGCTCACCCCCGCGCCAAGCCGGATAGCCTCGCCGAGAGTGTCAATCCGCTTGTCAACCCCCTCCGAACCCACAATCTGAGCCCCAAAGATTTTTTTGCCGTCGGCGGAAAATAAAAGTTTTATCGTCATGGGGAACGCGCCGGGATAATACCCCGCGTGGGAGTTTTGAACTATTATCACCCGCTCGTAGTCCTTCCCCTTGACCATGCCGCGCTTTATAAGGGTTTTTTCGTTCGCGCCGGTTGAGGCGGCGGTGAGGTCGAACACCTTAGCTACCGAAGATCCCTGCGAACCGGCATAGGTTTTATCCCCGCCCGCAATGTTGTCGGCGGCTATCCTCCCCTGCTTATTCGCCGGTCCGGCAAGGGGAATCATTGTTTTGCCGCCGAAAATAAAGTCGTTTACCTCGATCACGTCGCCCACGGCATAGATGTCTTTGTCAGACGTTTGCATATGGTCGTCGACTTTAACCCCGCCGCGGGGGTTAACCTCAAGGCCGGCGGCTTTCGCTAACTCGCCGTTTGGTTTCACCCCGACGGCTAAAATAACAAGCTCGGCGCTCACAGTACCGCCGCTTTGAAGTTTTATCTCCACTTCGTTCTCTTTATCGGAAAACATGCTGACCCCGTCGCCAAGGCAGAGCTTAACGCCGTTTTCAACAAGAGCCTGATGAAGTATCTGCGCCATTTCAAAGTCAAGCGGCGCCATGACTTGGCCGAGCATTTCAATTAGGGTGACTTTTATCCCGGCGTGGCTTAGGTTTTCGGCCATTTCAAGCCCGATAAACCCTCCCCCCACCACGGCCGCGGTTTTAACATTGTTTTCTTTAATAAAAGAAATAATCAAATCCGTATCCGGGACGGTCCATATGGTCTTAACCCGCGGCAGGTCTGCGCCGGGGATATTCGGCCTTATGGGGGAAGAACCGGTGGCAATTACAAGTTTGTCGTATGTTTCCTCATAGGTTTCGCCGACGGGGGAGTTAAGATTTTTAACCGTAACCGTTTTTTTGCCGCGGTTGATGGCGATAACTTCGTTTTTCACTTTGACGGTGACGTTAAATTTGGCTTTCATCTCCGCCGGGGTTTGGAGCAGCAGGGCTCTCCTGTCCTTTATAACCCCGCTCACATGATAGGGCAGGCCGCAGTTCGCGTATGAGATATACTCGCCGCGCTCAAGCACGACGATTTCCGCGCTTTCATCTACTCTGCGAAGCCTTGCCGCGCAGGTCGCTCCGCCCGCGACGCCGCCGATTATAACAGTTTTCATCCTGAAGGTTTTCCGTCCTTTCTTTTTCCGCGAGCGCGGAAGACAAATTAAGGGTTAATAAATATAAAATTTTAAACGCGGTTATGTTCGGGCTGCGCGGGGAAACACAAAGCAAGCCGGCGCTTTAATAAAGCTTCCGCCTTGCTTTTCATAAGCCGATTTTCGGCCATGGGAACAATAAAAAGTTTATAAATATGTTTTGGTTTAAAGCATTTGCTCAACTTGGGCTTTTTGTTTGTAACCGACCGATACGTTTTTAATTTTTCCATCCTCAACTAAAACCAGCATTGGGATCGAAGACACGTGAAAAGCCTGCGCCAACTCGCGCTCTTCATCGATATTTATTTTACCGACAACTATTTCCGGGTGAGATTCGGCAAGCTCCTCCAGCACGGGCGCCATCATTTTGCAGGGACCGCACCAAGTTGCCCAAAGGTCAAGCAACACGGGCTTTTCGGATTCCAGCACCTTTTCCTTAAAATTAGACTTGTTAATTGTTAAAACGGACATTTTGCAGCCTCCTTATGTTTCTACTCATAGGATATCACAAAATTAAAATTTCTTCCGTGACTTTGCTACAAAAATTATTTTCCTTAACAAGTTTTGGGTTTTATTTTCTGCTCGATTCGGCAAGCGCCTCTATGCGGTTAAAATCCACAAGCGTAATGCTCCCGCGGGAAAGTTTTACCAAGCCTTCCTCCTGAAAATATCTGAGTATCCGCGTGATGACTTCCCTTATGCTCCCCAAATGATTGGCGATTTTTTCATGGGTCAGCTTAAGCGTGGGCTTTGAGGTCAGCAGGCTTTCCTCAAGCAAAAAAGCCGCGATTCTTGTGTCGAGCTTTTTGTTTAAAATCTGGTCCATAAGCCACATAACTTCCGAAAAATGCGAAGCCATAAGGGCGTTGGTGTAATTAGCCACCGCCGCGGACTCATCCATCAGGGCTTTAAAAACGCCGGCGGGTATTATAAGCAGGCTGAGGTCGGTTTCCGCCGCCACCATTACCTCAAACTGCAGGCTGGGTATTATGCAGGACGCCGAAAAAAGGCACATATCCCGCTCAAGCAGTCTGAACAGCGTCAGCTCCTTGCCCTCGTCAGAGACGATATAAACCCTCACTTGACCGCTTGTGACAATAATAAGGCCTATACAGTCGTCCTGCCCGCTATGTATGATGTTTCCCCTGCCGTAATCCCGTTCCTGAAGCGATGAGAGAAGAAGGTGTTTCTGTTCAGCGGTAAGGTTTTTCCAGAAAGGGAGATAATCGCCAAGCGTTTTGTTTTTTTGCATACAATGTCTCCCCTCATAATCGCCGCGCAGCGACATATCCCCGAATATGATTTCTTTATACCGGGAATGTTGAAAAAGCTGTTATTTACCCTGTTATTTTACACCGCTTTTAACTAAAATACAAGTTTTTTCAAAAAAACGTGTGTGAATTTTTAGTTTTTTCTCAGCTATCATTTCCTAAGATATTAATACAAATATCATTCGTTATAGCAAAGCCGTAAACCACTCCCACACCTGTGTTAGGATTAAAATTATAATCCTCTTCGCCGCAGGGAATACCGCCAATTTCGATTGCTGTAATCGTATAAGGCGGCTTTCCGGGATACAATTCATAGACAGTAAAGTGAAGGTCTTCTCCGTACTCAACAGTTTCTTCATATTCGATAGTACAGATCGTGCCGGAAATCAAAACGTTGTATCTTATTTTGACGGCGGTTATTTTAACTGTTATATCATCCGTAATATACTGTTTATAAATTAAAAGCCCGCCGTCTTCGTTCCATATATATTCCTCGCCCGCCTCACAAATTACCCCGCCTATTTTAACCTCCGGTAAAACCCCCACAAAGTTATAACCCGTATCGGGGGTTATGGTAAGGTTAAGGTTGCTCTCAGGCGACGCGGTGTCGTCCCCCGAAAAACTACAGCCGAGCGCGTCAACTTCAACCGAATAACTCACGGCAGGTTGACTTGAGCCGGGTTCGGAAGGTATGCTCCCTCCGGCGGGCAAAACAATTCCGCTGTAAACACAGCAACCCTCCTGAGCTTGGCCGTTAAAGGCTTCCTCGGTATAAAAAGCAAAGGCAAAGAGGCGGCTTTTATCGATAAGGCACCCTATATCGGTACAGCAGACCTCGCTCCCCGAAAAGCTTATGGGGATGTTTTCCGGTATTCCGTCAAGAACGCTTTCCATGTCTTCTAAAGTTACCCCGTCCCCCGACGCTACCCAAAAAGAAAAACGCCCCGCGTCTATGTCATCGCCTTCATACAAAACGATTTCGCGGAGCGTGCCGTCCAAAAGCACAAAATAAAACCCGGAGCTTTCAAAGACCGTGCCTTCCGGCAGCACGTCCCCTCCGGGTTCTTCAAGAATTTTAGAGTTCAGCAAAAGGAGAGTATCCATTGCCTCTTTGTGGGCCACGGTTTTTTTCGCGCTTGTCACCACGCCGCCCAGAGAAGAAACAACCACATAGGAGAGTATCGCAATTACCGCAAGAACAATGGTAAGTTCGGCTATTGTAAAGCCTTTTCTTTGTTTTACCTTCATTTTTTTGTCCCCTTTTTTGGTTTTTTCGCTTTTTGATTATCGCGATTAAAAATTATTAACCCGCGATTAATAAAAGCTTAAAGGCATTATACCCCATTTTTTTGTAATAATCAACATATTTTGACAAAAATAACTAAGTTTCCCAATACTCTTTTTTACAAATTTTAAAAATAGTTGAAAAATTAATAAAAAAGCGGTAAAATATATTTTATGTTGAAAGCGATTTAAAACAACGCTTTTTACACACTCAAAAGGTTTTTTGAAAGGATATATTAATGGTAAAGCAAACGCGAACAGAGCTTATGCTCGGAAACTCCGCGGTGGCGCGGGGGCTGTATGAGGCGGGGGTGAGGGTTGTCTCATCCTACCCCGGCACCCCCAGCACAGAAATCACCGAATGCGCCGCCGTTTTCGGCGAAGAGCCCGTCCGTGACGGAGATACCGGTCTGTACGCGGAATGGGCGCCAAATGAAAAAGTGGCGGCGGAGGTGGCGTTCGGCGCGTCCCTTGGCGGGGCGCGGGGGTTTTGCGCCATGAAACACGTGGGGCTTAACGTCGCGGCGGACCCGGTTTACACTTCTTCTTACACCGGGGTGAACGCGGGGTTTGTCATCGCCGTGGCGGATGACCCGGGAATGCACTCCTCCCAAAACGAGCAGGATTCCCGCCACCACGCCATAGCGGCGAAAATCCCGATGCTTGAGCCGAGCGATTCGGAGGAGTGCAGGGTCTTTACAAAGCTCGCGTTTGAGCTTTCCGAAGAATATGACACCCCCGTCCTATTAAGGCTGACCACCCGGGTTTCACACTCGCAAAGCGTAGTTACTCTCTCTGAAAGAGAACATATACCGCTCAGGGACTATGTAAAGGACGTTCAAAAAAACGTGATGATGCCCGCCATGGCGAGAAAAAGGCATGTTCTTGTAGAAGAGAGGACAAAAAAGCTTACCGAATACTCCGAGAACAGCCCGCTGAATAAAATCGAGCGCGGCGGGGATATAGGCATAATAGCCGCCGGATCAACCTATAACTACGCCAAAGAGGCGCTCGGCGGCAGGGCAAGCTATTTAAAGCTTGGAATGGTCAATCCCCTGCCGGTAAAGCTTATTAAAAGTTTTGCCGCGACGGTAAAAACGCTTATCGTCTGCGAGGAACTTGACGACATTATAGAAACCCACTGCAAAAAACACGGGGTTAAAGTGAGGGGAAAGGAGCTGTTTTCGCTTTGCGGGGAATATTCTCAATCGGCAATAAAAAAAGCGGTTTTAGGGGAAGAAAACGAATACATAACCTTCCCGGAACCCCTCCCCGCCCGACCGCCCGCGCTCTGCGCCGGTTGCCCTCACAGAGGAGTGTTCTTGGCGCTTAAAGGGTTGAAGGTATATATCTCCGGGGATATCGGCTGTTACACCCTCGCTTCGCAAAAGCCGCTCGCCCAAACCGACCTCTGCCTGTGCATGGGGGCGTCGGTTTCGTCTCTCCACGGCTTTAACCTCGCCCGGGGGGAGGTTCAGGCAAAAAAATCCGTGGCGGTAATTGGGGACTCGACTTTTATCCATTCCGGGATAACGGGGCTTATAAACATTGCCTATAACAAGGGAATTTCAACCGTTATTTTGCTTGACAACTCAATAACGGGAATGACGGGTCACCAGAACAACCCGGCGAACGGGCTTACCTTAAAAGGCGAAAAAACCGTCTCGGTCGATATTATATCTCTTGCCAAAGCCGTCGGGTTCGGTTCGGTTAGCGTAGTGGACCCCTATGATGTGGAGACAACCAAAAGCGTTATAGCAAGGGAGCTGCAAAACGATTTTCCCTCACTTATTGTCGCGAGCCGCCCCTGTGCGATTCTTAAAACCGTAAAGCGCGGCGCGCCGCTTGTCGTTAACCAAAACTGTACTTCCTGCAGGGCCTGCCTTTCTGTCGGCTGTCCCGCGATATCGCTCACGGACGGCAAGGCATATATTGACGGCGTTCAGTGCAACGGGTGCGGGATATGCATGTATGCCTGCAAGTTTGGCGCGATAGAGGGGGGAAGAGCGTGACAAAACATAATTATAGCAATTATAATATTATCATAGCCGGCGTTGGCGGGCAGGGCACTTTGGTAGCGTCAAAAATAATGGGGAGGGTGTTTATGTCCCTCGGCCACGGCGTAAAAGTCAGCGAGGTTCACGGGATGTCCCAGCGCGGCGGGAGCGTGGTCACATATGTCAGGTTTGGCGGGGATATTTTCTCACCCGTTATCGACAAGGGCGAGGCCGACTTGATTGTGAGTTTTGAGATCCTTGAAGCGGCGAGATGGCTGCCATATTTAAAAAAAGGCGGCGCGATTATCACAAGCGCCCAGAAGATAAACCCCATGACGGTTATTTCGGGTTCCGCGGCCTACCCGGCGGGTATAAAAGAAAGAATTAAGTCGCTTGGCGTAAACATTCAAAGCCTTGACGCCGCATACCTCGCGGGGGAAGCGGGGTCACGCCTTGCCGTAAATATGGTGCTGCTCGGCGCTGCGGCTAAGTTTTTAAAAATTGATAAAAAAGTCTGGGAAGATACAATAAAAGAAACCTTCAGTGAAAAACACACAAAAACCAACCTTAAGGCCTTTGATTTGGGCTACCTTGCGCAATAAGGAGGAAAAATAAAATGTTCACCCCCGAAATCGAATCCGCCGAGAGAGAGCGGCTAAGAGAAATCCAAAGCGAAAGGCTGAAAAAAACGGTCCGCCGCGCCTATGAGAACATTGGGTTTTACAAAAAACTGTTTGACGAGAGCGGCGTTTCCCCGTATGACGTAAAATCAATCGACGATATTGAAAACCTGCCGTTTACCACAAAAGAAGACCTAAGGGACAACTACCCGTTCGGGCTGTTCGCCGTGCCGAAGGACGAGCTTATACGAATTCACGCCTCGTCGGGAACCACAGGCAAGCAAACGGTGGTGGGTTACACAAAACACGACATTGATATTTGGTCGGAATCCGCCGCGCGGGCAATCGCCGCGGCGGGGGGGACAAAAAACGACCTTATACATATAAGCTACGGCTACGGGCTTTTTACCGGGGGCTTGGGGCTCCACTACGGCGCGGAAAAGCTCGGCGCGGTGGCGCTTCCGGTTTCCTCCGGCAACACAAACAGGCAGGTTCAGCTCATGCGCGACTTTGGTTCCGACATTTTGTGCTGCACCCCCTCCTACGCCATGTATATAGGCGAGACAATGAAAGAACTTGGTATTTCCCCCGATTCGCTGCCGCTGAGGGCGGGTATCTTCGGCGCGGAGCCCTGGACGGAGGGAATGAGGGGGGAAATCGAAAAGCTCTTGGGAATAAAGGCCTATGACATCTACGGACTTAGCGAAATCGCCGGACCCGGAGTGTCTTACGACTGCGAGTGTCAAAACCACCTCCACGTCAACGAGGATTATTTTTACCCCGAAATAATAGATATGGATACGGGCAAGCCCGCGGGCGACGGCGTTTACGGCGAGCTTGTCTTTACCTGTATCGGAAAAGAAGCCCTCCCCCTCATTCGCTACCGCACGCGCGACATATCGGCGCTGTTCCGCGGCAAATGCGCCTGCGGGCGGACCACGGTTCGCATGGCAAAGCCAAAGGGACGGTGCGACGATATGCTTATTATCCGCGGCGTAAACGTGTTCCCGTCGCAGGTCGAGCACGTTCTTACCAAAATGGGTTACGGCGGGAACTATCTCATTGTGGTGGAACGAAAAAACAACCTTGACCAAATGGAGGTAAAGGTTGAAATAACCGAGGATCTGCTGACCGACACGGTGCGCGGCATTGAAAAAGCGGGTAAAAACTTAGAAAACGCTCTCGCGTCTTTCCTTGGAATCCACGCCAAAGTCACGCTTGCCGAGCCAAAATCGCTCCCGCGCTCGGAGGGGAAAGCCAAAAGGGTCATAGACAACAGAAAACTAATATAGGAGGGAACGCGATGTTTATCAAACAACTTTCAATCTTTGTGCAGAACGAGCCCGGCAGGCTTTCTGAAATCGCCGGGGTTATCGCGGGCGCCGGGGTGGATATACGGGCGCTTTCAATAGCCGACACCACAAATTTCGGCATACTCAGGCTTATTGTGGACAAGCCGACGGAGGCGATGGAAGCGCTGGGGAAGCTTGGGCTTACGGTAAAGCTGACCGAAGTTATCGCCGTTGAGGTAAACGACCGCCCGGGCGAGTTTGCCGGGGCGCTGAGAGTGCTCGGCGACGCGGGGGTGGTGGTCGAGTATATCTACGCGTTTTTATCCCGCTCCCCGGGGAAAGCCTGCGTCATTCTCCGCGTGGATGATAACGAAAAAGCCGAGGGTATTTTGCAAAACGCGGGGATAGTGACGCTGAGAGAAAGGGATTTATACGCGGTTTAACCTATATTATTTGTTTTGAGTTATATGCCCCGCTACCCTTAGCGGCAAAAACCTAAAACACTAAGGGCTAACTCAATTCTTTCCACAGGCAGGCCTATTACGTTTTCCCTGCTCCCGTTTAGCTTTTCAATAAACCCCGCCCCCTCGTCCTGCGCCCCGTATGAGCCCGCCTTGTCAAGGGGCGAGCCTGTCTTAACATAGCTTAAAATCTCGCTTTCCGAAAGCCTTCTGAAAGTGACAGCCGTTTTTTCATAGCCCCTTACCGCCCCGCTTTTAGAAATCAGCGCGAACCCGGTATAAACCTCGTGAGTGTTTTGGGAAAGAGCCCTTAGGGTATTGGCGGCGTCCCCGCTGTCTTTTGGCTTGCCGATAATCTTCCCGCCGAAAAACACCGCGGTATCAACCCCCAGCACAACATCCTCGGGGTAAAACTCCGCCACCTCAAGCGCTTTAAAGTAAGCGCTTGCCATTGTGTACTCGGCGGGGCGGCTTAAATCCGGAACTTTTTCGCGCTTTGCCGGGGAAACCTTAAAAACCCAGCCGTGGCTTTTCAGCAATTCGCACCTTCTCGGCGAAGCCGAGGCTAAAATCAACATAATATATATTCTCCATAACAAAAATTAACTTTTACCGCCAACACACTTGATTACCGTTAAAAATACCGCTATAATGCAGATACGAAACAATATAGCATAAAAATAAAAAAAGCAAAGAGGTTTTTTTATGACAGCGAATCTCACTTCGAAAAGACGAATAGTAGTTAAAGTGGGGACTTCAACCCTCACCCATGACAGCGGATTTTTAAATATCAGAAAAATCGAAACGCTTGTAAAATGTCTTGCCGATATTCAAAACAGCGGCAGAAGTATAATTTTAGTGTCAAGCGGCGCGATAGGCTGCGGGGTGGCGAAGTTGGGCATTGCGGGGAGAGCCCTCACCGTCAGCGAAAAACAAGCGGCGGCGAGCGTGGGTCAGTGCGACCTCATTGACATATACGACCGCAACTTCTCCCAGTACGGGCATAAGATAGCGCAAGTGCTTATAACAAAGGATATCGTCGACAACCCCGAAAAGCGGGACTCTGCGTCCGGCACGTTCGAGGCGCTGATTTCCTACGGCTGCATACCCATTGTAAACGAAAACGACACGGTTTCAAGCGAGGAAATAACCTTTGGCGGCAACGACACGCTTTCCGTTGCGGTGGCGCGGCTCACCGGCGCCGACCTTATAATAAATATGTCCGACGTCGACGGCCTTTATGATAAAAACCCCCGCACCAACCCCGGCGCCAAGCTTATCGAGCATGTGAGCGAAATAACGGAGGAACTTCTCTCCGGCGCCGAGGGCACGGGTTCGGGTTCAAACCGCGGGGTGGGCGGCATGAGAGCAAAGCTGCAATCGGCCGCGACCGCCATGAGGCACGGCATACCCATGCTTATTGTAAACGGCGATAACCCGAATATACTCTATGATATTTTTGACGGCAACTTTAAAGGCACATATTGCGGAAAATAGCATGAGCGAACAGGAAAAACCTTAAGCTTTGCGAAAGGAGAACAGATAAATGTCAATGAAAATGACGGTGACGGAAAAATGCGACGCCTGTAAAAAAGCCGCGCTTACCCTCGCGTCGTCCGACGGCATAAGGCGAAACGCCGTGCTGAGGGACGCCTCACGGCTGCTTTTAGAAAACAGCGCCGAAATTTTGGAAAAAAACCGCCTTGACCTGTCAAGGGCCGAGGAAAACGGAATAAAAGGGGCGATGGTCGACAGGCTCTCTCTCAGCGAAGAACGGATAAACGATATCTGTTCCGCCATAAACGAAATTGCCCACCTCCCCGACCCCATCGGCAAGGGCGAGCGCTGGACTCTCCCCAACGGGCTTAAAGTACAGCGCGTTTCGGTTCCGATGGGGGTAATAGGCATAATTTATGAGGCGCGGCCGAACGTGACGGCGGACGCCGCCTCGCTCTGCATTAAAAGCGGCAACGGAGTGGTGCTGAGAGGGGGAAAAGAGGCGGTAAACACCGGCAAGGCGATCGCCGGCTTGTTCAGGCGCGCGGCCGAGGCCAACATGTTTTCGGGGGATATCGTTCAGTTTATCGACGACATATCGCGGGACTCCGCGACCGAGCTTATGCGCGCCAAAGGGCATTTGGACCTCCTTATCCCAAGAGGGGGAAAGGGACTTATAAAATCGGTTGCCGAAAACGCCCTTGTGCCTGTCATTGAGACTGGGGCGGGGAACTGCCATATATACGCCGAAAAAAGCTGCGACATTCAAATGGCGATAAATGTTATCCACAACGCCAAAACCTCCCGCCCATCGGTTTGCAACGCGGTCGAGCATCTTCTTGTTGACCGCGATATAGCCAAAACCCTCCTCCCCGCGCTGGCGGAAAAATTAAAAACGGTGTCGCTCCGCGGCGGCGATGAAGTTAAAAAAATCCTCCCCAAAATTACCGTTGTGCCGGACGACGACTTTTTTACCGAATACAACGACTATATACTTTCAATAAAGTTAGTCGATGGAATAGACGAGGCAATTTCCCATATAAACACCCACTCGACGGGCCATTCGGAGGCCATTTTGACCTCCGATCTTGAAAAAGCCGATAAATTTACCAAAAACATTGATTCGGCGGCGGTATATGTAAACGCCTCCACCCGCTTTACCGACGGCGGAGTGTTCGGCTTTGGGGCGGAAATAGGCATTTCCACCCAAAAGCTCCACGCGAGAGGGCCTATGGGGCTGTCAAGCCTCACCACGGTTAAGTATATTTTAAACGGCTCGGGGCAGATAAGATAAACTCTGTATTTAGCGGGGAGCGCTAAATACAGGGCGAATAGAATAATTAATAAGCGGAAAGCGTAAGATATATGGGTGATTATATATGCGGCTTTCCGCTTTTTCTTTTTCCCGCAAAAGGAGGGGCGCTCCTTGGGCAAGGGTGATTATCTTCGTCGCCGCCATCGCGCTAAGCGTTTTGGTTTACGCCTTGGCGGGGAACGGCGGCTCCGGCAGCGAGGACGTTTCAGCCGGCGTTCCCATTACCTGCGTGAGCTATAACGATAAAATTTATTCGGTGATAACGGTTATAATAAACAGCGCGTCGGGGAAGAACATAACATTGTTTTCGGAAGTGTGCAACGGCTTTGGGGTGAGCGCGGTGTTTTTTATGGATACCGCCTTTATTAAAAAGAATACCGAACAGGTAAAAGAACTCTTGTCTTCGGGGCATGAGATTGGGCTTCTCCTCTCCGATACTTCTGAATACAGCCGTTCTGGGTTTATGAAGTTTTTAGCAAACAAAAACGATGAGTTTTTCAAATCCGCCGGAAAATACCCCAAATACTGCTACATATCGGGCAAGGCGTGTAAAAGCGCCGCCGAGGTGATAAACGCCTACGGGCAATATTATATCTCCTACGCGGCAAAGATTGAAAAAGACAAAAGCGACGTTATTCGCGGCGGGATAATAGCCGCGGTGGATTTGACCGACGCGGACAACATCTACGCGTTTGCCCGAGAGATTTCAGCCGCGATGTCAAAGGGACTGAAACCGTCGGCGATGAAGGAGTTTGTAAAAGAATATGATATTCTCGCGGAAAGCTGAAACGTTGTGCGTCATAGGGTGCGGCAGGGGGTTTTCAACCCTCGCGAGAGGGCTTGGACTTAAGATTAAAAAGGGCAAAAGTCATATTGCCGTAATCGGCGAGCGGCAGGTAAAAAGCAAGGTCAGCGCGGAAGTTGTGTTTTTCCCCGACACCTCGGCGGTTTCGTTTTCGGCCGTTTTCGCGGTTTCCGCCGGAATGGGGGAAAAGTCAACGCTTTGCTTTTCTTCGGTCGGGGACACAAAGGCGCTGCTCTGCGTCAGGCGAAAGGTTGATTTCTTCGGGAGCGAGATCGAGCCGCGCGAGGTGGAGGTCGATATTATTAAAAATCTTACGGTTTACGAAAATATGGTCTTTGGGTTTTTAAGCCATTTTCTTTAAAACCTGTTTACAAAACCCCTCCGTTATGCTAAACTGTTAGGCGATAACGGAGGTGTTTTTATGTTTCCGATAGGAGTTCAGGTTTATTCTGTCCGCGAACACGCCGAAAAAGACTTTTTCGGCACGCTTGGAAAGATTAAAGAAATGGGCTATGACGGCGTGGAGTTCGCCGGCCTTTACGGCAAGAGCCCAAGCGAGGTAAAAGCCGTCTGCGGGGATTTGGGGCTTGTCCCGGTTTCGGCGCATGTGGCTATTGACGAAATGTTAAAAAACCCCGATGCCGTCTTTGACGGCTATTCTGAAATCGGCTGCGAATACATAGCCATACCTTATCTCACTGAAGACGACCGCCCGGGCGGCAAAAATTTTTCAGAGATAATTGAAAATATTATATCCCTTTCAAAAAAGGCAAAAACCTTTGGGCTTACAATGCTTTACCATAACCATGACTTTGAGTTTAAAAAGCTCGGCGGCGTTTACGGGCTTGATATTTTATACGGCGCGGTTCCGCCCGAACTTCTCCAAACCGAGCTTGACACCTGCTGGGTCAACGTGGGGGGCGAAGACCCCGCCGCGTATCTTGTCAAATATTCGGGGCGGGCGCCGGTTGTCCACCTCAAGGACTTTGTGATGAAAAATAAAAGCGTTAAAGAGGGGCTGTACGGGCTAATCGGCGTCAATGACGTCTCCCCGCAAGCGGAGGAGGGAGATTTCGCTTTCCGCCCCGTGGGGTATGGGGTTCAGGACAACCTTGCGATACTCAGAGCGGCGAGGGAGGCCGGGACAAAATGGCTTATTGTCGAGCAGGACAGGCCCTGCCTTGGCTGGGATTCGCTTGACTGCATAGGAATGTCAATGGCGTATTTGAGGAAGATAAACAAATAGCCGTAAAAGCGTAATAATTACCCTAAAATATAAATTCAGGAGGAAAAAATATTGACGTTAGTTATTTTGGCGGCCGGTCTTGGCAGCAGGTATGGGGGGGATTCTAAAAAACAGCTTGACATTATAGGCGAAAACGGCGAAATAATACTCGACTACTCAATTTTTGACGCCATACGCGCGGGGTTCGACAGGGTCGTGCTCCTCATTAAGGAAGAGCATCTCGACGCTTTCCGGGAAAAAGCCGGGGTGAAGTTTGAGGGCAAGATCAAAGTCGAATACGCTTTTCAGACAATTTCAATGTTCAGCGAGGGATACGCCATACCCGAAACCCGAAAAAAACCTTGGGGGACCGCCCACGCCCTGCTTTGCTGCAAGGATGTTGTCGGCGGAGATAACTTCGCGGTGGTCAACGCAGACGATTTTTACGGCAAAACAGCTTATTCGCTGGCGTATGGTCATTTGAAAAACGCCAAGCACGGCGAATTTGCGATGATAGGCTACCTTATTAAGAACACCGTCACCCCCGAGGGCGGAGTTTCAAGGGGGATTTGCCGTGTGGAAGACGGCTTTGTGACGGGCATTACCGAAACCCATGAGATTACAAAAGACGGCGGCCGCATTTATCACCCCTCGCCGAGCGGGGTTCGCGGCCTTGACCCGGAAACCATTGTTTCAATGAACTTTTTTTGTTTTACCCCCGATTTCTTTCGCGATATGGAGACGGGTTTCAGAGCGTTTCTCGAAGAAAACAAAAATGACCTTTCTTCCTGCGAATATTATATGGCGCTCCCGGTGCAGGACGCCGTAAACCGTGGCAAGACCATGGCTGTTTACCAAAGCCGCGACAAATGGTACGGCGTTACATACCGCAAGGACAAACCCTTTGTTATCGAAGGGATAAATCTGCTCACAAAAGAGGGGCTTTACCCGAAAAAGCTCTGGTAACAACGCTTATCCGAAATAAACCTTTAAACGCGAAT
The DNA here is from genome assembly GCA_041672465.1 of Eubacteriales bacterium. Taxonomy (GTDB): domain Bacteria; phylum Bacillota; class Clostridia; order Oscillospirales; family CAG-382; genus UBA1206. Next base: position 35,941 of record JBAYZO010000004.1, read on the forward strand.
ACATACTATATAAAAACCCGCTGCTAAAAAACGGCGGGTTTTGCTTTATAAAACTGTTTAAAGGGAAAATAACAGCGAAAAGTTTTTTTGATTTGGATTCCCGTTTATTTTTATGTTGAATAAATCCCGCGTTTATGTTATTATACGAATACGGGTTTAAAACCAAAAATAACAAAAAGGTGAAGTCTATGATAAACATAGCCATACTGGGAATGGGCGTGGTCGGCGGCGCGCTCCGCGAAGCGATCGAAACAAACAAAACTCTTATTAAAAACCTGCTCGGGGAAGAGCTTAACATTAAATATGTGCTTGATAAAAGGAACTTTCCCGGACACCCGCTGGAAAACAGGGTTGTCGGGGATATAAATATTATTTTAAACGACAGCGACATTCGCGCGGTGGCGGAAACCATGGGCGGCGACAGGCCGGCGTATGACTTTACCCTCGCCTGCCTTACGGCGGGGAAGTCGGTGGTGACCTCAAACAAACTTGTGGTTGAAAAGCATGGGGAGTATCTTGAATCGGTGGCTTCCCGGAACGGGGTCAGCTATTTGTACGAGGCGTCGGTGGGCGGGGGGATTCCCGTCATACACCCGCTGCTCCACTCGCTCCGCGGAAATAAAATTTTAAAAATAGCCGGGATACTAAACGGCACCACGAATTTTGTCCTTGAAAAAATGGAAAAGGACGGTTGTTCGTTTGAGGACGCGCTTGACACGGCGCAGGCTTTGGGTTACGCCGAGGCCAACCCCGCCGCCGATATCGAGGGGATTGACGCGGCGCGGAAGATATGTATACTTTCTTCCGTTTGTTTTGGTTCGTGGTTCAACCTTGAGGACTGCGCGGAAATCACGGGGATTTCGGAAATAACCCCTTCCCATATTAAAGAGGCTAAAAAGCACGGCTTTAAAATAAAGCTGCTCGGCGTCGCCGAAAACCTCAAAGACGGCGCGCTGCTTTATGTCAAGCCCTGCCTTGTAGGGGAGGAAAACCTGCTCTTTGCCGTCAACGGCGTGTTCAACTGCGTCAGAGTGACGGGAAACCTCGCGGGCGAGGTGGCGTTCTACGGCCATGGCGCGGGCGGGCTTGCCACATCGTCGGCGGTGCTGTCGGATCTTATTGAGGCGGTCGTAAACAAAACTCCCCCGGCGCAAAAGGTAAGCGGCAAAAAGGTTTACAAGGGTCAGGGCGAGGACAAAACCTTAACAATACTTGGTACGCCTTTTCCGGTTATATAAAACCTTTATAAATATAATAAAAACGCCCGCTTAATCCCTGCCTTTACGGCGGGAAAAGGGCGTTTTTGTGTTTTGGCGGGGTTTCTAAAGGAGTGTAAAACTAAAATTGAATGACAAATTAAAAGAAGTGATTTTTGGCGGCGGCTCCGCCGTGTTTTTAGGGGGCGCGGGGGTTTCCACCGCCAGCGGAATACCCGACTTTCGATCATCGGGGGGGATATACGGGAAAAATTACGACTACCCCGCCGAGGTTATTTTAAGCGGAGGCTTTTTTTGGGAACAAACCTGCCTCTTTTATGAGTTCTACCGCGAAAAAATGCTCCCGCCCTGCCTTGGCGCAAAGCCGAACGCCTGTCACCTCGCGCTTGCGCGTCTTGAGAATGAGGGTCTGCTTGACGCTGTTATAACCCAAAACATTGACAACCTCCACCAAAGGGCGGGGAGCCGCAACGTGCGCGAGCTCCACGGTTCGGTCTGCCGGAACTTCTGCCATGACTGCGGCAGGGCGTACGGCGCGGAATATATAATGGAAAGCGAAACAGTGCCGACCTGCGGCGGCTGCGGCGGAGTAATCAAGCCCGACGTGGTGCTCTACGGCGAACAGCTAAACAATGAATGCCTAAAACGCTCGGCCGAAAGCATAGGTAGCGCCGACACGCTTATCGTAGGGGGGACTTCGCTTTCAGTTTACCCGGCGGCGGGGCTTATTGATTTATTCAAGGGCAAAACCCTTGTGCTTATCAACAAAACTCCCACCCCGTATGACTTCCGCGCGGATTTAATTATAAGAGAGGATATTTCAAAGGCTCTCGCTTATTAAAGGTTTTTATTCCGTTTCGGGGAGCGCCGCGTCCGCAACCGCCGTCTTTTGCTTTTCATAGGTTACAAACCCCGCTTTTGACCCGGACGGCTTGCGGACGTTTTTAACCTCGGTATAGTCGACCTCCACGTTTTTTTCCCCCCTGCGGGAGGAGTGATAAGCGGCAATTCGGGTGGCTTCCGAAAAATCAGCTAAACCCGGCTCCTTGCCGCGGGTGTAGAGAATAACATGACTGCCCGGGTACCCTTTAACATGAAACCAAAAATCGCTCTTACCTGCGGTTTTTGTGAGAATGTCGTTCATTATATTGTTTCGCCCCGCCTTGACGGTAAAGCCGCCGGACGTTTTATATTCCAGCGGGGGGAGCGGGGGGGCGCGGCGCTTTTCTTTTTTCTTCTTAAGGTATCCGCCCGTCTCAAGCTCTTCGCGGATTAAGTCGACCTCAGCCTTGCTGTTACAGCGGGTGACGGCGTCAATGACCGACGCGAGATATTCTTTTTCCCGCCTGCCCTCCTCTATTTGAATAACAAGCGCGGCCTTGGAATTTTTTAGCTTGCGGTATTTTTTAAAATATGCCTCCGCGTTTTGCGACGGGGTAAAATTTTTGTTAAGCTTAACCTCACGGTACTCGCCGTCAAAGTCCTTGCAGGCTAAAACCTCGTCGCCTTTTTTTATTTCATAAATGTGCGACAGAATAAGGCTGCCGTAAAGCTTGTTTCGCTCTGTGTCTTTTGCTTTTTCAAGCTCGGTCAGTTGCAAAAGTATTTTTCTCTCAACCCGCTTAAGCCTTGCGGAGACGGTTTTAATAAGGTCTGAGGAAAGCGATTTTGAAAGCGATTCACCGCTTTTCGCCCCGAAAAAGCCGGCGGTGAGCTCACAAAGGCTGTCATAGCGCTTTTTTTCAAGGCCGGGATATCTGTTTATATCGGTAAAATAAAACTCAACCGGCTTTTGCCCATCAAATACCGCGGTGGGGGTGTATTCGCCCTCTTTTGCTAAAAGACAAAGCTTTTTAACCTCCGCGAAAAGATTTTGGGGGGCTGTTTCCCCAAGGGACGCGTCGCTTTTGCCCGACGCCGCAAAGGCCGTCTCCCAGGCGGAAAGGGGTGAAAAACAAAAAAACCTTTCCAAAAGAAAGGCGTCGGCTTTTTTTTCGGGGACGCTTGACGTCATTGCGCGAAAGTCTGAAATATCTATGTCTTCTGCGGAGGTTTTGTCCTGAGCGGGGGGGAGCGTATAGTTAATCCCCGGCATAACGGCGCGTTTGAACGAGATTAAATCTGTGGTGTGAAGCGCGCCCAGCACTTTTCCGGAAGAAGTCAGAATAAGGTTTGAGTATTTCCCCATTATTTCGGCGAACAGGGTTTTTTCGGACAAATGCCCGAGCTCGTCGCGGGAATCAAATATGATTTTTATTATACGCTCGTTTTTTTCGCTTGTTATATCGCAAATCCGCGAGGATAAAAGATGTTTTTTTAAAAGAAGCCCGAACGGGGCGGGGGTTTCGGCGCTAAGCGACGGCTTGTCGTAAAGGGTGACAAAATTAGCCGAGGCGGCAAGCGAGAAAAATAAAAATTTCTTTTCGCCCTCGGCGTAAAGCGAAAACTCCACCGCATTGTCGCGGCAGTTTATTTTATCCACCCGGGCGCGGGTCAGCTTTTCTTTGAGTTCCAAGGCTATCGCCATACAAAAAAATCCGTCAAACGCCATAGCAAATCACCTCCGGAACAAACCTCCCCACATATTCGCCAAGCCTTGGCACGGCAATGTTTTCGGTGGCGAAATGAGTAAGGCATAAAAGGTTTATCCCGTACTCGCGGCAGTCGACAATGGCGGCGTGGTTGACCTCTCCGGTGAGATATGTGTCAGCGCCGGAATTATAGACTTCCTCGATATAATCCTTGCCGCCGCCGGAAATAACGGCGACTTTTTTAACACTTTTCCCCGCGTCAAATATGTTTTGCGCCGCTACGCCGAGAGAGGTTTCACATTTGTTTAAAAATTCCCCAAAGCTGACGCTCTCCCCAAGACTGCCGAGCCTGCCGAAGGGGAGAAAACTTTGTTTTTTGTCAACGCTCACCCCAACCGCCTCGCAAAGGATGTCGTTCACCCCGCCTTTTACAATATCAAAGCAGGTGTGATAAGAGAGAACGGAAATTCCCGCCTCTTTACAGGCAGACTCCCTTTTTAAAACGCTTTTTGATGGGGTAGGGTCAAAAAACAGCGGGTGGTGGGTGACAATAACGCCGGCCCCCGCTTTTTTGGCGAACATAATGGCGGCGCTTGTGCAGTCAAGCGACACGACCGCCCTTGTTATTTCCCCGGGGACGCCAACCTGCACGCCGTCACTGTCCCAGTCCTCGCTTGCGCCGAAGAGGTTTCTTAATTTTTTATCTAAAATTAAAAAGTCCATTTGTTATTCCGTAACCCCAAGGGTTTTTTTAACGGCGGAGGCGACGCCGCTCCCCGTAAGCCCGTAATACTCAAGCAGTTTCGCGGCTTTGCCGCTCCTGCCGAAGATGTCGTTTATTCCGACGCGGGCGACTTTTGTCGGGCAGTGCTGTGAAAGGCATTCGCAGACGGCGGAGCCCAGCCCGCCGATTATCGAATGTTCCTCGGCGACTACAACGTTTTTGGTGTTCGCGGCGTATTTAACAATCGTTTCGGTGTCGAGAGGTTTTATTGTATGGATATTGATTACCGAAATATTAATGCCGTTTGCCTTTAAAATCTCATACGCCTCAAGCGCTTTTGAGGTCATTACCCCGGTGGAAAACACCGCGCAGTCCCCGCCCTCTCTTAGCGCTTCCGCGCTGCCGAGGTTGAACTTATAGCTTTCTTTATCAAAAATCACCGGCACGGGGTGGCGGCCGAGCCGAAAATACACCGGCCCGTCAAACTTATATATTTCCTCCACGGCGGCGTACGCCTGTGTGTCGTCGGCGGGGCAAACCACCGTCATATTAGGTATTACGCGCATAAGGGCGATATCCTCAAGGCACTGGTGGGAAGCGCCGTCCTCGCCGACGGTTATTCCCGCGTGGGTGGCGCAAATCTTTACATTCAGCCCCGTGTACCCGATAGAGCTCCTGACCTGTTCATACGCCCTGCCGGCGGCGAATATGGCGAAAGTGGAGGCGAACACCGCTCCCCCCGTGGAAGCTATCCCCGCCGCCACGGACATCATGTTGCCCTCGGCGATCCCGCAGTTGATAAAGCGTTTCGGGAACTTCTTGGCGAACAGCCCGGTCTGGGTCGAGCCCGAAAGGTCGGCGTCAAGCACGATAAAGTCGTATTTTTCGCCCAAATCCAAAAGCGCCCTGCCATATGAGGCGCGGGTGGCGATGTCAGGCATTATCACCCCTCCTAACGCTGTTTAAATTGTCGGCAAGCTCGTTTTTAGCGGTCTCGTATTCCTCGCCCTTAGGCGCTCTGCCGTGCCAGAGGTAGTTGTTTTCCATAAACGAAACGCCTTTTCCCTTTGTGGTGCGGCAAATAACAATCCCCGGGCGGCCTTTGGCGGAAACCATGTTTGTGGCGCGATCAAGGTCAGCGAAGTCATGCCCATCGGCAAGGACGACTTCCCAGCCGAAAGCTTTGAATTTTTCATCAAGAGGGGTAGGGTTCATGATATCGCGAATGTCACCGTCAATTTGAAGATAGTTTAAGTCCAAATAAACCACAAGGTTGTCAAGCTTATAGTGAGAAGCGAACATTGCCGCCTCCCAAACCTGACCTTCTTCAGACTCGCCGTCGCCTATTATCGCGTAGGTGAAGTAGGCAGAACTTTTTATCTTCCCGGCGATCGCCATTCCGCAGGCGGCGGAAAAGCCCTGACCCAGCGAGCCGGTGGACATATCCACGCCGTTTATTTTATTCATATCGGGGTGACCCTGCAAATAGCTCTCAAGGCTTCTAAAGGTGTTGAGGTCGCCTTTTGGGATAAACCCTTTAACCGCCAGCGCGGAGTAAAGCGCCGGGCAGGCGTGGCCTTTTGAAAGCACAAACCTGTCCCTTTCGGGATGTTTGGGGTCGTTATTTGGAAAGCGCATTTTATAAAAATAAAGGTAGGCGATAATATCGGCTGAGGACAAAGACCCGCCGGGGTGACCGCTTTGGGCGTGAAAAATCGCGTCGAGAAGCAAAACCCGCATTTCGGCGGCCTTTATTTTAAGATAATTAACTGTTTTGCCGTCCATAAAGATGTTTCCTTTCAAGGTCAAACTTTATAGGCGCTCTCGAGGAGCGACAGGGTTTTTAGGAAGTATTCCGGATATTCCCCCTCAAACGCAAGCGTTTTACCCGTTATCGGATGAATAAATTCAATATATTTTGCGAAAAGGCACTGCCCTTTCAGCCCGAAAGGGTTTTTACCCCTGCCGTAAACGGTATCCCCCGTGATGGGGTGCCCCTGATGCGATAAATGAACGCGGATTTGATGCGTCCGCCCGGTCTCAAGCGTCAGCTCGATATGCGTATACCCGTTGTATTTTGTAATAACGCGGTAGCGGGTAAGGGCGGCCTTTGAGCTCTTGCTCGTCACCGCCATTTTCTTGCGGTCTTTTACGCTCCTGCCTATGGGGAGGTCAATTTCGCCGCTGTCCCTTGAAAAACCGCCGTCGCAGACCGCCTCATACCTGCGGGTGAACGAATGAAGGGCTATCTGACGGGCTAACTTAAAATGCGATTCGTCTGTCTTCGCCACCACCAAAAGCCCGGAGGTGTCTTTGTCAAGCCTGTGCACAATCCCCGGCCTTATCACTCCGTTTATGGTTGAAAGCCTCCCCTTGCAGTGGTAGAGCAGGGCGTTGACAAGCGTGCCGTCTTTGTTCCCCGCCGACGGGTGAACCACCATTCCCTTTGGCTTGTCAACCACAAGGAGGTATTCGTCCTCATATAAAACGCTTATTTCAAGCGCCTGAGGGGTTGCTCTCAGCTCGGACTGAGGGGGTAAGCTCGCCTCTACATTGTCGCCTAAGTTTAGCTTATGGTTTTTCGGGGCTTTTTTGCCGTTGACAAATACAAGCCCTTGCGCTATCACCGTTTGGGCGAACGACCGGCTTATCCCGAAAAAGCCCGCCAGCGCCACGTCAAGGCGAAGTCCGACACGCGGCTGTTCAACGGTAAAAGTACGCTTATCACTCACTTGTCTCACCGCCGTCGGGGTTTTCGGGCTCCGGAAACGTTTTTGCCTTTAATTTTTCCTCGACTTTTTTCTCAAAGAAAACAATATAAACGCCGAGACACACCGCGCCGATAGTTATAAAAGAATCGGCGACGTTGAAAATTGCGAATTTTATAAATTTAAACTCAAAAAAATCGGTGACGGCCTTTTCCCCGCCCACCCCATTGACAAAAAGGCGGTCTATCATGTTGCCTATTCCGCCCCCCGTGATAAGGGAAAGCGACACGGTGAGCAGGTTATGCCTTTTGCCGTATTTCCGCAAAACCCAAATGAGAACCGCGATGGCGAGCGTTGACGAAACTATAAAAACCCATCTTTTGTCCCCGAGCATGCCAAAGGCGGCCCCTCTGTTTTCGGTATAGGTTAAATTAATAACCCCGGGGATAAGCGCGACGCTGTCGCCGATGTTCATAAGCAGCCTTACGAAAAACTTTGAAAGCTGGTCGAGCGCCACCGCGCCGAGAACAATAAGAAAAGCAAGCATTTACCTCACCGCCAAAGCGCACCTTTCGCAAAGGTGCTGACCGCCGCCGTCCTCGACAAACACGTCCACGCTCTTCCAGCATCTCGCGCATTTTTCGCCCGACGCGGGTTTTACCAAAACATATATCCCCGTGGACTCGTCATAAAAAGAGTTCTCAGGGGGGGTTCCATGGCTGATTTTGGCTCTGCTGGTTATAAAGATATCGCTAAGCGTTTCGCTGTGAGAGCCAAAAACCTTAATCGCGTCAAGGTTTTTGTCCCCGTAAATAACCACGTCGGCGTCAAGCGGCTTCCCGATTATTTTAGCGGCTCTCGCCTCCTCAAGCGCTTTAAGCACGGCGTCGCGGTATTCAAAAAGTTTGTCATAATCTTCGGGAACGGCGTTTTCTTCCGTCAGCACTGCCCCGTCATAACCCGGGAGCAGGTTTAAAAACACGCTTTCTTTGTCGTCGCCGCCCGCGTGGCTCATGCTCCCCCACGCCTCCTCGGCGGTGAAAGACAAAATCGGCGCCAACATTCTAACAAGGCAGGACAGCGAGGTATACATTACCGTTTGAACCCGTCTTCGGGAGAGCGAGTTTGACTTTTCGCAGTAAACGCGGTCTTTTGTTATATCGATATAGATTTTTGAAAGGTTTATCGAACAGAAATTGTGGATTTCATGATAAACGATATGAAATTCATAGTTGCGGTACGCCTTATCGACCGTTTTGACAAGCGAGTCAAGCCCGTTTAAGAGCCATTTGTCAATCGGCCCGAGCTTGCCGAACGGAACCATGTCGGTTTCAGGGTCAAAATTGTTTTTATCGCCTAAGTTCGCCAGCAGAATCCTCAGCGTGTTGCGGATTTTTCTGTAAGACTCCGAAAGCTGCTTGAATATCTCGTCCGACGCCCTCACGTCAACCCTGTAATCGGAGGCGGCGACCCAAAGCCTAAGCATATCGGCGCCGTACTTGCCGATAACCTCCTCGGGAGCCATGGAGTTCCCGGCGGACTTGTGCATCGCCTTGCCCTCGCCGTCGACAACCCAGCCGTGGGTCAAAACCTGTCTGTACGGCGCGCCGCTGTCCTTTGCCCCTACGGCGGTGAGGAGTGATGACTGGAACCATCCCCGGTATTGGTCCGCCCCCTCGAGATACATGGCGGCGGGCCAAGTCATGTTTTCGTCCCCCTCAAGCACCGCGAAATGAGTCGAGCCGGAGTCAAACCAGCCGTCAAGGGTGTCGGTCTCTTTTTTAAAGCTCCCCCCGCCGCATTTCGGGCAGAAATAACCGCCCGGCAGCAGTTCGCCGGTTTCTCGTGTGAACCAAGCGTTGGAGCCCTCTTCCCCAAAGATTTTTGATATATGCTCAATGGTTTTGTCTTCGCAGATAATTTCGCCGCAGTCCTCGCAGTAGAAGACGGGAATGGGAAGCCCCCAGTGCCTTTGCCGGGATATGCACCAGTCGGACCTCTCTTTTATCATGGATATCATTCGCTCGCCGCCCCAGCCCGGCAGCCACTCCACCTCTTTTGAGGCGGCTATCGCCTTATCCCTGAACGCCGAAACGGAAATAAACCACTGAGGGGTAGCCCTGAAGATTATGGGGTTTTTACACCGCCAGCAGTGCGGGTATTGGTGAGTTATGGCGCTTGACGAAAACAACGCGCCCGTATCTTCCAAATATTTTATTATAGCGGAGTTTGATTCCTCGTAGAACATCCCCGCGAACGGTCCGGCGTCTTTTGTCTGGTAGCCGCGGTCGTCGACCGGAACCACAATTTCAAGCGAGTATTTCACCCCGGTGTGATAGTCGTCCCCGCCGAACCCCGGCGCCGTGTGCACGCACCCCGTGCCGCTGTCTGTCGTAACATAGTCGGCAAGGCAAATGAGGGAGTTTCTGTCAAGAAACGGATGGCTTGCCGTCATGTTTTCAAAAAAGCTCCCTTTTTCTTTGCCTATGACCTCGTAATCTTCTATGCCGCCCTTTGAGAAAACCTCCCCGACAAGTTCCTCGGCGACAATATAAACGCTGCCGCCCGCCCTCACAAGCGAATAATCCTCCCGCGGGTGGAGCGCGATAGCCATATTCCCGGGGAGAGTCCAAGGGGTGGTGGTCCATATTATAAAGTAAATTCCGTTTTTTTCGGCAACATTTTTAAGCTTTCCGTTATCGTTTGATAGCTTAAACTTTACATAAACCGATGCGCTTGGGGTTTCCCCGTATTCGATTTCCGCCTCGGCAAGGGCGGTCTCGTCCTTCGGGCACCAGTAGACGGGCTTTAACCCTTTGTATATAAAGCGCTGTTTATACAGCTCGCCGAAAACTTTAACCTCCCTTGACTCAAAAGAGGGGTCCATTGTAAGGTAAGGGTTTTCCCAGTCCCCGAACACGCCCAGCCTTTTAAAAGATAGGCGCTGAACGTCCACAAAATGGCTCGCGAACTCGCCGCAAGCCTTGCGGAAATCGGGGATGGACATTTTCTTTCGATCAAGCTTGTTCTTTTTAATAATGGCAGACTCAATGGGCATGCCGTGATTGTCCCACCCCGGCCGGTAGGGGGATCTGAACCCCGCCATGGATTTTGATTTGACGATAAAATCCTTTAGGATTTTGTTAAGCGCCGTCCCCATATGAATGCTGCCGTTGGAAAACGGCGGGCCGTCGTGGAGCACAAAGGGGGGGAGCCCCTCCGCTTTTTTCTGCATGAGAAAATAGAGGTTTTGACCCTCCCACTTTTTACTTATTTCCGGTTCCTTAATAGTAAGATTCGCCCTCATCGGAAAACCGGTTGAGGGCAAATTAAGAGTGTCTTTATAGTCGCGCATGATCAAAAAATGCCTTTCAGTTATTCTCGCCGCCCGGACGGTTAAACTTCCCCGTCCTCGCCCTCGCTGTCAATGTCATTATCTTCAATTTCATCATAATCTTCGGAAATTTCTTCATCGCTCGGCTCTTGGGTTGCACCCCGCCTTTGGCTTTCGGGTATATCTTCTGTGTCCGATATGTCCGGTATTTCGCCGCTGTCGGCTTTTGTTTGCTCTTCACCGGTAAGTCCGGGGTTGTTTTGCTTTTTGGTCAGCTCTTTAATGTATTCCTCGCTTGAGATTTCCCTTTTTTCGGGTATGGAGGCGAGTTCGGGAACGGCGTTTAAATCTGCGTCTTCCCGCCGCTGCTCGTCAAGGGAAACTTCGTCCTTGAGCGCCGTTTTAACGTCGGAAAAAATCTTATTTATAATATCCGTCTCATTAGGCAGCACGATATCCTCAAGCTCGTTGACCGAAATAGACTGGAGATCTTCTATATGCTGGCGGTAAAGGTCGTACACATTCTTTTTAAAGTCAAGTATCTTGGTGCGGAGGAGCCACATCTCCTGCTTTTCGTCGCCGAGCTGCTCGCGGAACTCTGAAATGATTAAATCGCAGCGGTCTTTGATAGAGCCGGTTATGACCTCGGCTTTTTCATTGGCGTCGCGGATAATTTTCTCCCCCAACTTCTGCGATTTCAGCAGGGTTGAGCGTATCGCCTCTTCCTCGTCTTTAATCTCGTCAAGATTTGTCACGACAATCTTCAGCTTTCTCTCAAGCTCGCTGTTTTCGCGGTAAAGAGTTGTGTATGTATCGACAAGAAACTCAATATAATCGTCAACCTCTGCCGGGTTATAGCCGCGCATAACCTTTGAAAATGTTTTGTTTTTTAGTTCGTGCGGAGCAAGCATTCAGTGACCTCCTTTAAGGCTTTCTCGCGGGGGACAGGCCGCCGCTTTAATGTTTTATATAAAGAGGACGAGAAGTCCCCTTATTAAAAAAAGCAGGATAAACGCGAACACATTGGAAAAATCAATGGGCATGGAGGAAAAAAGCTCGGATTTATAAAGCACCGATCTCACCGACATTATAAGGGGTTCGGTAGTGGCGTAGATAAAAGAAAACGCCGCCCCCTCCTCAACGGCGAACAGGGGGTATAAAACCCTTATTACAAGCATCATGCTGAGTACCGAAAGGTACAGCAATACCGTGCTCATTGTTACATATACAAAAGTCAATTCAATACCACCAAAAATTAAAAGAATTAAGTTAAAAAAAGCTTTTTATAATAATGTCTCAAAGACTAAAGCGGCTAAAACAGTTCTCTCGGCTGTTTTCTCGCGGAAGAGCCGGAGCCGGGCATATCGTCGGTCTCTTTTTGTTCCCCGGTGACTTCAACGTGCGGCGGGGTAATGACATAAGTCGAAGACGACACCCGCTTAAGCTGTCCGTTAATGGCGTATGTCACTCCGAAGAGGAAATCAATTATTCTTATAATGGTTTCTTTGTTCGCGTCCTCAAGGTTCAGCACGACGGTTCTGTGCTCAAGCAGATGGGAAGCGATTTTTGTCACGTCCTCGTATTTTTCGGGTTTGCACACCTTCATTTCCAAGGACGATGTCGACGCGATGCCGCCGCTTATTTTGGAGGCGGAGGTAAGGGGCGATTTTTCGTCCTGCGCCATTTCCTCTTCGTCATATCCTTCTCTGAATTCGTCGACATATTCGTTTTCCCCCCTGAAAAGGTCGGACAAACGGTTCATGATACCCATTCTATGTACCTCCAAAATGATAATGGTTTTAACTCCGCGGGCCGAATATCCCTTCGCCTACGCGCACCAAAGTGGAACCCGCGTCCACGGCCTCTTTAAAGTCATGGCTCATTCCAAGCGAAAGGATTTCCATCGCGGTATTACCCATAATGATATTATCCACATTTAATGACTTAAAGTCAATAAATTTCTGGCTTATTTTTGTAAAAAATAAAATATTTTTCGTTTTATCGCTTGTTTTTGGCAAAACACCCATAAGTCCGCGAATAAAAACATTGGAAAACCCCGAAACGCTCTTTAAAAAGGGTTCGACCTCCTCGAGCGAGATCCCGCCTTTTGACTCTTCTCCCCCAAGGTTAACCTCAACCAAGCAGTTTTGCGTCTTCCCCGCTACCCTCGCGCGCTTGTTAATCTCCTCCGCGAGACTGACGGAATCAAGCGAATGAATAAGCGAAACCTTGTCTATTATATGCTTTACTTTATTTCTTTGAAGCCGCCCGATAAAGTGAATTTCAAAACGCTTGTCAAGGTACGGGTATTTTTCCAAAAGCTCGTTTGCCCGGTTTTCGCCTATGACATGAACCCCAAGGTCATAAATAGAGTTTATAACGCTCACGGGGATAGTCTTTGTCGCCGCGAGAAGCGTCGCTCTCCCGCCGAGGCAGGTAAGAATACCGTCAATGTTTTGCTTTAGTATATCTTTGTCCTGTATCATTGTATTATTTTTCCCTCATAAAGGCCCCTTCCGGCGGTTATAACCGGGTCGTAAAGCGACAGCAGTGAAGACGAAATTTTATTTATATCGTTTTTATCCGGAAGAGCGCAGATCGAGTAGCCGTTTTCCTCGTACAGCACTTCCGTGGACTTAAACTTAACCGACGTGCCGTTGAGCGTGAAAACTCCTGTCTTGCCGTCGACAACCCTTATCGCTGAAGTCGGTATTTTCAGCCCCTCATAGCTTGAGGTGATAATCTCAACCGGCTGGCTCCGGGTATAGTTAAAATTATCTATGTGCGAGAAAGTTGAGATCACCATAACCGAAGTGTCGTAATTGGTCTGGGAGATTACTTTCTCAATTTTCATTTTAACGACAACGCCGTCGGAATAAGGAAACCTCACCTCAATTATTCCGCTTCTCCCCGCAAGGTCGGTCAGCCTGTTCACCGTTTTCTTGTCAAGGCTTAACGTGAGATACCACTTGACCGAGGTTATCATCTTTCCGTATGAATTTGACAAGACCGCGGAATCGGGAAGACAATCCTCAAGCGCGTAATACTGCTCAAGCGTCATGCTGTTTAAAAAATCAATCGCGAATATATTCTCGTACCCGTCGGGGACGGCGTAAAAATAGCCCGACTCGTTTGTGGTAAAGCCGGTCGACGCCCCCGTAAGGCTGTTTTCAAGCGACTGTATCTGCCGCTTGTAAACGTCTATAACCATATCATAGCCGCTTGCGGCTGTTATCACCGAAGACCGCCTGTTCATATATATAAGGAGCTCGTCCTCGTTAAGGGAGGCCGACGAGAGCTTTCTCGAACCGACCGCCGAGACGATATTGCTAAGGCGCGAGACAATTGACGCGTCAAGCGTCTCGAGGTCACGCGTGGAATATGTTTTAATTATCGAAGACCGCTCAAGCACGGCTATTTTTTTGTGAAGCTCGTTTATTTGCTCCTGTACTTTAGCGTCCGAGTCAAGCTCGTACACCTTAAAAACCTCCGCGCCTTTATAGGCTTTTTCCCCGTCGCGGAAAAAATAACAAGCCGTGCCCTCGCCGCCCCCCATAATGACTTTCTCGTCCCTGAAAACATAGGCGTTTACCGGCAGCACCTTGCTTATGGAGGCGTACAGGGCGTTTTCAACCTCAATAATATCGCCTATGGTCATGCTTATCTGAACCGCGGTATAAGCCATTATCCCCAGCGCGAAAATTGCTGTTAACAGTTGTTTTGTAAAGCGTTTGAGCACGACGACACTCCTAAAAAAGCCGGCTACGGCGTTTGTAAATATTCCCCGACAAGGGAAAAAACCCTGTCCTCATAATTTTTGTCTTTTATATCTATAAAATTAACTTCGCTCCTGCCGCGAAACCGATTAAAAAACGTAGTCTGCCTTTTGGCGTAATTTCTTGTGGATTTTTTTATTTCTTCTTTTGCCGTCTCAAGCGAGCGCTCGCCTTTGAAATAAGGAAAAAGCTCTTTATACCCAATGGCGGCAGAGGCGGTGGGGGTTTCTTCAAGCCCTTTCCGCATAAGGGTTTCAACCTCGTCCAAAAGACCGGCGGTAAACATTTTTTCCACTCTTTCGTTTACGCGGGAATAAATATAATCCCTGTCTTTAGAATATAAAAAGATATAAAGCGGGGAATACGCCGCGTTTCCTTGCGAAAATGTGTTAAGCTCGGCGCGGGTTTTTCCCGTGGCGTAATAAAGTTCAAGATACCTGCTTACGCGGCGGATATTGTTCGGGTGGGTTGTGGCGGCAAGGCTTGGGTCGATTTTCTTAAGCTCATCATAGAGGGACGAATTACCGAAAGCTTCCGCCCTGTTCTTCAGCCAATTTCTTATCTCGGCGTCTCTCACATCCACTAAGTCCGCCGGCGCGCAAAACAGCCTTTCGATATAAAGCCCGGTGCCGCCGGTGACAAAAGATGTTTTCCCCGCTTTTTTAATTTCGCCGAGCGCCGCCTTTGCCAAGGAAATAAAAACCGCCAGCGAGTAGGGCTCGTCAATATCCAAAATATCTATAAGGTGGTGTTTAAAACGCGTTTGTTCGGCCTTTGAGGGCTTTGCCGTGCCTATATCCATGCCGCGGTAAACCTGCATGGAATCGGCGGAGATTATCTCCCCCCCGAACTCTTTGCAAAGACCAAGCGAAACGCTTGACTTGCCCGAGGCGGTCTGACCGGATATCGCCACCGCTTTTATGGTGTTTGCCGACATACAACCCTACCTTTTAACAAAGTCATATACAAATCATCGCGTCCCCGATGTTTATGCGATATAAGATTGGTAATCTTTCGTTATAAATCGTTAATTTTCCATGTGTTCCACAAGAAAAACGGCGCGGAACAAAACCACACCGTTTTGTGTTTTTACTGTTTCGCGTTTGTGGGTATAAATTCAAGTTTCAGTTTCATTCCCATTCCGTCAGCGAGTCTTTGTAATGTTTTCAGCGACGGGTTGGCATTGCCGTTTTCAAGTCTGCTGATATCAGCCTGCGGTATGCCTGTGACATCAGCCAATTGCTTCTGCGTCAAAGATTTTTCTGCCCGTGAGTCAAGCATTGCTTTGATAATCTGATATTCAGGTTCAAGCGCGTCCCATTCTTTTTTGAATTCAGGATTCTTCATTTGTTCGTTTAAAGTTTCCCTGAAATTCTTTTCCATTATAAATTCTCCTTTCTGAGTTCGTAATCAGCTCTATATTTTTTCGCAAGTTCGATTTCATTATCAGGCGTCTTTTGCGTTTTCTTAACAAAACCGTTTGTAAGAATTATTTTCTTTCCCGCAACAAAAAAATACAGAACTCTCGTTATATTATTCCCCTGAATTGCGCGGATTTCAAAAATTCCGTCAGAAAGTGATTTTGAATACGGTTCGCGCAATTCATTTCCTTTCAATTCAAGCAATTCAAGAAGACGAAATAACTTTGCGCGCATTTTTATGTCTTGTGAAAGAATAAATTCTTCTGCCGGACGCGTACCGTCACTTTTTTCATAAAACTCAACGTCAAACAGCTCTTTCATCATCTTTAATTGTCCTCACCTATATTATATGTGGTAAAACACATATTGTCAATAGGATACAAAAAATAATCAAAAATTTATTTTAATTTTATATCCCATAAGCATCGGTTGTTCGTCTCAAAAAACATTACCGTACAATATTCATAAAATAAAACAACAATCCCCAAAAGAGAAAAAGTAATACGCCGATTTTTGTTACGTTCTCCACACGTCTCTGTTTACACGCCATTTTTCCAGAGTTCCTCACAGGATATATCAAGGTTGTCGTTCCAAACTACACCAAAACCGCCGACATCGACTTCGGCGTCATGAAAAACCTCCGGATGTTCCTTAAAAATATGAAAAGCGGGGAACTTTTCAAACAGCATTTTAACGTCATATAGCTTTGTTACACCCTCGGCAAATTGAACGCTCAGCTTATATTCCGGGAGCGAAACAATATTTTTTATTTTGTGGAACATAAAATCATCCTCCTTACTCAAGAGGGGGAAGCTGCTTAAATTCTTGTGTGTCCCAAATAATCTTCAGTTCGTCCATGACCATGCCTTTTAAATGATACGCAAATTTTTTGGCGGTTTCGGCTTGCCGAAAGCTCTGTTCATCTTACTAAAAATCCTGACCACTGATATAAGCAAAGTTTAAACAATATCATTGTTTTTGCTTTACAACACTTATATCTATAAAATTAAGCAAGCGTCCCCAAAGGAAAAAAAGCGATACCCCTCTTTAACCGCCGTATTATAGGCTTTAATAACATTATCATACCCCGCGAACGCCGCCACAAGCATAATAAGCGTTGATTCGGGGAGATGAAAATTTGTTATAAGGCAGTCGGTCGCTTTAAATTTATATGAGGGGTAGATAAATATCCCCGTCTCCCCCTCAAAGGGGAAAACCTCACCGGTTTGCAGTGAGCAGGACTCCAAAACCCGAACCGATGTTGTCCCGACGGCGAAAATCCTCCCCCCCGCTTTTTTAACCCTGTTGATTTCAAAAGCCGCGTCCGGGGAAAGCGAGATTTTCTCTTTATGCATTTTATGGTCGAGTATGTTTTGTTCTTTGACCGGGCGGAAAGTGCCGAGCCCGACGTGCAGGCAAGTTTTGATTACGCTGACGCCCTTGCCGCCGATTTTCCCCAGCAGTTCGGGAGTAAAGTGAAGCCCGGCGGTGGGCGCGGCGGACGAGCCCTCGCGGGTTGCGTAGACGGTTTGGTAACGATTGCGGTCGGCAAGCTTTTCCTTGATATACGGCGGGAGCGGGGTTTGACCTATTTTATCCAAAACCTCAAAAAAATTTCCCTTAAAATCAAAACATATATCCCTTGTGCCGTCGGCGTTTACCGATATCACCCGCCCGGTAAGCCCGCCGCCGTAAGTGAGAGTATCGCCCTTTTTTGCCTTTTTCCCGGGCTTGACAAGACAGTTCCACACGGCGGAAGAAGTTTCGCCAAGGCTTTCTTCGCCGGAGCGTTCGAGAAGGAGCGTCTCAACCTCCCCGGCGTGGGTTGGGTTTTTCCCGTACAGCCGCGCCGGGATAACTTTTGTCTCGTTTATCACAAGCGCGTCGCCGGGGTTTATATATTCCGCTATATCATAAAAATGCTTATGGCTTATCTCCCCCGTATTCTTATCCAGCACAAGTAGCCTTGAAAAGTCGCGGTTTTTAATCGGAATCTGCGCTATTTGGCTTTCGGGAAGTTCAAAGGCATAGGAAGAAGTGCGAAACAAGTCGGGGTTATTTGGCATTCGGGGTTTCTCCTGAATAAACTATATAAAGCATAAGTGACAAAAAAGAGTAAAAAAAGACATATGACATATATCATATACTGATTATAATATGTTTGAGGACGTATTTCAAGCTATTTTAAACGAAAGGGTAAATATTTATGCTAATGCCACACCCTCCTGTTTTTAAGGGGATAGCCACGGCGCTGGTTACGCCGTTTTCTAAGGATGGGATCGATTATGTGTCGTTCGCGAGGCTTATTGAGTTTCAGCTCTCCGGCGGAGTGGACGCCCTTGTGGTCTGCGGCACCACAGGCGAGGCTTCGGTTATGACGAGCGAGGAAAGGCGGGACGCCGTTGATTTTGCGGTCAGACAGGTTCGCGGCAGAGTGCCTGTTATCGCGGGGACTGGGGCCAACGACATCAAAACCGCCTGCCTGCTCAGCGAAAATGCCTGCGGCGTTGGGGCGAGCGCGCTTTTGGTGGTTACGCCGTATTACAACAAAACCACAAAAAAAGGCCTTGCCGAATCGTATGCCGCCATAGCATCATGCGTTGACAAGCCGATTATAGTATATAACGTCCCGTCAAGAACGGGGGTAAACATATTGCCCGAAGAATACCTTATGCTCTCCGAAATCGAGGGCATAACGGGGGTCAAGGAGGCGAACGGGGATATTTCGGCGTTTTGTAAAACCGCCGCCCTTTGCGGCGGCAGGCTTTGGCTGTATTCGGGAAACGACGATATGCTCCTCCCCTGCCTTTCGGTCGGAGGGAGCGGGGTTATTTCGGTCGCCTCAAACATAATCCCAAAAAAAATGAAAAAGCTTTACCTCGCGTTTATTTCGGGAAAGCTTGCCGAGGCGGCAAAACTGCAAAGCGGCATTACCCCGCTTGAGGGACTGCTGTTTTGCGAGACCAACCCGATACCCGTAAAAACCGCTTTATTTTATATGGGGATTTGCGAAAAGCGTTTCAGGCTGCCGCTCACCTCAATGGAGGAAAAAAACGAGGAAAAATTAGTTAGGGAACTCATAAGAAAAGGGCTTATTTTCCCGGCGGAAGAGAGGAAAGCGCTGTAAAATTTCCCCCGCGCCAACACCAAAGCCAGCTTATAGTTTTGCCCGCGGGTAAAACAAAGCTGGCTTTTTTTAGCGGCCGACGGCCTTTTTTGTATTTTCACAATTATGTCAAGTCGATTTATCTGTATAGTTTCAACCCAAGTTTTAAGCCCGCGGCTTACACGCTAAGCGCTTTGTTTTTAAGCCTTAGGTTATCGGCAATCATGGCAATGAATTCGCTGTTTGTCGGTTTTCCCCGGGAGTTCTGAACGGTATAGCCGAAAAACGAATTCAGCACGTCAAGGTCTCCGCGGTCCCACGCGACTTCAATAGCGTGCCGTATCGCCCTTTCAACCCGGGAGGAAGTGGTGGAGTATTGTTTCGCGACGGTGGGATACAGCACTTTTGTGACAGAATTAATGATGTCGGTATCGGTTATGGCCATAATTATCGCCGTGCGCAGGTACTGATAACCCTTGATATGCGCCGGAACGCCTATTTGGTGGATAATTTTCGTGACTTGGCTTTCGAGGTCAAAATCGCCCGGGAGGCTCGCCAACCCGCGTCTTTTGCCTTTTTCCGCTAATCTTATCACCCTTTCGGCAAGAAAGGTGAAGTCTAAAGGTTTGATCATGCAGTAAGCCGCGCCCGCCTCGCAGCACTCCTCAAAAAGATTCTGGTTGTTAAACGAGGCAAGCATAATAAACGCGGGAAAGGTGTCGCCCATTTGTTTTTTGCAGTTCCTGATAAGCTGCACGCCGTCCGACTTGCCTATGTAAAGCTCGGATATCACGACCTGCGGTTTGTATCGCGCGATCTTCGCGAAGGCTTCGTTTTTTTCGCAAGCTTCACCCACTACCTCGATGCCGTTTTTCCTTAGCTGAGACGCGCACTGAACGCGGAACTCGCTTGAGGAATCCACTAAAAGTACCTTTGCTTTTGTTTGATTATTTTCCATATCCTTACCCTTTCCTTTTTAGTTTACCATATTTTACCACACCGAGTAACAAATTGCAATAAGTAAAATCCATTTTGTGCCATTAATGGTAGCCATAAAGCCCTACAATTAGACATTTTTCTACAAAAAAAGAGTGTTTTACCGCCATGCTTGTGTTTACAGGTTCAGTTAATTATGTTAATCACTATTTTTCGGGCAGGAGAACCGATATATAACCCCCTTTATTGTTTTTTTACGCGAAACGCTTTGGCCTTTTTTTAAGGATGACAAAAGGCCCCGCCGGCGGCGAGACCTTTTGCTTTATATTCTTAACCTAAAATACTTCCTAAGTTTGACTCGCTTACAATGACGAAGATGTAGTCCACCGTTGTTTTGTCCTTGCCCGTGGTTAAGTCCTTGCCGTAATAGCGCTGGGCGTCTGTCATATTCACCGTGAAGTCATTTACCGGGGCGAGAAGAACCCGGTTAAACCGTTCGGCGAGAATGTCTGAAAACACCACCGCCGAGCTGTCCCTGTAAATCAGCGCGCAGGGGAGGGAGGTGCGTTTTGTGGCGAACAAAAGCCGTCCGGCGAGAGTGGTTGCCGCCGAGGGCATGAGCATGGAATTTTCATAAGCGTATTTTGGGAAGTTCTTAATAAAACCGCTGGCTGTGGGGATGTCGGTATCCTCTTTGCCCACGGAAAGCGAAAATGAGGCGGGGGTGTAGAGCGTTGCTGTCTCGTTTACCACCGCGGGGTCTACGCCGAGGTTACGTGCAAGGTTGCCGCCGTTCAGAACACGGGTCGAGGAAGTAAAATCCTTTTCCAGATCCCTTGCCGCCGCGTCGGGAAAGTCTTTTTCCATAAGGTCGCATATTGCCTTATAGACGAGATATCCGCCGTATTCGGTCAAATGGCTGTCGGTGTCATAAAAGATTTTTTCGCCTTTTTCTTTGGCGTCAAGGAAGATATCTTCCATATTTATAAGCGCGGCTTTGGTTTCCGCGAGCGCGTCGACCACCTGCTCGTAACGCGTCTTATAGGTTTCTTTTTCAGTCTCTTCCGCAAGGTATTCCGGGAAGATGGTGATAGCGTTGGGTATGAGCACATACACGAGCTGAACCTTCGCGGCGCCGGCGCGCTTCTGGAAGTTTTGCACCTTGATGTTTACAAAGTTTTTAAAGGATTTCAGCCCGGTTTGGGTGATAAGCGTATTTTTGCCAAGATAGTACGATAGATCGGTATCATAGTAAAAATGCGAATCTTTTCCCATTGTCACGCCATAGCCGTCAATGCGTTTCATAGCGGTTGAGTTGTACTCCGCCCTGAATAAAGTCACGTCGCTCTCCATCAGATCCTCTGAATACGCGGTAGCCGAAAGGATCGAAAAGTTTGTGGCGGAAAGGTGAAACTCCGCGACAAAATGACCCTCGATAGACTTTGAGGCTACGGTGTTTGTGCCGTCGGTGATGGTGACCTCGCAGCCCTCGTCACATCTCCCGGTGATTATGACCTGCCTTGCCGTCACATTAAACACATTGGTAATCTCGGGCGGCGCCGCGTACCCCTCGGGCACGGAAACCTCCTCGACAACAGAAGTTTCGCTTGACTCCTCCTCCACGTTAAGATCGGGAATAGAATCGATAAAACCCTTAAGGGCGCCCTGTGGGGCGCAGGAAGCGGCAAACCCTAACACAAGGGTGATGACAACAATGACCAATGTAATGAGAACCGCCTTGGGTGCCTTGTGAACCTTCATAAATAATACCTCGCTTTGATTGGGATAAGCTGTAAAAATGAAATTTTCCCGTATTCCGGGGTTATATTTTTTCGCCGTTGACCTTTATAATATTAATTTATCCGCTACGCGGAAACAGGCTAAGCTTCCTCAGACAGCTTTTTAGCCTGCTCGATAACTTTTGAGGCGACTTCGGCGGGGGCCTCGTCATATCTGGCGAACTCAAAAGTATAGCTGCCGCGGCCCTGCGTCATGGCGCGGAGCTGAATGGCGTACGAGAGCATCTCGGCGCTGGGGACTTCCGCTTCTATTATTGTATAGCCTTTCTTTTCGGACTCGCCCATTCCCATTATCTTCCCGCGGCGCTTTGGCAGGTCGCCCATAATATCGCCTGAAAGCAGGGTGGGGATAAGCACCTTTAGCGTGCCGATAGGCTCAAGCAGCACGGGGTTGCACTGCCGCATACCCTCTTTAAAGGCAAGGCTGGCGGCGATTTTAAACGCCATTTCGGACGAGTCGACCGGGTGATATGACCCGTCGAACAGGTTTGCCTTAACCCTTATTACGGGGTACCCGGCGAGGATTCCCTTGCCAAGCGCCTCCTGAAGTCCTTTTTCCACGGCGGGGAAATAGTTCTTAGGCACCGCTCCGCCGAAAACCGTCTCGGAAAAAGTGAGCTCGTCGGTCTCCCCCGGGGAAAACTCGATTTTGACATGCCCGTACTGGCCGTGCCCGCCCGATTGTTTTTTATGCTTGCCTTCCACGGAGGCTTTTTTCTTTATGGTCTCCCTGTAAGGGACTTTCGCTGTCTCAAGCTCCACCGAAGTGCCGAACCGATTTTTCAGCCGGGCGATTATCACCGAAAGGTGAGCCTCGCCAAAGCCGTAAAGGCACATCTGCTTTGTTTCGGCGTTGTTTTCGTATTTTATCGTGCGGTCTTCCTCAAGCAGACGCGAGATTCCCGAGGAAATTTTGTCCTCGTCGCCTTTGGCTTTGGGGACAAGCGCCATATACAAGTACGGCGCGGGGTATTTAATTTCGGGAAACTTAAAGTCAAAGCTCCCCGCCGCGAGCGTCGCCCCGGTGTTGGTGTTCACAAGCTTTACCGTATAGCCGATATCCCCGTAGGCGAGTTCGTCCGCCTCGGTCTCTTTTTTGCCGACGCTGGTGTAAATGCGGGCAATTTTTTCCGCCTGCCCGGAATTTTTGTTAAGCAGTATGGTGTCTTTTTTAAGACAACCGTTCATTACCTTAAAATATGACTTTTTGCCGAAGTTATCGACCGCCGTCTTAAACACAAACAGCGCGGCGTCGCCGTCCTCGGTTGATTTAAACTCTATCTCGCTCCCCGTTTTGTCAAAAACGGGATGAACGGACTTATCAAGCGGCGAGACGAACGACGAAGCTATGGTGTCGAGCAAAACCGAAACGCCGGCAAGGGTGGTGGAAGACCCGGCGAACACCGGGGCAATGGTGCCGGAAAACAGCCCGGCGTTGAGGGCGTTTGCCATTTCCTCATGGGTGAAAGGCTCCTCGGCGAAAAACTTTTCCATAAGCTCTTCTGACGTTTCGGCAAGCGATTCGTTTATAAGCGCGCCGTATTCGGCCATTTTATCTTTAATTCCCGCCGGCGCGTCACATTCGCGCGGATGCCCGTCTTTGTCAAACTTAAAGGCCTTTTCGGTGAGAAGGTTGTAATAGCCAATGTCAGGGGTTCCCTCGTTAAAAGGCACGAACACCGGGCATATCGCCGAGCCGAAAGCCTCGCGAAGACCGCTCAGCACGTTTTCAAACCGGGCGTTTTCGTCGTCCATTTTGTTTACGAATATAGCCTTGGGGAGTTTCCCGGCGTAGTCCCAGCAAATCTCCGTCCCCGACTTCAGCCCGGTTTTGGAATCGACCACAAATATCGCTGAATCGGCGACGGTAATTGCCTGCTTAACCTCCCCGACAAAGTCAAAATAGCCGGGGGTGTCTAAAATATTTATCTTTTTATCGTTCCAGACCAGATTTGACAGTGAGGTTGAAATGGAAATGCCGCGGGCAATCTCTTCCGGGTCAAAGTCCGAAACCGTGTTGCCGTCGGTTATCCTGCCAAGCCGATCCGTGGATTTTGAAATATAAAGCATCGCCTCCGCGAGCGAGGTTTTGCCGTCTCCGCCGTGTCCTAAAAGGCAGATGTTTCTTATTGCGCCGGATGTGAATTTCGCCATATGTTTTCTCCTTAAGTGTGAAATATAATGCCCGCGCCTTTGACGAAAAGGCAAAAGGCGTAAAAACGCGGGGGCTGTATCAAGTTATTATACGCCATTTCCCGCTATTTATCAAGTGGCAATATGTGATTTTTGCCTTGTTTCAGTAAAAATTCCGCCCCCCTCTTTTGTGCATAATGCTGCTAAAGGGTAAAAATACCTGCGCGCGGCAAATAATATAAAGCTGCAAAATTTTTCCGCTATAACAAAAACGAGACTATCCCCACCGGCGCGAGCCAGATAAGCTGGTACAAAACCGGGTACCATGAGGGAAGACTTAGCATTTGGCCGGTAAAAGCCAAGAAAAACGACACGAAAAACGCGATGGCAAGGGAGAGCACGCTTATTATGCCGTTTGCTTTTGTGACATGGCGTATTTTATCGCAGACAATAAACATTTTTAAGAAAGTGTGCAGCGAGGCGTTGACGACTATCCCCGAATCGGTTTTTTCGTTTTCCCCCTCCACGTCCCGGACATCCCCCGCTTTTAAAATTGAAATCGGGGTTTTTTTGTATTTTACCGCCTGTTCCACAAGGGCGTTTGTAATATTAGGGTCGGTGGTTTTTATCCCCACGCACATTCCCGCCTTGTAAAGGTCGCGGAGCAGCGAGTTGAACTGAGGGTTAAGCGTGTAGCGTATATAAACTTTGGCGATAAGGCTGTCGTTTAGGGTGACATACATGACAGAGCCGTTTCTGCGCTCAAAAGCCAGATCAGACTCGTCATAGGGCGCCTCAAAACGGTAGCGGCGCAAATAGTTCCGCTTGCCCAAAAACATTTCCCTGCCGTCTATGACCACGCATATGCCGTCGGAGGCCGATTCAATGAGTTTTGGGTTTTGGGGCGGCTCAACCCCCCTTGTCATCATGCTCCCCGTCACGGCTTTTAGCGGTCCGCCCACAAACGAAAAGACTTGAATAAGGTCGTGTATGATTTTATCGATCCTATAATTGCCGTAAACTTTTATCGAGGTTATCTTAACAAGATTTGAGGGGTACACTTCGGTGTCCGCGAATGAGATAACCGAGGCGTCGGCGTATTCTTCGCCCACGGCGTTGCCTATGAACGCCGAGCCGTTTTTCTTGCCTATGCGGTTGGCGGCTATCACGGGGAGGGAGATAATGAAAAATGAGGAAATCGGAAGCGAAAACGCCATGGCTTTGGTATAAATGGTAAACGATTCGTAAAAAGCCGAGCCCTCGTACATCACAAGCCCCATAAGGCAGACGGACGCCACAAACGAAAGGGCAATTATAAACCCGTTTACCGATTCGCTCTCCGGCGGGGTGTGGAGACGCCTGAAAAAGCCCTCCACAAAATCAGTTTTCCGCGTGGTGTATATGGTCGATTCCTCAAACATATATTTATAAAATTCCTCGGCCTCTTTTGTTCTTCCGGTGAGTTTTTCCGCGACATATTTTGACCTTGTGGACGCCACTATTTTAAAGCAGTGGTAATCTTTCCTGCACTGGAGGTATCTGACAAACGCCATACCCGCGCCAAGCGCGGCGGTGGGAAGACAGTAAAGCCCCAAAGAAACCTCTCCGTCAATAAAAACCGTCACAAGGCAGTGGGAGGCCGAAACCAAAAACGAAACAAATAGCAGCGACTCGGAGTTTGCCTTTCCCCTAAACAGGTTGGCGGCACCCCTCTTTACGCTGTCGAGAAGCGTTATCGCGAAAAAGAATAAAAGCTGCAAATCCACCAGCGTGTAAATGACCCCGTACCTGCCCGGCCGGAGATAAGGGGAGTAAAACGACGAGCCCGGGGACGCGAGTTCGATATATAAAATGCCGAACCCTATTATCAGCGCGATAATAAACCTCGCCAGCGAAGCGCGGATTGCCTTTGTGAGCATTTCCTGAATTTCGCTGTTTTGCCCCCGCGACACATATTCATACGCCGGGGTCACGGGAGGGAGCTTTTGCTTTTTATAAGACTTTTTGCCCGCGGCAGCCTTTTCCGTTTCGGGCAGGTCGCCCTCAAGCATATCAAAGACAAGCCTTAAGTTCCGGTCTTTTGAGTCAAGTTCGGATTTCGGCGATCTCACGGGCGGGGTGTCGTCTATCATGGGGACTTGCCCGTCCTCACCCTCTTCGGTAAAATCAATAGCGCCGTTTTCGATTTTTTCGGAAAGATTGTCGTATTCTTCGTCGTATTCGGGGATAATCCCTTGGGGTTCGGGGATATAAATATCGCTTGTCTCGCTGTAATCAATAAACTTTTGCTGTTTGCCCCTGACTTCCTCGCCGCGCCTTTGGGTTTCGGTAAAGTGGTTTTGCCTGAAATCTTTGCCCCCTTTTTCAAGGAGAGCCTCTTTTTCCTCCAGATCTGACTGGGTGGCGAAACTTATAAGGTTATAAAGTTCCTCAACCCTGCGGCTCTTTTTGCGGCTTTCAAAGTTCCGGTAATAATTGAACAATTCCTTGTCGTTTGCCATATAGCCGTTAAGCGTCTGGCGGAGCGCGTCCGACGAAGTCTTTTCGTCAAGCAGCAACCGGGATTTTTGGGAATACTTATTTATTATCGCGTCGGCCTCGCTGGGATCTTTCGCGCCGGAGATTATGTTTTCGTCATCCCGCCTTTTCGGCTCTTCGGATTTTTCGCCGTCCGGCGGGGTTTCGACCGGATACTTCGTTAATCGAAGTTTTTCGTTTTCGTCTTCGGCGCTCTGCAGTATTTGATTTATATTGAATTTTGGTTTTTGCATATTCCACTCCAGTCAAAGGCCAAGCCAAAAACACAGATTTAATTTATTCTCTTTATTCTCTCTTTGCCGAAAAGTCTTTATAAAAGCCGCCTTTGTCTCGCCGCCTCGAACAAAATAACCGACGCCGCCGAAGAAACGTTAAGCGAGTTAAGCCTGCCGTACATGGGTATGGATATAACGAAATCGCTTTTTTCGCGGACAAGCCTGCTCACGCCCTCCCCCTCGCTCCCGAAGACAAAAGCCGCCGGACGGTTTAAGTCCGTGTCGTAAACCGAGCTGCCCGACGGTTCGGCGGAGTAGACCCAGATCCCGCGGGACTTTAAAGTTTCAATTGCAACGGCGATATTCCCCACTTTTGCCACGCCGATATGGGAGTCCGCGCCCGCGGCCGCCTTTGAGGCGGCGGCGCTAAGGGTTGCCGAGTTCCGCTTCGGGATAATCACCCCGTGCGCCCCGGCGCATTCGGCGCATCTTATGACAGCTCCCAAGTTGCGCGGGTCATAAATATGGTCAAGCACCACCAAAAGCGGGGCTTCGCCCTTTGACTCGGCCGCCATAATCAGCTCTTCCGGCGTGGCGTAGTCTCGCTCCGGGACAAGCGCGACCACTCCTTGGTGGTCGGGGGAATAAGAATCAAGTTTTCGCTTGTCAACCATGGCGACGGGGATACCCAAAGACTTTGCCTTTGAAACTATTGCCGTTATCCTGCCGTCGCGGGAGGGTTCGGGTATGTTTTTGTTGGTTTTATCGCTTACGGCGCGCACTAAAATTTTATCAATATCCCGCCCGCTTTTTAAAAGCTCGCTCACCGCGTTTCGGCCGTACACCACACCCGCTGCCGAATCGGCGTCTCTGCCCTCATAAGCCATTTGCGCACCCCGATTTTTTAATAGTTTTACCGTATTCTAATTATAACATATAAATAAATATTTGTCATCTATATTTCGTATATTTTAACTATTTTTTTAAGGCGGGCGAACGCCGCGCTCAATTAGCGCGGGGGGAGCTTTCAAAAACGCCCTCAAGCTCTTCCAACCTTTTCGCGGCGGTGACAAACTTTTTCCACTCTTCGGGGATATCTTTTTCCCCGTACATTTTAAACATGATAAACGCGTAAAACCCGATAATTCCGCCGTATGGGATGTATCTGAGCAATATTAAAAAAATAAGCGAGATAAAATACACCTGCGAAAACAGCGAGGTCAAAAGGCTGAAAATCGGCTTAACGGGTTTTTCGGCAACACTTTTATACAGAACAAACAAAATAATCGCCGCCGCCGGAACCCCGGCGTAAGGGTTCGCGTACAAAGAAAAAAGGGCGAAAGCCGCGCCGAGAGACGCCTCCCGGAGAAGCAGGGCAAAGCCGTCGAACAGTCCCCCAAACGCCCCTCTGCAGGCGTAGGCCGAACTGTCCTCCCAAGGCTCGGGGAGGGTTTTTGCCTTGTTTTCCATAAATAAGTCGGCTTTTCTAAGAAAAAACAGCCTGAACTTGTTAAAGGAGCGCGTTAAAACCTTCTCGCAGATAAAAAGCGCCAAAAATATTATGACATAAATATGGGTTCTGCCGTCACTTCCGGTGTCCTCAAAGGCAAGCGCCCCCGCCGAAGACAAAAATTTCATTCCGATAAAAAATTCCGAAAACGTCAGCGCGGCAATAGTTGCCATAAGCAAAAAGAAAAAGAAAAGCGATATTTTATAAAACGAAAAAAATTCGGCGTATACGCGTTTTGCGGCTTTTGAAACCCGAAAAATCATTCTGCCTCCCCCCGCTTTTTTAGTTGCCGCTCTTGTAAAAACCCCGAAAACATGATAAACTGCTTTCAATCCATAAAAGGAAGGGCGTAAAATGAGCCTTAAAGAGCTTATTGTAAATAAAAACGACTCGTCTCGGCGGCTTGATAAGTTTATTTTTAAGTGCTTTGACGGTCTTCCGGCAAGCCTTGTCTATAAGTTTATCCGCACAAAGCGAATTAAAGTCAACGGGAAAAGAGCAAAGGAAAACCTTATGCTTAAAGAAGGGGACAGGGTTTTGGTCTTTCTCCCCGCAGATTTTGACGCTCCGGCGGAGCCGGGGCGGGCAAATATGCGGAAACCGTCCGGTAAGGTTAAAATCTGCTATGAGGACGAAAACATTTTAATAGCCGACAAAGAAAAGGGACTGCTCTGCCACAGCGGCGGCAATGAGAGGAGCGACACCCTGATAGACAGGATACAAGCCTATTTGATTGAGAAAGGGGAGTACAACCCGAAAGAGGAAAACTCCTTTTCCCCCTCGCTTTGCAACCGCATTGACCGCAACACCGAGGGGCTTGTGATTGCCGCCAAAAACGCCGAGTCGCTCAGGGTGATGAACGAAATCATTAAGCGGCGGGAGGCCGAGAAATATTATCTCGCCGCCTGCCACGGGATATTTAAAAGAAAAAAGGGCGGAATGGTTTCTTACCTTAAAAAGAATTCCGCCTCAAACACGGTTTATGTTTCAACAACCCCAAACCCCGGCGCCAAGACCTCGCTTCTCGACTATGAGGTTATAGCCGAGGATAAAGACAAAGACCTTTCCCTTTTGAAAATCAATTTGAAAACAGGGCGAACGCACCAGATCCGCGCCCAGTTGTCGCAGGCCGGTCACCCGCTTTTGGGGGAGGGAAAATACGCGGTGAATAAGCGCGACCGGGCGTGCGGCTTTTACTCGCAGGCGCTCTGCTCATGGGAGATTAAGTTTTGCTTTAATTCCGACAAAGGAGCTTTAAATTACCTTAACGGACTTAGGGTAAGAGCGGAAAAACCCGACTTTATAAGGCTTTTTAGCGCTATGACTGTTCAATTCCCCGGAGAATAAGCCCCAGCAGTTCCCCCCGTCCGATCCCCTTTACCGATGAAAACGGAACCACCGGCGTTTCGGGACTGAGAAGCTCATAGCTTTGTATTTTTTTAAGGCTTTCGGTTTGTTCGGCGGAGTTTAGCTTATCCCATTTTGTGCAAACCACAATATACGGCAGGGAAAAATGATTCATCCACTCAAACATAACGTTGTCGTCGGGCGTGGGGCCGATTTTCCCGTCCACAAGCTGAACGATAAGACTTAGCGCGGCGTTTTCCTCAAAATACGCCTGTGTCATCGCCGACCACTTTTGTTTTTCCGCGTGTGAGCGTTTGGCGTAACCGTAACCGGGGAGATCCACAAAAAACAGCCTGCCGTCAACTTTATAATAGTTGGCGGTTATTGTTTTCCCGGGCGAGGATGAAACTCTGGCGAGCTTTTTCCTAAGCAGCAGCGCGTTTATCAAACTTGACTTGCCCACGTTTGAGCGGCCGGAAAAAGCCACCTGCGGAAGCCCTGTTTTAATATGCTGCCCGGGCGAGCCCGCCACGGAGGACAGCGAAATATTGTTTAGGTTAAGCCGGCTGATATTCATAATACCCTCAAGCATCTTCGAACTTATTCCTCGGCCGCTTCTTTTTCCCAAAGCGCGATGGAAATAACCTCGTCGATTTTTGAAACTCCGCGGAAAACAATGTTTTGCTTTATGTCGTCGTCAAACTCTTCAATATCTTTTTCGTTCCCCTTTGGGATAACCACCGTCTTCGCCCCCGCTTTATAGGCCGCGACGGCTTTTTCTTTAAGCCCGCCTATTGGCAGAACTCTCCCCGTAAGGGTGATTTCCCCCGTCATGGCGACGCTTTGCCTAACTTTGCGCCCCGAGAGTTCCGACACTATCCCCGCGGCGATTGTTATCCCCGCCGACGGCCCGTCTTTGGGTATCGCCCCCTCGGGAACATGGATATGTATGTCATATTTTTTATGGAAATCTTCTTCTATTCCAAACTCAAGGGCGTGCTTTCTTATGTAGCTTACCGCCGCCCTCGCGGACTCTTTCATCACATCCCCCAAAGACCCGGTGAGCTCCAGCGTGCCGTTCCCCGGCATGGAAATGACTTCAATCCTAAGCATTTCGCCGCCGTACTGCGTCCACGCAAGCCCGTTCACCACCCCCGTCTCGTCTTCGTTATAAATCAAATCGGGGAGAAACTTGCGCGGACCCAAGTATTTAACGGCGCCGGGCTCGTCGAATGTCGCGGATTTAAACCTGCCCTCGACTATCCCCCGCGCCGTCTTGCGGCAGACGGTGGCGATCTCGCGCTCAAGGTTCCTGACACCGGATTCCTTTGTATAACCGTTTATTATTTCGAGAATCCCCGAGTCTTTAAACTTAAGGTTTGATTTTTTAAGCCCGTGACGCTTAAGCTGTTTTGGAATAAGGTGATTTTTAGCTATATTCAGCTTTTCGCCGTCCGAATACGAGTCCATCTCAATAAGCTCCATCCTGTCTATCAGCGGGAGCGGGATTGTGGAGGTGGTGTTCGCGGTGGCGATAAAAATACATTCCGAAAGGTCAAACGGAAGCTCGATAAAGTGGTCGCGGAAGGTTTTGTTCTGGTCGGAGTCAAGCACCTCGAGAAGCGCGGAAGTGGGGTCGCCGTGGGCGTCCTTGGTGAGCTTGTCCACCTCGTCAAGGAGAATAAGCGGATTTGAGGTGCCGGCAAGCTTAAGCGCGTTTATTATCCGCCCCGGCATGGAGCCGATATATGTCTTTCTGTGACCCCTTATTTCGGCCTCATCGCGGATTCCCCCTAACGCGATGCGGACATATTTCCGGTTTGAGGCGCGGGCGATGGACTTGGCGATAGATGTTTTCCCCACGCCCGGCGGCCCCAAAAGGCAGAGTATCTGCCCGCTGAGGTCGGGGGTGAGCTTTTTCACCGCGATAAACTCAAGCATGCGCTCTTTTACCTTTGAAAGCCCGTCGTGGTCTTCGTCAAGGATAACCTTTGCCTTTTTAATATCGGTGGTTTCCTTTGACATCTTGCCCCAAGGGAGTTCAAGACAGGTCTCTATGTAGTTTTTTATAACCGTCGCCTCGGGGGAGCCGAACTGCATTTTCTGGAGCTTGCGGTTTTCCTCAAGCAGCTTTGCCTCAACGGCTTTGGGGAGCTTTTTTGCTTTTATTTTGGATTTATACTCATCCTCCGCTTCATATTCATCGGATATTCCAAGCTCGTTTTCAATGGTTCGGAGCTGTTCGCGGAGGTAAATTTCTTTTTGAGTTTTGGAAAGCCGGCTTCTCACCTTGCTTTGGATTGTCCCCTCAAGCTCCATGATTTCAATTTCCCGCTCGAGTATCTCAAGCATCACGTCAAGCCTTTTTACGGGGTTCGCCTCCTCAAGCACCTTTTGCTTGTCCTGATATTTCACCAAAAAAGCCGAGGCGATGAGGTCGGCGAAAACGCCGGGGTCCTCAATGGTTTTGGTCTCGTCAAGAATTTCTTTCGACGGTTTTGAAAAATACTGAAGATAGTTTTCAAGGGTGGAAAAAACCATGGCAATCTTTTTTTTGGTGTCGTAATAATCGGCGTCGTATTCCACGTCTTTTATTATAATGTCAGAATAAAGCGTTTCTTCGTCGCTCCGCAGCGAGAGTATTTCCCCGCGGCGAAGTCCCTCTACCATAACCTGAAGGTTGCCGTTGGGGAGCTTAAACGCGTGTTTCATCTCCGCCAGCACGCCCACGCGGTATAAATCCGAAAAAGCGGGCTCTTCCACCGCCACGTCTTTTTGGGTTATAAGAAAGATTTCGTTGCTCTGCGAGGCGGAAAGCTTAACCGCCTTTATGGAGGATTTCCTTGAAATTTCAAACGATGTGGTTATCCCCGGGAAGACAACTATCCCGCGGAGCGCTATGGTTAAGAGCGTTTTGTTATCTATAGATTTTAATACCGATGCCATTTTAATAATCCTTTTTTTAATCAATGCGTAAACTTTTTAGCGATTTCGCCTGCCGCTAATTAATTGAAAAATTTATTTTTCAACTTTAGAGACCCAATGATGCAGCCCCAATGATCCCCGCGTCGTTGCCTAAGGCGGCCTTGACGATAAGAGTTTTTTTGTCGCCGTATCTAGAGTACTGCTCTTTTTCAACTATTTTTCTGACGGGTTCCAAAAGGTATTCGCCCTCTCCGGACACCCCGCCGCCAATTGTTATTATTTCGGGCTGGAGCAAGTTGATTAAATTTATAAGCCCGAGCGAGAGATAAAACACAAATTTCTCAACCACGGCCGCCCCTGCCTCGTCCCCCAGCCGGGAGGCGTCGAACGGGGTTTTCGCGTCAACTTTCGACAAGTCGTTGCCGCAAAGCCCCCACATAAGGGATTCGGGCTTTTTCGCCATTTCCTCACGTGACATTCTGATTAGAGACGTGGCGGAGGCGAGCTTTTCCCAGCACCCTTTCCGCCCGCACTGACAGGGCGGACCCTGCGGGTCTATGACCATATGCCCGATTTCCGCGGCGGCGAAGTTAAAGCCCTCGTAAATTTTGCCGCCTATTATTATTCCCCCGCCGATGCCGGTGCCGAGCGTGACCATGATCGAAGTCGCGTATCCTTTCGCCCTCCCGTGGGAGGACTCCCCCTTTGCCGCGGCGTTGGCGTCGTTTTCTATGTAAACATCGTTTATCCCGGTGAGGGAGGCGATTTTTTTTGAAAGCGGATAGTTTAAAAAGGGGAGAGACGAGCAGTAAATCATTATCCCTTTCTCGCTGTCCGCCGTGCCGGGGGAAGCGACGCCGATGTACTCGATATCTTTTGCCGAAAGCCCCGCCCCCCGTATTGCCGCGAGACAGGCGAAAGCAATTCTTTCCGCTATGTGATCCGCTCCTTTTTCGGCCTCGGTCTCAAACGATTCTTTATAAATTATACCGCCTTTTTCATCCACAACGCCGGCCTTTATAAAAGTGCCGCCCAAATCAATGCCAAGATAATACATCCTTTGCCTCCTCGCCGTCGCCGGCGTCTTCCTCAAGCTTTTTCAAAAACTCCTTGGCGGTGTCATAACCCATTTTCTTTTGCCGGTTGTTCATGGCGGCTATCTCAATTATCACCGCGAGGTTGCGGCCGGGCTTGACGGGAATGGTTATGGCGGGGACAGAAATGCCTAAGATTTCCTCGCACTCGGTTATCAGCCCGATTCTCTCATAGTCTTTGTCCCGCGCCCAGTTTTCAAACTTGATAACAAGGTCGATTTTTTCGGTTTCCTTTACCGCGCCCATTCCGAAAATGCGTTTTACGTCCACGATTCCGATCCCGCGGAGTTCGATATAATGCTTTATCAATGAGGGCGCCGAGCCCACCAGCGTTATGGCGGACACTTTTTTTATCACAACCGCGTCGTCGGCGATAAACCTGTGGCCGCGCTTGACAAGCTCAATTGCCGTTTCGGATTTCCCTATACCGCTGTCGCCGAGAATAAGTATGCCCTCGCCGTACACCTCGACCATCACCCCGTGGGTGGTTATGCGCTCGGCAAGCTCCACGTTTAAATAAGACGTGAGCGCCGCGGCGAGCGCGGAGGTTGTTTCGGGAGTGCGGAACAGCGGCGTGCCGAATTTTTGGGAAAGCTCAAGCAGTTCGCCGAACACGGGGAGCCCCGAGGTAACTATAAGCGCCACGATTTTGTGCGCCAAAAGCCTTTCGAGCGACGTTCGCCTCTCGTCGGGGGTGAGCCCGCCCAAATAGCCGTACTCCATGTTGCCGATAAGCTGGATTCTCTCGTTTTCAAAATGCTTGAAAAAGCCCGCCAGCGGCAGCGCCGGCCGGGAAAGGTCAGAACGCGTCACATATATTTCCCCGAAGTTTTCCGGGCTGTTAAGCTTCTCAAGCGAAAATTTTTCGGCCACCGCCCCAAGTCTAACTTTATAGCTCAGGCTCTTCATTGTTTTCCTCCGTCAATCCCGTATCTGTCAGCTTCCCCGCCTTTTTAAACCACGCGGTAAATTCGGTCCAGTAAAACACGGCGGCGGCGGAAACGGCGGCTGCTATCGGCCAGAGAAACGCCAAAAACAGCTTCGCGGGGTTTTTCCCCACCACAAAGTTAAAGTAAGGCATTATTTCGTCTTTGTCCGCGGGGACTTTATAGCCCATTTTATTAAACTTGCCCGCCCAGCTGAGGTTATAAAGAACCAGTCCGGCAACATAAACAAGGCAGATTGTCCAGAAGATCGCCAGCGAAAAGTAGCGCTTTTTAAGCGCTTTAACCGCCGCCGGGCTTTTTTCGGGCGGGGTTGCCCCTTCCTTTGCCAAAAAAGCGAAGCAGTTCCGCCTGCCGCAATAAACCACACCCTCTTTTTCTTTTCTAACTTCGAGATACTCTTTGTTTTCCGGCGTCTCGGGCGAGGAATTCAGCCATTCCATGCTGTAAGACCAAACGGTTTCGGTTTCGTCAAAAAAATAGACGAACGGGTAAACTTTTCGCAAAAGCAAGCCCTTTTTCCCATTTTTGTTTAAAAACTTTTCTTCGGAATAAAGGGAAAAAAACACCCTTATTTTTCTGACCAGAAAAAAACTCCAAACATTCATATTTTAAATCATTCCTTTTAACAAATCGGCGGTCTTTGCGCGTTTTTACTTTTCGATGGTTAATTATAACCCATCGTTAAACCGTTGTCAATCGGGAGTTTGTGGCAGGAACACCCCGCTTAACCGCAAAAAAAGGGCTTATAACGCCCTTTTGGCTATATTCGCCGTCTCGCGGAGGAAGACGTCGATATCCCTTTTAGTGTTTTTTCTCCCTAAACTCACCCTTACCCCGCCGTTTTTTGTGCCAAGCGAATTATGCGCCAGCGGTGCGCAGTGGAACCCCCCTCTAACGCAAATCCCCCGGCGGGTGAGAAAACTCGCCAAGCTCTCGCTGTCTAAGCCTTTTATGTTAAAGAGCGCCACGGGCAAAAACTCCCCGGCGTTTAACGCGTCAAGTCCGTAAAGCGTGACGTTTTTAATTGACATCAGCCCCTCGATAAGCTTTTTAAACTCCAAACGCTCCCCAAAGCCCGCCTCAGACGTCTCTCTCACCGCCT
Organism: Eubacteriales bacterium; assembly: GCA_041672465.1. GTDB lineage: Bacteria > Bacillota > Clostridia > Oscillospirales > CAG-382 > UBA1206. The sequence continues at coordinate 71,304 of JBAYZO010000004.1, forward strand.
CCGCGAGCCCTGAAAACGCCGGAGCGTTCATGGTTCCCGGCTCAAAGCGTTCGGGAAGAGAGTCCGGCATTGTTTTTTCAAACGACAATAGCCCGGCGCCGCCCTCGAGCAGCGTTTGACCGATTTGCCCGAAGTTTTTATTTAAAAGCATGGCTCCCGTCCCAAGCGGGCCGTAAAGCCCTTTGTGCCCCGCTACGCAAATAATATCCGCGCCGAAACCCGCAACCGAAACCATAATATGCCCCGCGCTCTGGGCGGCGTCGATTATGGTTATAGCTCCTTGTTTTTTCGCCTCCGCCGCAAGGCGGCTTACGGGCAGCACCCTGCCGAACACGTTGGAAGCGTGGGTAAACACGGCGGCGAAAGCACCGGCTATAACGCTTTTAAAGCTGCTTACAATTTCGTCATCTGTCCCCATGGCGTCAAAAAAACAAATTTCAGCCTTTTTTGAAGCTTCAAGCGAGCAAAGCGGCCGATAGACGGCGTTATGCTCGACGTTTGAAGTGACGATTTTATTTTTCGCGAACCCTTTTATCGCCATGTTAAGCGCCGTCGTCGCCGACGGCGTGAGAACCACCTTTTCGGGCTCGGTGTCAAAAAACAAGGCAAGCCGTTCGCGGCACTCATATATCTTTCTCGAGGCGAAGACCGAAAGCCCATGCCCGCTCCTGCCGGGGTTGCCGCAGGCTCTCATTGCCTTTGCCACGCTTTTAACCACCCGGCCGCTCTTTGGGTAGCCCGTGGCGGCGTTGTCTAAATAAATCATTTTATTTTATGCCTGTCTGCCTTCCCTTGTTTCGGAACGGATTGTTATCCCTCCCGACTCAATTATATTTCGCGCTCTTACGCAATCCCCCCTCACGTTAATGCCGTAGCCGCAGCCGTCGAACTTTTTAAGGTCGCTTCCCTTTATGAGAGAGGAAGGTATTCCCGCAAGGGATAAAAGCTTTGACGCCTTGTGCGCGTAGGTAATTGACGACAGTATAAAAACACACCCTTCCGGGGCGTCTTGTTTTCTTCTCATCACGGTAACGAACATCCCTTCACTTCAAGTTTAGGATTTATTCTTCAATCTCATTATATGACAAAACCCGACATTTGGGTATAAAAAAAGGCCGCGGCCTTTTAGCACGCAAACCTTTTAGAAAACAAACTTAAGAAAACTTCCTTATATGTTTTTATTACGGGAAAAAAGAGAGCTTCGCCCCGACTTTTCGCCCGTGGG